>CASGAH010000051.1 GCA_949299375.1 uncultured Eubacteriales bacterium | reverse complement strand
TGCGTCTCCCACTGTGACAATGTGCTCTGCTGCTTCGTTTGCAATCTCGATGTCAAATTCCTCCTCGATTCCCATGATGATCTGGAACACATCCAGGGAATCCGCTCCCAGATCATCCACGAATGTACTTTCCATCGTGATTTCGTCTTCCTCTAAATTTAAAACTTCCGCAATGATTTTCTGCAACTTTTCAAACTCCATTTTCATTCCTCCTGTTCTGTTCCTGATTCAGGCTTTCCCGAATCTTCTCACTGATATTTTGTTCCTTAAATGTGATACACTGAATGATGGCATTTTTGACTTCTTTGCTCTTAGAACTTCCGTGTGCTTTCACGACCAGTCCGTTTAATCCCAGAAGCGGAGCGCCGCCGTACTCGCTGGAATCCATCTTCTTCATCACCTGTTTGAGCGATGGCTTTACGAGCAGTGCGCCAAGCTTCCCTCTGACAGAGGACAGCATTGCGCCCTTCATCTGTCCGATGAGCGCTTTCCCGACGCCTTCATACAGCTTTAAAATAACATTGCCCACAAATGCCTCGCAGACAATGACATCCGCCTGCCCTGACGGAATTTCTCTCGCCTCAATGCTTCCTGTGAAATGAATATCTGCGCATTCTTTCAAGAGGGGCATCGTCTCTTTGACGAGGGCGTTTCCTTTCTCCTCCTCCGCACCGATATTCACAATTGCCACTCTGGGGTTTTTGACCCCGATGACATGCTCCATATAGATCGATCCGATCCGCGCAAACTGTACCAAATGTTCCGCTCTGGCATCTACATTCGCTCCGCAGTCAATCAAAAGCGACACCCCGTTTGTTGTCGGGATCAGGGGAGCCAGCGGCGGGCGCTTTACGCCTTTGATCTTGCCGACGATCAGCTGTCCTCCGACAAGCACGGCCCCTGTGCTTCCACAGGAGACAAACGCATCCGCCTCCCCTTTCTTTACGAGATTCAGCCCCACAACGATGGAAGAATCCTTTTTGGTTCGGATGGCGATCACCGGCGGTTCCTCGGTGGCAATCACTTCTGACGCGGGGACAACTCTCAGTCGGCTTTCCTCGTAAGAATATGCCTTCATTTTCTCCCTTATGACAGATTCGATTCCTACCAGGATTACCGCGATGTCTGAACGCATCGCCAGAGCCTCCACCGCACCTTTTATCATTTCATCTGGCGCATTGTCACCTCCCATTGCATCTACAGCAACCGTAATCATAGTAACCTCCTCTAAACGGTAATGTGTTGTATTGCCCAAAGCGTTTGCCGCTCCCGGCAATGCGATACAGATTCCCGGATTGTTCTTCCTGATTCTCACAGAGCGCCTGCCCCAGGGATCTGTTTTCTCGAGTATACTAAATCGCATGAGAGAAATCAATATTTTTTTTGCAATAAATTATTTTCCTAAAACTTTTTTCCGTTTTTTTCTGTCAATGGATCGATGGCAGGCAGCAGCTCCTCCGCTTTTCTTTCTGAACGGAAAATCAGGAGTTTTCGAACTATTCGAAAACTCCTGATTTTCCGCTCTTTGATCATTTTGCGTTGTAATTAATCCGCTACCTGGATAATTTCTTTCTTGTTGTAAGAACCGCACGCCTTGCACACTCTATGAGGAAGCATCAAAGCGCCGCACTTACTGCACTTTACCAGATTTGGTGCGCTCATCTTCCAATTTGCACGACGGCTGTCTCTTCTTGCTTTAGAAGATTTGTTCTTTGGACAGATAGACATGGTTACACCTCCTTCAATTGATTAAAGATATCACGAATCACCGACATTCTTGGATCAAGCTCCGTGACACCGCAGTGGCATTTCTCAAGATTGAGATTGGCACCACATCTATTACAAATTCCTTTGCAGTTTGGGCTGCAAAGAACCTTCATCGGCATATTCACGACAAGCTCGCCATAAACCAACTCTTCCACATCAATGCAGTAACCGTCAATGTAGGGTTGTTCGTCTAAAGCTTCCAGACGTTCCTGCGTCGTTGCGTTTAGGTCCAGCTCTCTGTCCAGCACAAGGGAGAATTCCTGAGAGACCGGCTGCAGGCAGCGATCACACGGAACCTCCAGCACGGTCCGGACCGATCCGCTCAGCTTCACCTTGCGGTTTCCGATATGGCGGATGCGAAGAGACACCTCTTCTTTCTCCGTCACCCGGTATTGACACCCATGGATCCGAACATGCGTCATCTCCAACGGAATGTGCCACTCTTCTTCCTTCCCAATGCCTGCAAACAACTCGGATACATTCAGCTGCATCTGCCATACTCCTTCCCTGATCCTCGGCCAAGCGTATGCGGCACAGCCAGATGTTCGGCAAGTCATCCCGCTCCGGCAGTACTGTTTCCTCAACGCACACTTAGACATTATAGTATGCGTGATTGGATTTGTCAACCGGTTTTTTTTCTTTTTGTAAGTTATGTATCCGCACGGGATGGTATTATTTTGCCTGTGCCTGTACTGCAGTGATGGCAACGACACCTACGATATCGTCTGCGGAGCATCCTCTGGACAAGTCATTGACCGGAGCTGCGATTCCCTGGCATACCGGGCCGTACGCCTCTGCCTTTGCAAGTCTCTGAACGAGCTTATAGCCGATGTTTCCGGCGTCCAGATCCGGGAATACAAGGACATTGGCCTTTCCGGCAACCTGGCTTCCCGGCGCCTTGGAATTTCCAACGCTCGGAACAATGGCGGCATCCAGCTGCAGTTCTCCGTCCAGCTTCAGCTCTGGCGCTGCTTCCTTTGCCAGCTTCGTTGCCGCTACAACTTTGTCGACATCCGCATGTTTTGCGCTTCCCTTTGTGGAGTGGGACAGCATCGCAACAAGAGGCTCTTTCTCCACAAGCAGTTCAAACGATTCTGCGGAGGAAAGGGCGATTGCTGCCAGCTTCTCCGGATCCGGATTCTGCTCCAGGCCGCTGTCTGCAAAGATAAAGGTTCCGTCCGCTCCATACGGACAATTCGGAACTTCCATCAGGAAGAATGCGGAGACAAGCTTTACGCCCGGTTTTGTCTTGATGATCTGCAAAGAGGGGCGCAGTGTGTTGGCCGTCGAGTGACACGCGCCGGATACGACGCCGTCTGCATCCCCTGCTTTCACCATCAGGCAGGCATAATACATATAATCGCCAAGCGCCTGCTTGCGGGCCTCTTCCTTCGTAAGCCCCTTCTTCTTTCTCAGCTCTACAAAAAGATCCAAGTACGCTTCTGTCTTCTCGTACGTGAACGGATTGATAATGGTCGCGCCGGAAATGTCAAGCCCTTCACTGTTGGCGGCAACTTCCTCGGGGGTTCCGATGATAATCAGGTTTGCAATGCCCTCTTTGAGGATTTTCTCAGCAGCCTCAAATGTTCTCCTGTCCATCGATTCCGGAAGAATGATGGTCTTCTTTTCCATCTTTGCTCTCTCTTTTAAGCGCTCAATAATTGCCATGACATAACTCTCCTTCATAGTATGATGAATTTCGCTCATCTGATTCCCGATCAGGTGGATAACTCCATTATAGTATATTTTCTATTTGGATACAAGAAAAAACCGCTCAAAAATGTTGTTTTTTTGTACATACATGACAGAATCGGATCTCAAAATATCTTTTGACCTCCACATCATTGTATGATATGATATCAAAAAAGGAGGAGAAGGGGATGATTGTCACAGGGATTGTCGCAGAATACAACCCGTTTCACAACGGACATTTCTATCACTTAGAGCAAGCCAGGCAGCAGACGAATGCGGATTTCCTTGTCGTTGTGATGAGCGGAGATTTCGTCCAGAGAGGGGCTCCTGCCATTCTCTGCAAGGAGGAGCGGGCGTATATGGCGCTGGAAGCCGGGGCGGATCTCGTCCTGGAGCTGCCGGTCTGCTTTGCGACGGCCTGCGCGGAGCGCTTTGCAGGGGGCGCCGTCTCTCTTCTCCACCGTCTGGGATGCGTCGATTTCCTCTGTTTTGGGAGTGAGTCCGCCAATCTGGAGGGACTATCCGCCGGAGCGGATCTTCTTTTGCGGGAGGGAGCACACTTTCGCTCGGTTCTCCGTCAAAACCTGGCAGGCGGGGCGACTTACGCCGCTGCTATGGAGGAGGCATTGAAATCGTCCCTTGCGCAGGAAGAACAGCCGCTTTCCTCCTTCCTTGCCTCCCCAAATGACCTTCTCGGAATGGAGTATATCAAGGCGCTTCGCCGGCTGCAAAGCCCGATCGCTCCGATTTGCATCCTGCGGCGGGGGGCTTCCCACACGGACGCTGTTTTAAGCGAAGCATCCTACAGCTCTGCCTCGGCCATCCGGGCGGAGATAAGCGCAAACGGAGTCACCCCTGCGCTGCAGAACGCGCTTCCCGCGCCTGTCTTCCAAAAAATGTGTGACTTATACGGCACGGTATTTCCCATCGTCGCAAATGATTTTTCCTCCTATCTCAATTATGCCCGCCTGACTGCCGGGGATTACCGCTCCTTTTGCGACATTTCAGAGGAGCTGGCCAACCGAATGGAAAAGCAGCGCTTCTGCGGATATACGTTTGAGCAGGCGATTCTGGCGTTCAAGACACGGCAGTACACCTACAGCCGCATAAGCCGCGGGCTGCTCCACCTGATGCTCGGCATTACCAATGAGATGCCAGCGCAGCCGTTCCCCGATTATGCAAGGGTACTCGGATTTCGAACGCGCGCCGTCTTGCTGCTCCGGGAAATCAAATCCCGCGGGAGCATCCCCCTCGTCACGAAACTGGCCAGTGCGCCGCCAAATGCGATGCTTTCGCTGGACATTCGCTCCTCCCACTTGTATCGCATGGCTGTCTATGAAAAATTCGGCACGCGTCTATTGGACGAGTACCGCAGAAAAATATGGATTGTGCCGCAGACATGATCCCCTATTCCTTTGATATTTGAACTTTGCGCAGCCAAACGGCTGCAGAAATGAGGTAACGCTATGACATGTAAATTTTGCGGACAAGAGACACAGACCGCAGTCTGCAGTTACTGCGGATATGACAATACATACGGGGATGCGTTTGAAGATCTGTCCGACAATGCCTCCTCACGCTGGCAAAACAGCAATGGCCCCTACGCCTATGAGACCGAAAAAAAGCACAAGAAGAAAGCACAAAAAGAAGAGGAAGCTGATGCCGCATTTCAAACGGCGGATACGGATTCCTCTGCTCCAAGCGTTCAGAAAAACTATTTTAATTTTCTCATCTTTATTGGTCTGTTTCTGTTTGTCCATCCCACTTTGGCATTTCTCTATTTTATTATCACAAAGATTCTTCTAAAGCCAAAGAATTGACTTGTTTCTCATAGCGCTGAAAGGAGAAGTGCAGATCCCCATAGGTCTGCGCTTCGCTCTCCTGCACAAGCGCCCAGCCCGCTTCTCTTGTCAGGTCCGGGAAATGGGTGTCGGCCTCGTAGGCGGCGTGAATCTTTGTGATGTAGATGACTTTGGCGTACGGAAGGAAAGCGCGGTAAACGCATTCTCCCCCGATCACGAAGATGTCCGCCGGGGCAAAGCGCGCCAATTCCCCCATGCACTCCTCCAGAGAGTGGACAATTTGAGCCCCGTCTGCGCAATAATCTCTTCTCTTCGACAGCACAATGTTCGTTCTCCCGGGAAGCGGCCTGCCTCCCGGAAGACTCTCCAGCGTTTTTCGACCCATAACAACAACTTTCCCCGTCGTCATCTCCCGGAAAAACCGGTGATCGTCGGGAATGCGCACGAGCAGTTTGCCCCGGTTTCCTATCGCCCAGTTTTCATCCGCAGCGGCAATCAGATTCATGGCCAGCGCCTCCTCTTTGTACGTTCCGGATCAGTTTTTGAAGCTGTGAATGGGCGCGGGAATTCTCCCCTTTCTGGAAATAAACTGCCCGCACGACCAGCGATTGACGGGGATAATCGGCGCATATCCGAGAAGCCCGCCAAACTGTGCCGTCTCGCCGACGCCTTTTCCGATCACCGGAATCACGCGGACAGCCGTTGTCTTCTGGTTGACCATGCCAATGGCTGCCTCGTCTGCGATGATTCCCGAGATGGAGGCCGCGCTTGTGTCGCCCGGGATGGCAATCATGTCCAGCCCGACGGAGCACACGCACGTCATCGCCTCCAGCTTCTCTATCGTGAGCGCTCCGGTCGCCACAGCATCGATCATTCCCTGGTCTTCGCTGACCGGGATAAATGCGCCGCTTAGCCCGCCGACATAGGACGAAGCCATGACGCCGCCTTTTTTCACCTGATCGTTCAGCAATGCGAGTGCTGCCGTCGTCCCCGGCGCCCCCACTTTCTCCAGGCCAATGGCCTCCAGAATGTCCGCTACACTGTCCCCGACAGCCGGGGTCGGCGCCAGTGACAGGTCGATGATGCCAAACGCAACGCCTAGCCTTCTGGATGCCTCCTGCGCGACGAGCTGGCCGACACGGGTAATTTTAAATGCGGTGCGCTTGATCGTCTCACAGAGCGTCTCAAAATCCGCATCCGGAATTTGTTCCAACGCGCATTTGACAACACCCGGCCCGCTGACTCCGACATTGATGATGGCGTCCGCTTCTGTGACGCCGTGAAAGGCGCCCGCCATAAACGGATTGTCATCCGGCGCATTGCAGAATACAACAAGCTTTGCGCATCCGATCGAGTCCTGATCTTTTGTCCGCTCAGCTGTCTCCAGCACAATCTCTCCCATCATGCGCACCGCATCCATATTTAAGCCGGTCTTTGTCGATCCGACATTGACCGAGCTGCAGACGCGCTCCGTCACTTCCATCGCGCGGGGAATAGAGCGGATGAGAAGCTCGTCCGAGCGCGTCATTCCCTTGGAGACGAGCGCAGAGTATCCGCCGATGAAGTTGACGCCGACTTCCTTTGCCGCCCGGTCAAGCACTCTGGCAAGCGCAACATAGTCATCCGACGTCTTGCAGCACGAAGCACCGACGAGCGAGATGG
The DNA here is from genome assembly GCA_949299375.1 of uncultured Eubacteriales bacterium. Taxonomy (GTDB): domain Bacteria; phylum Bacillota; class Clostridia; order Lachnospirales; family Lachnospiraceae; genus UBA2942. Next base: position 5,779 of record CASGAH010000051.1, on the reverse strand, counting down.
GTGTGATGGAGATCCGCTTGTTCACAATCGGGATTCCGTAGTCGCAGGCGATTTCCTCCCCCACTTTGACAAGATCTCTGGCGTATTCTGTAATCTTCTGGTAGATCTTCTTCTTGGTCATCTCCAGATCGCTGTCACAGCAGTCGAGAAGGCTGATTCCCATCGTGATGGTGCGCACATCCAGCTTCTCCTGCTCGATCATCTTATTTGTCTCGTTTACTTCAAATACATTAATCACAGAGAAACCTCCTCTTTTCAAATGCGGTGCATTTTTGTGAAAATTTCTTCTCTCTGGCAGTGGACGGCAACGCCGATCTCCTCCCCTACGCTGGAAAGTTCCTTGACAATCTCCCCAAACGGCTGCGATGCTTTGGACAGGTCTACGATCATCATCATGTTGAAATATTCCTTTACAATCGTCTGAGAAATATCCAGTATGTTGACATTTCTTGCGGCCAGGTATGTACAGATTCCTGCAATGATCCCAACCGTGTCTTTTCCGACTACAGTAATAACTGCTTTCTCCATCTTTTTCCTCTTTTCTGCGCTGCTCGCGGCGCACCTTTTTTCTATCAATCAAACGGAGCGGCTTTGTCTGTCACAGACAGACAACTTCCGACATCCGATCCCTTTTGGCCACCCGAATGGGAACGTCCTTTGAGCGGCACGGATTGGATCCCTTTGCAATGGCAAGAGACACCGTCTCGTAAGCCAGCGTCTCATCGTTGTTCTCCTGGCTTAAATGTCCCAGAAAGACGCTTTGAATTCCGTCGTGAAGAATGGCGTTTAACAGCGTCCCGCAGGCATCGTTGGAGAGATGTCCGACACTGCTTAATATTCTTCTTTTCAGGTAGTACGGATAGGAACCGCTCTCCAACATATGAACGTCATGATTGGCCTCTAAAAGAACGGCATCCAGATGTTCCAGGTGTTGAATCGTATAAGGACTGTAGCTTCCAAGATCGGTCACCACTGCGGCGGATTTTCCTTGGCTTTCCACCCGGTATGCCAGCGGATTGGCTGCGTCGTGGCTGCTGGAAAACGGCACAATCGTCATATCCCCGAGCGTCAGCTCCATGTCCGGCAAAATCGAACGAAACAGCGACGTGTCGATCTCTCCCTTCCGGTCCATGCGCTCGATTTGCTGCAGCGTCTCCTCCGTCCCGTAGATCGGTATCTGATATTTTTTGCTCACGATCCGAAGCCCCTGAATGTGGTCCGAATGTTCGTGCGTAATGAAGATTCCATCGAGCTCACTTGTCTTGATTCCCAGTTCCTTCAACCCCATATCAATCCTCCGGCAGGAGATTCCGGCATCGATCAGGATGTGCGTATGGTCCGTTCCCATATAGATACTATTTCCGCTGCTTCCGCTGGCCAGACTGACAAACCTCATGGGATATTCCTCTGCTTTCTCTTTTTCTTCGGGGTCTGTTTTGTCTTTTCTCCCCCTGATTTTATTCCGTGCCTATTATAATCTCACTTTTTCCTTCTGTCAAGACAGTGGATGCCGCAGGGTGCGCAGCGATCCCGCCTGATCCGGTCTCCTCTCGGCCCCCAGACGGGCTGCAATCTGCGCCCTCACTTCGCTTGGGTCGCATGTGTTTTGAATTTCCCAGCTGCACATGCGCCGGTATTGTTCCTCTGACGGCTGGAGCCGAATCACTGCCTCGGCTCGACTCTCCTCATATCCCCTTGTCTGCATAATCCGCTGCTTGCGGATTGGGGCCGGCACATGCACATACCATATTTCATCGCACAGCGCAAGAAGCCCCGCCTGATGAATCATCGCACACTCCAGGACAAGAAGCGGACACCCGCTTTTTCGGGCGGCACAAATCTGAGCGGCAATGGCGTCATGAATCCCCGGATGTGTCAGCGCATCCAGCCGGCTTGTCTCCTGCGGGGAGGAAAATGCCAAAAGCGCCAGTTTTTTGCGGTCAATGCTCCCGTCCGGAAGCAATATGCCGCTCCCATAGTACTCCAGGACGGCCCTATAATTTCTTTCCCCCGGCTCCATCAGCGCGTGACCGACTTTGTCCGCGTCTATGACCCGGCACGTCTCCAGCTGCTGCATCATCGCCAGAATTGTAGATTTGCCGGCGCCGACGCCTCCCGTAAGACCAATGACTTTCATCGTTTCCCCATTCCTTTTCCACGTTCTGTCAGTTGTGCAAATGCTCTCACTTTGTCTCATACCAGCTGTTTCCCGACGCGATCCCCACTTCCAGAGGAACCGACAGCGCGGCAGCCCCGCGCATTTCCTCCAGAAGGATGGATTTGACGAGTTCCTTCTCTTCCAGAAGCGTCTCGACGAGAAGCTCATCGTGGACCTGAAGGACAACCCTTGAGCGGAGATGTTCCCGCCTGAGCCGCTCATAGACGCGAATCATGGCAATCTTCATTATGTCTGCGGCTGTCCCCTGAATCGGGGAGTTCATGGCAATTCTCTCCCCAAAAGAGCGCTGCATATAGTTGGACGATTTCAGCTCCGGAATCGGGCGGCGGCGGCCGTAAAGGGTCGTCACATATCCCTTCTCCTTCCCCTCCTCCACCAGTCTGTCCAGAAATGCCTTAACCCTCGGATACGTCTCGAAATACCGCTCAATGTACTGGAGCGCTTCCTTTCTGGTGATGCTCAAATCTTCGCTCAAGCCAAAGGCGCTGATTCCATATACAATGCCGAAATTGACCGCTTTCGCATCGCGCCGCTGCTCGGGTGTCACTTGCTCCAGCGGGACGTGAAAGACTTGAGACGCTGTGAGGGCATGGATGTCCTGCGCTTCGTGGTAGGCGGCAATCAGCCCTTCATCCCCGGAAAGATGCGCCAGAATCCGCAATTCAATCTGGGAATAATCCGCATCCCAGAAGAGGGAGCCGTCCTGCGGGACAAACAGTTTCCGAATCTGCCGCCCGAGCTCCATGCGGACCGGAATGTTTTGCAGGTTGGGGTCGGTGCTGCTGATTCTTCCGGTCGCCGTAATCATCTGATGGAACGTCCCGTGAATCCGATTGTCCGCCCCGATAAAGCTGCGAAGTCCGTCTGCGTACGTGGACTTCAATTTCGTCAGCTGCCGATATTCCAGCACCTTGCCCGCAATCGGGTGGTGGGGAACCAATTTTTCCAGGATATCCGCCGATGTTGCGTAGCCGCTCTTCGTCTTCTTGGCGTAGGGAAGCTTCATCTGGCCAAACAGCACTTCTCCCAGCTGTTTTGGCGAATTGATGTTAAATACCGTCCCGGTCAGATCATAAATTTCCTGTTCCAGCGTCTTGATACTTCCCGCGAGCTGATTCCCGTAAGCCTCCAAAGCTTCCGCCTTCACACAGATCCCGGCCTGCTCCATCTCATACAAGACATACAAAAGCGGCAGCTCCATCTCCTCATAGAGGACCCGCATTTCTGCCTCATCCAGCTTCTGAAGCACCGTCGGACCTGCCGCCAAAGCGGTGAGCGCCGGGTAGGAGGCGATTTTTCCAGCCGTCTGCGGATCGGTGAAAAAAAGCTCTGCGAGCGTTCGCTTGTCCGCCAGCTGTCTGGCAGACGGGTACGACTCGCTCGTATATGTGCGGCTGATTTCCTCATACAGGTAGGAGGACAAAAGCGGATTGAGAAGGTAGGCGCCCAGCGCGACGTCCTTGATGTTTGGACGGCGCGTGACTTCTCCCTCTCCGGCAAGCCACCCAAGCTGCGATTTGACATCCAGCATATAAATGGTGCGCCCCTCAGCCAGTTCCGCAGCCCACTGCCCCAATATTTCCTCCGTCACAAAATAGCAGGCGCGAAGAATATAGCAGCGCGACGGGGAGACTGCGATGGAGAGCGCTTCCAGATTTCCCGCTTCCTCCGCAAAGTGAAGACCGAGCGCGGAACACTTCTTCGCCTCCTCCACCGCCTGGCACGCCTCGTTCCAGTCTTCTATGAGAATGCACTCGAGCAGGGGGGCCGGCGTACGCTCCTCCCATCCGGATTCCAGCTCCGGCTGGAGCGACTTGAACTCCAGCTCCTGTACAATTTTCCGCGCCTCCTCCAGGGAAAAGGTGCGCTTCAAATCTTCCAGTTTCAAATCCGGAAGCGCAATGTCACACTTAATGGTCGCAAGCTCCTCGCTCAGGTAAGCCGCCTTCTCTCCCACAAGCTCCGTGTCGCTCTCTTTTCGAAGCCAGGCAAGCGGGAAGCGCCGGATCCCGAGCGCATCCTTCCAGTACGCCTTCAGCTGCTTTTCCTGTTCTTTGTCCAGACTGCGGATTGCCCCGTACAGCCCATCAATCGTGCCATACTCGCGGATGAGCTTGATTGCGGTCTGCTCCCCGATTCCGGCAACGCCCTTGATGTTGTCCGAGGTGTCTCCCATCAGCCCCTTTAGGGAGGCGATCGACTGCGGTTTTACGCCATATTCTTTCTCAATCCGTTCCGGGGTGAGAGAAAATACTTTCTCCGGGAGACCCGCCTCCCGCTTTTCGATCTGATATTTGCGGAACAATTCATCCGCCTTCTCTGCCGTCGAATACATCATCCAGATGTTCGTCCTGTCTGTGGCAAGCTGCAGGTAATCGCGGTCTTTCGTCAAAATCCGAACCGGAATCTGATGCTCCAGCTTTTTGGCCAGCGTACCGCAAAAGTCGTCCGCCTCATAGCGCGGATCCATAAACTGGCGAACTCCGAGGCGATCTAATATTTGCTGGCACAAGAGAAACTGATCCTTGAGCGGCTGCATCGTCTCGCTCCGGTTGGCCTTGTACGCCTCATATTTCTGGCGGCGGAACGTATCCCTTGTCATATCCCACGCAACCGCTGCATAAGCCGGTTTTTGCTCTTTGTAGATCTTGATCAGCGTGCGCAGAAAACCGTAGATTCCGTTGGTGTAGACTCCGGTTGAAGTCATCATGATTTTATGGAAATAGCAGGCCTTCTCTTCCATTGTCTTGGCAAACAATATTTCTTTCGGCAGGTTGCCAAAAAACTGTGTTGAGAGAAGGCTTGAGCCATCAATCAGCAGCAAATAGTCCTCCATGAATTCCTCCTTTTTGGAAATTGATTCCTATCCCATCAAACGGCGTCCCGTCTGTACGCTAAATCCACAGGCGCATCTGCACAAAAAAGCTTACAATCATCCCGATGACCGCCAGTGTCGTCAGCGCATATTTGCAGACCATATACCGGTGATTTCGCTGCACAAGCGCATGGACGGCATCGATCTTTTTTTCCAGCTCCCCCATCGGGTCATAGGACGGAAATGCGTTGTTGTCCAGACCGTCGATTTCCGCATAGACAATGTAGTAGATTTCAAGCTCTTCCCGGCAAAAACTGCACGTCTTGATATGTTCCAGGAAATCCTGTACCTGCTCCACATCCAGCTCACTCTGGATAAACGGCAAGAGCAGCTCTTCGGTTTCTTTGCAATTCAATGGAAAACCTCCTATTCTTCGCTGACGTATTCCATAAATTCCTTCACCTGATCTTTTTCTGCGAATTTTGCCAAATAAATCTGATCGCCCATTCCGCGCGCCAACACCTCCGGGAGCCGGTCACTGAGCGTGATATTGGAGCGGTAGCGGCTCAGCACCGCAATGTGGCTGTGGCGGTACTCTTTTTGATCCCGCCTTCCAACAAATGCACAATAGTACCGTTCCGGATACGGAACCTGTCTGTTTTCATCAAACGCCACCATGTCGGCCCAAATCCGATAGACATTGGTGCTGTTGGCATAATTGAACATATCCGGGGAGTACCCTCCTGACGGGCGCATATTGACCTCAAGGCCAACGATCTGCCCTG
>CASGAH010000050.1 GCA_949299375.1 uncultured Eubacteriales bacterium | reverse complement strand
GGTAATAATACTTATTGGGGATAAAGGTCGGAGGCGTAAGCCGCTTGCACGACTGGGCAGTTACAAGCCCATTCCCTTTAGGGGATGGGTAGTTGACGAACATCTCCTCCTGTTGAATACCTGTTGAATCACCGTTTGACTCGAACCGCATTATACGATTCGTTTGAATTTTTTTTCTAATTCATGGCGGCTCATCGAGACGATCACCGGACGCCCGTGCGGACACGAATAGGGGTTGTCCAGCATCATCAGTTCCTCGATGAGCGCTCTTGCCTCCTCAAAGGACATTCTGCGGTTTCCTTTGATGGCCGCCTTGCAAGACATTGAGGCCACTTTTTCCCGGATGACATCCGCCTCCATCCCGGAGGTAAGGATGTCATCCTCCAGGCTGTCCAAAAGATCCAGAAACAGTTTCGGATCTGACAGACCAAACAGATTTCCCGGAACCGCCCGCACAGCATATTCCTTCCCTCCGAAATGTTCTATCTCAAATCCGATATCGCAAAAATACGCGTTCCACCGTTGAAGGCGCAAAATCTCTCCGTCGCTCAGAGAGAGAAGAAGAGGAGGGCTGATCTGCTGGGATGTATGCTCCCGCCGCGCCAGAGAGCGGACCATCCGTTCGTAGAGAACCTTTTCATGGGCCGCATGCTGGTCGATCAAAAACAATTTGTCTTCGAATTCGAGCAGCCAATACGTGTCAAACAGCTGTCCGATGATGCGATGTTTCTTTTGACTCTCCTTGGAGAGCAATTTCCCGTCAAACAGGCTCATCTGCTGCATTGGCTGCTCGTCTGGCTCCGCGCCCTGGCTGTCTTTTTGCATCACACCTTCGCCATCTTTTTGCGCTGCGCTTTGACCGTCTTTTGGCGCTGGATGTTCCGCCGTCTGCACAGATGCCGTCGGAGTCTTTCCGTAAGCAGTCCGCTCCTCGGCAGCCATCGCCGCCCCTGGCCGGGATCGTTCGGAAACGTACGACTCGGAAACGAACGGTTTCGAGCCGTTTGCTTCCGGGACGGTTCGTTTCGGAAGCGATGGCCTGGGGGGCAGAGAACCCTGCTTGCGGTTTTGTCCCGGCGGTGTTTTCTCCCCATAGGAGGCGAGCTGCTGGAGTTTTTTCATTTCCCGTTCTCTTCTGTTTATCTCAAAAGGCTCCGTATTTTCCGTAGAGTTGTATTTTTCCTGCCTCTTTTGCGCTTCGTCAAAATCCACTGCGGGGATAAATTCTTTTCCCCGCAGCACTTCGGAAATCATTCCGGTCAGTTCCTGAAAAATCAGTTCCTCCTCTTTGAAGCGGACTTCCATCTTGGCCGGGTGGACATTCACATCCAGATATTCTGAGAGGATGGTAAGATGCAGCGCGGTAAACGGATAGCGGTGCTGCATCATAAACGGCTTATATGCCGTCTCAATGGCTTTGGCGATGATCTTGTTTTTCATGTACCGTCCATTGATAAAATAATTTTCAAAGGTACGATTTCCGCGCGAAACAACCGGTTTTCCCAGATATCCTTCCAGACGCGCAATATGGCGGCCCTCGGCCTCTGCCGCGAGGAGGTTCGAAGCGATGTCGCGGCCATAAATCATATAAATCACATCTTTGAGCTTTCCATTTCCCGTTGTGTGGATGCGGGTCTGCCCATTTTGAATCAAACGGAGCGAAACGCTTGGATTTCCCATCGCCATTCGCTCCATCAGGTCGCTGATATAGCTCCCTTCCGTCTGAGGCGATTTTAAAAATTTCAATCTCGCAGGTGTATTGTAGAACAGATTTTTTACGAGAAATGTCGTCCCGTCTGGAGCGCCAATCTCCTCGATGGACGTTTCCTTCCCGCCCTCGATGCCATAACAAATCCCCATCAGACTGTCTCTCGTTTTTGTAATCGTCTCCACCTGTGCCACCGAGGCAATGGAGGAGAGCGCTTCTCCGCGAAACCCGAGGCTGGAAACGGTCAGCAGGTCGTCCGCTGTGCGAATTTTACTTGTCGTGTGGGGCTGAAAAGCGAGCGCAATCTGATCTTTTGTCATACCGCACCCATTGTCTGTGACACGGACGAGGGAAATTCCCCCCTCTTTCACCTCAACGGTGATGGCCGTCGCCCCGGCGTCAATTGCATTCTCCACCAGTTCTTTCACGACGGAAGAAGGTCTGTCCACCACCTCCCCTGCTGCAATCTGATTGATGGTATTCTGGTCAAGTACATGGATCTGCGGCATAAACACCTCCCCCTTCCTGTTAGATCCGGTTTTTTACTTTGATCTGAAGCTGGTACAATGTATTGAGAGCGTCAATCGGCGTCATCCGGGTGAGATCCATCTCCCGGATCTCCTCAATGATCTTGTCATCCCCGATCACATCAAACAGGGACAGCTGATTGGAATCGACCTCATCCGGCTTTTGGATTCGCTTCCGCGGAAGCGAGCGATTTGCCGCCATCTGCGCAACTTCCCGCGCGCGAGTTGCAATGTCCGCGTCGCTGAGTTCCTCCACAAGCTCTTTGGCTCTCAAAAGAACCTTCTCCGGGACACCTGCCAGACGGGCAACTTGAATTCCATAGCTTTTGTCCGCGCCTCCGCGAACGATTTTTCGGAGAAAGAGAATGTCATCCCCTTGCTCTTTTACTGCAATACAGTAATTGTTTACCCCGGGCAGCGTCCCTTCCAATTCCGTCAACTCGTGATAGTGCGTTGCAAACAGCGTTTTTGCCCCCAATATTTTGGGATCCGCGATATGCTCCACGACAGCCCACGCGATGCTCATTCCGTCAAAGGTGCTTGTCCCTCTCCCGATTTCATCGAGTATGATCAGACTCTGCCGGGTGGCATTGCGCAGGATGTTGGATACTTCTGTCATTTCCACCATAAACGTACTCTGCCCGGATGCCAAATCATCCGACGCTCCCACCCGGGTAAAAATGCGATCACAGATTCCGATGTTGGCTGCGTCGGCCGGGACAAAGCTTCCGATCTGAGCCATCAGTGTGATGAGTGCAACTTGACGCATATACGTCGACTTGCCTGCCATGTTCGGACCGGTAATGATTGCGACGCGGTTTCCGGCATTGTCCAGGAGGACATCGTTTTTGACAAACAGATCGTTCGGGATCATCAGCTCCACAACCGGATGCCGTCCGCCTTTGATTTCAATGACGCCCCGGCAATTGATTTCCGGTTTGACATAGTGATTTTTTTGTGCTACTGTTCCAAGCGCAGCCAGGACATCGAGCATGGCAACCGCCCTTGCTGTGCGCTGAATTCGAATGATTTCTTTGGCGATGGCATTTCTCACCTGGCAGAACAGCTCATACTCCAGCGCACACAGCTTCTCTTCCGCCCCGAGAATCTGATCCTCCAGTTCTTTCAGCTCCGGAGTGCTGTATCGCTCCGCGTTGGACAGTGTCTGTTTTCGCACATAATGTTCCGGAACCATATTTTTGAAGGAGTTGGACACTTCCAGATAGTATCCAAATACTTTGTTGTATTTGATCTTTAATGTCTTGATTCCGGTTTGTTCCCGCTCCCGCGCCTCCATCTGGGACAGCCATTGCTTTCCCTCTGTTTTGGAGCGCCGCAGCAGATCCGCCTCCTCCGAAAATCCCTCGCGGATGATTCCGCCCTCCCGAACTGTGAGAGGAGGATTCTCCTCAATGGCGCGTCCGATCAGCTCGCACACGTCTTCCAGCCCGTCCATCTCCTCCTCAAGCTGCTGCAAAAGGGGCGCTTTCCATCCCGAGGCAACCTGCTTGATCGGCGGAATCATTTTCAGGGAAGACTGAAAGGCAATCAGGTCTCTCGGCGTGGCGGTGTTGTAACTGATTCGCCCGATCAGACGTTCCAGGTCGTAGACCGGATCCAGATATTCGCGCAGTTCCTCGCGCTCCATATAATTTTCATACAGCTCTTTCACAGCGGCCTGTCTCAGCAGAATGGCATTTTTGTCCACAAGGGGCTGTTCCAGGCAGTTCCGAAGCAGTCTGGCCCCCATGGCCGTCTTCGTCTGGTCCAGCACCCAGAGCAGAGAGCCGCGTTTCTTTTTTTCCCGGATTGTCTCCGTCAGTTCGAGATTGCGGCGTGCGGCAGTGTCGAGGACCATAAAACGTCCCGGGCGGTAGGGCCGGATCTCTGTAATATGCACGAGATCATTTTTCTGCGTCTGGTACAAATACTGCATCAGGGCGCCGGCGCTGATGCTTCCGACTTCAAACTCCTCCAGCCCAAGCGATTCCATCTTCGAGGCATGAAAATGATCCAACAGGATTTTTTTGCAGGATTCGTCTAAAAAATAACAGTTTTCCAGAGAGGAGACCGAAAAGAAAAGTTCCTCCTTCAGCGAGTCCAGGCTGATCCCGCTCATATAGAACGCCTCGTTGCACAAAACTTCCGAGGGAGTGAATTTATAAATCTCATCTAAGAGCATCTGCCCTTCTTTTACTTCCGTCACGCGAAAGTCTCCTGTAGACACATCCGCGATTGCAATGCCAAACAATTTATCAATGTATACAATGCACATCAGATAATTGTTTCGCTCCTCATCCAGCGTCTGGCTGCTTAAAATGGTTCCCGGCGTGACGACCCGCACAACTTCCCGTTTGACAAGTCCCTTCGCCAGTTTCGGATCCTCCACCTGTTCTCCAATTGCGACTTTGTATCCCTTTTGGACGAGCTTTCCGAGATAGGCATCCACCGCATGATACGGAACTCCGCACATGGGCGCCCGCTCCTTTAGGCCGCAGTCCTTCCCCGTCAGCGTAATTTCCAGCTCCTTTGAGGCGACAATGGCATCCTCGAAAAACATTTCATAAAAGTCGCCAAGACGGTAAAATAGGATGCAGTCCGGATATTCCGCTTTCGTCTCCATATATTGCCGCATCATGGGAGACAACTTCTCCATAAATGCGTTATTCTTTGTTCTGTCTTCCATTTCCGTACCTTTCCAAACAGATTTCGCCGGTTATTCCTTACACAGATCCGATATAGTAAAATCCTCTGGACTCCTCCAGGCGTACTTCCACGATTTTTCCGATGAGGCTGGCATCCCCACGAAAATGAACCATGATATTGTTGCTGAGCCTTCCCGTAACAAATTCCGGATTTTTTTCATCGATCCCTTCCACCAGTGCTTTCTGGATCTGTCCCACATCTTTGCAGCAGACTTCCGCTGAGATGCGCTGAACTTCCCGGAGAAGCCGTTCAAAACGCTCCTGAATGACAGCCGGCGGCGTTGGGTCATACATGGAAGCAGCCGGCGTTCCGATGCGCTTGGAATAGAGGAACGTAAAGGCGCTGTCAAAGCGAACCCGTCTCACCACATCCATCGTCTCCTCAAAATCTTCCTCGGTTTCTCCCGGGAAGCCTACGATAATGTCGGTCGTCAAGGAGAGATCGGGAATTTCCCTCCGAATCTTCTCCACCAGCGCCAGATATTGCTCCTTTGTATAATGCCGGTTCATTGCCTTTAACACACGGCTGCTTCCAGATTGAAGCGGCAGATGGAGATGCCGACATATTTTGGAGGAATGCTTCATCACTTCAATCAACTCATCCGACAGATCCTTCGGATGGGATGTCATAAAGCGGATGCGCTCCAATCCCTCAATCTGCTCCACTTCCCTCAAAAGCTCTGCAAACGAAATCGAGCGCTTCTGTTTGTCAAGCTCTCTGTCGTATGTTCCGTAGCTTTTTCCGTAGGAGTTCACATTCTGCCCGAGAAGCATCACTTCCACAACGCCGTCCTGCACCAGCTCCCGGATTTCCTGAAGAATGTCCTCCGGGTTTCGGCTTCGCTCCCTTCCCCTGACATAAGGGACGATACAGTAGCTGCAGAAATTGTTGCATCCAAACATAATGTTGACCCCGGATTTAAACGCATATTTTCTCTGCGCGGGGAGTTCCTCTACGATCTGGTTCGTATCGTTCCAGATCTCAATCACGCGCTCTCCGGTTGTCCATCTCCGGTACATTAGCTCCGCAAGTTTGAAAATATTATGTGTTCCAAACACGATGTCGACAAACCGGTAGCTCTTCTTTAGCGTTTCTATGACAGACGGCTCCTGCGCCATGCATCCGCACATCGCAATCTGAAGTTCCGGGTTGCTGCGCTTTAAGCGGTTCAAATATCCGAGCCTCCCGTAAACTCTCTGGTTTGCATTTTCCCGGACAGTACAGGTATTGTAAAAGACAAAATCCGCCTCTTCCTCTTTGCTCGCCTCCACATATCCGATCTCTTTTAAAATGCCGAGCAGTTTCTCGCTGTCCCGGGCATTCATCTGACACCCGAATGTCTGGGGAAAACAGGTCAGCGGGCGGCCCAGCTGATCACTTTTTTCCTTCACCAGTTTTCTCATTTTTTTGACAAAATAGATCTGACGATCCGGCTCTCTCTCGGGGATCGGCCCTGTCTCATCGATCTTTTGCAATGTTTCTTCGAAATATGGATTATAATACATGATAGGTCTCCTCACCTGAAATGAACGAACGCACCGCTCCATCTGCATGACGGTCACGGAAATGGAACGGAACGTATCTGATCTATTATAATATAACTTTTCACATTTGACAATTTAAAAATCAGCAGCAGTGCTTTGCGGAGAAGACAAACTTTTTGCTGAACACATAATTTGCGATGGTGACGGCGACCTGGGAGACGAGCTTGGCAATTTTGTCATCTCCGCAGAGGAGTGTGACAAGCACAAACATAAGGAGCATATCCAAAAGCAGCGTACTGACGCGGGATGCAATGAATTTGGAGGCTTCCCTCCCAATATGCCGGTCTTTGCTCTTAAATACAAAGATACGGTTTGCCACATAGGCAAAGGCGACGGCGCCAATCCAGGACAATACATTTGCCGCCTGAAGCTGAAGCCCATTCTTTGGATTGAGAAAGGTAAATACACTTCCATAATAAAGGGCAAGGCTTACAGCCGTTGTCATTCCCCCTACGATCAGATACGAGATCAGTTCTTCATATTGTCTCATCAGAGAAAACAGTTTTTTTATCATCGGTTCCTCTCACTTTCTTCTATTTTTCCACTTTATTTTATCACAGGATCCGATGTTGTCAATTCCCTAAAACCATTCCCCCGGACAAACTTCCGATTCGGCGGTCCCTAATCCAGCGGAATATCCCATACCGGCCCCGTATCTGCCGGAATCGAAAACGTCTTTCGCCTGATTCCATTCTCGAAGACAGAGACCGTCACATCTTCCGCATCCCACCCGATGGATTCCCATTCCGCTCCGTACAGCGAAACCTGGCAGCCGACAATGTGCAGATTCGCATCCCAGATCCGAATGCACTCCCTCGCAGGACCTTTTGTGCGGTCTTCCACGAGGCAGGCAAGAATTGTCCCATCCGCTGCATACTCCGGCTCCGAGTAAGAGATCGCAGCAATCGATCCGTCCCTTGCCGTTACAGATACAGACAAGTCCAGATCCGCCGCTTCCGTCTTCCATTCCAGGACAATTTCCATCAAAGGCGGATCTGAAGGAAGGATGCTTTCCTCCGCTTCCATCCAGCATGTCAGCCAGCGAAAATAGGAGGAATCCTGCTCCTGGCAGTTTTCTTTTCGGATGTTCGCCTTCTCAAACGCATCGCAGATGATCTGGATCTGCGCATCGGAGTATTTCAATGCCCGGGCAGCCGTCAGGACATTGATGCGGACATCATAAAAATCCGAATATTTCCCGTATCCAAGACAGAGCGATTTGTACCAGAGCTCATACAGCGTTCGCTTTGTCAGTCCATTTTGATGCATCACGTAAGCGAGATGAGAGAGAATGGTGGAGTTTCGATGAACCCCTCCATAGTCCGTGGAATCCGTTTTGTAATCAATATAGTAAGCCCCGCCGACGCTGGACGGATTTCCCGTGTGAAACGGAACGGCAATGTCGCGCAGGCATTTCTCCTTCACGACATCCTCCCCAATTTTCCAGTCTCCCTGCACAAGGCATCCAAAAATATCGGCGTATCCCTCATTGATTGCGCCGCAAGCCCCGTAATACGCATATCCGAGGGCCGTCTCCTGCGCAATGATGGAATGGGTACACTCATGGGCTGTGATGTCTTCCCCTGCCGCCAAAGAGCGGGGCCAAAACCGCCCCTCAGAATCGCCCTCTCCGAAAAGAATCATCGATTTGTTGTCACTCCAATACGCATTGTTGCGGATGTCTGTGTTCACTGCCGCCCGCATATTCCAGCGGCGATCGAAGTGACGTCCCAGACAGTTTTGATAGTAGTCGTAAGCCGACCGGATGTTTGCCATGGCAGAGACGGCGGTTTTGCTCCAATCATTTCTCCTGAAAGCCGTTATGATCTGCCCGGGAAGTTCAAACGCTTTGTCTCCCGCATCATACACGAAAATCTTTCTCTCCCGGTCCTCAAGCCGGTAGATGTCATCGTTTCCCTTTGTCACCGCAATTCGTCTTCTGTCTCCCAAAAGATCGGTTGCGATAAGTTCCAGACTCTGCTCCCGCACAGGAAATTCGCTTACCCGCAGGTGCAAAACGGTTCCATCCGCTGCGTCCACGACCGCTTCCTGCTCTTCCCCATCCAGAATCACATAAATTCTCCAGGCAAGCCTCGGCGTCATGTCACCGCCCCCATCGTAGATACACAGATGGTCGGACGAAGCAGTTCCCGTTCTCTCATATGCCATTTCATCGATGACCGCGCCGGAGAGGTGTCTGGACAACACTTTCTGCGCTTCCGAAAGAGAGAAGGAAGGCGTGCAGTCAAAGTCCGGCGGAATGCGGCTTACATCCGCCCGCAAATATCCCGTCTGCCCCTTCTCATCCGCCCAGACCTAGACCATAGACCCATAAATGGGAATTCCCTGGTAGACCTGCTCAAAATGACAGATCAGCCCTGCCGAATCCTTCGTCTCAGACGTCTGACGCAGCTCCTCCTTTGCATTCTCAAGTCCCAGCAGCGTTTGAATCTCCCCCAGCGCCCTTACGGCATCTTCGGCAGAAGATACGTTTCTCTCGCTGAATCGCCCCAAAAACCAGTGTAGTGTTCCGTTCTCTTTCCACTCGCATTCCGGAAGCGCGCCATCGTTTAGCTGCGCAAGCCATTCCATGCATTCTTCTTCCCCGCATTCTCCACGATTCAAGAATCTACAATTCAAGAAAGAATTTTTCAAACCAGCGCACACTGCAAGCGCCAAAAACAAAAAGACGGCAAAAAAAATCCATCTTTTTGGCCTTCCCGTTTTTGTCTTCCCCTTAGACTGGTCTGTTCTGTTCGAATCGGTGCCCATCCTGTCTCTTCTTCTCATTGTTCCCCCTTACCCCCGCAGCGTTTTTGTCTGCCTTTCTCCTTCGATTGCATCTGCTGCGGTGCTTCTTTTGATTTGATTTTGGCACTCCCATCGTACCATGCCAGAGGTGATTTGTAAAATGATGGTCAATTCGTTCCGTTTTTTCTTTTTCTGCCCAATGGCATCGGATCGGGGCGGACATTTCGCTTCTTGTGTCTGTTATCGCGTTTGTTTCTGCGAAAAATGGAGAAAGCAGGGGATTTTCTCATGCAAATCTCCTGCTTTGGCATTTATAAAATTTTTATAAACTTTTCCCAATCTTCCATCGTTGGGAGAAGGTTCTTCTCCTAACGATTATTCTTTTAACGATTATTCTTTTAACGATTATTCTTTTAACGATTATTCTTTTAAAGGTTTTTCTCCTGAAGATTTTTTTCCCGAAGGCGGACGGCATTGCGCGCGCTCCGGCGTCTTTGATCCTCCATCGCTGCGTAATGTTTCCTTGTTGTATTGACGTCCGAATGTCCGAGGACATCCGCCACCAGATAAATGTCTCCGGTCTCTTGATACAGCTGTGTTCCATATGTGCTGCGGAGCTTATGGGGTGTAATGTTTTTTAGCGTTGTAATCGTCTGCGCATACTTTTTGACCATATTTTCAATGCTGCGCACACTCATCCGCCTCTTTTGCATCGACAAAAAGAGCGCATTTTCATGTCCGGTCTGTGGGATCATCTGCTCCCGTTCTTCCAGGTAGTCAAGAAGCGCCAGCTCCACCTCGTCTCCGAAGTAAATGATCACTTCCTTTCCGCCTTTGCGATGGATCTTGAGTCCGCTGTTTTTAAAATCAATGTCTTTTAAGTCGAGTCCCACACACTCGGAGACGCGAAGCCCTGTTCCGAGAAGGAGCGTCATAATCGCCAGATCCCGCACTTTCGTATGTTCGTGGTACTGCATCTGCCGTTTCGTCAGGTGCTCCCCGTTCTCAACCGCATCCAGAAGCATCGCAATCTCATCTACATCGAGCCGGACAATGACCTTCTCATTGATTTTTGGCATCTCCACAAGGGAGGGGGGATTCTTTTCAATAAATTGTTTCTTATAATAATAGCGGTAAAACGATTTCAGCGAGCAGAGTTTTCGCTTGACCCCCTGCTCTTTGTTGACATGAAAGCTTTTTTCCCCGCTGTATGCTTTGATGTAATCTAAGTATTCTTCAATGTCTGTGGGCGTCAGCCGCTCCAGATCCTGAAGTGTAATTTCGGAAATCGGCTTTTCTTTCAGAAGCGGATTGCTGCGATGCAGATATTCAAAAAAGACCGTCAAATCGTAGGCGTAGGCGATGCGGGTTTTTGCGGAAGTTCTCGGCTCAATCGCCCGGAAAAAATCTTTCGAGTAAGGGGGAAGATCCGCCGTCAATTCTCTGAGGCGATACGTACTGTCAATCTCCTGCTGCGCGTGATACGATAACGATTCTGCCATCTCTTTCCCCTCCTGTCTCTCAAACGGTTGTGCTTCTTCCTTCTTCCAGTGCTCCCATCACAATCGGCTCAAACGTGTCAGTGTCACAGCATACCGCCCCCGAAAATCGTTTCAGCACTGCTGCAAAAGACTGCTGGAACAAATCCTCATCCTGGCGGCTAATGCGAAGCCAAAATACAGATAAAATGTGGTGTTTCGCCAAAAACAGGGCATCTTCCGGATTTTCAAGCGGTTTTGCTGTCTCCACATCGATGGAGCGATCAGGCGCCGTAATCCATTCCATGACACCCATCTCTGGCCATAGCTCTATGCTGCGGATCCCCTGTTCTCTGAGGACCACAGCCAGGTCAGACACACTGCAGCGAGATGGGGTCATATAAACATAGTCTCCCCAGACGATCGGTTCTTGTTTCCTTTTCTCCATCGCAATCGCCCTCTCATTCCTCTGCTGAAACCATCTTGCCGTCTCTCCAGATTCGCTCCAGATCATAAAATCTGCGCGCTTCCCTCTGGAAAATGTGGATCACAATATCGCCGTAGTCCTGTAAAATCCAGTCCGCGCTCTGATACCCTTCGATATTCCTGCATTCATATCCCGCACGGCCAAGCGTCTCCAATACCTGATCCGACATTGCCTGCACCTGATGCACGTTCTCCCCCCCGGCAATGATAAAATAATCCCCCAGAGTCGAGATTTTGGAAATATCGATGATGTGAATATCGGCTGCCTTTTTTTCTTCCAGCGCCTGATATGCCAATTTTGCCATTTCATATGATGAATTCATTTCTTTTCCTCTTTTTTACGCTGTTGATTGGAATAATACTCCCATGCCTTCACGGTCATTTCATCCATTGCCATCTCTTTTTCCTGGATATAGCAGATAGTATCTTCCAGGATCATGCAGGTTGCCCGGTCCAGATCCAGAAAGGCCAGCCCGCGGATTTCATCGAGATGAATGGCTCTGCATCGGGACGGCTCCATATAATCTGCCACAAACAGAATCTGCTCCAGGAGTGTCATCGCAGGTCTCCCGGTTGTGTGCCATCGAATTGCCGACAAGACAGCCTCCTCTTTCACTCCGTATCGCTCTCTGGCATAGACAGCGCCCAATTTCGCATGGAGAAGAGATGGGTTTTTTCGCTCGATCGCAGTGATCGGAATCCCGTACTTTTCACACTCTTTTATTCTTTTTGTGTTGGAGAGACACTTGGCACAATCGTGAAGAAGCCCTGCCAGCTGCGCACTTTTCGGATCTGCCCCGTAGCGCATTGCAAGGCAGGCGGCGGTGTAGGAGACGCCGAGCGTATGTTCATATCGGTATTCATCCAAAACCGCCTCCATCTGTTTCATCCTGTGGATTGTTGTATCTTTCATTGCTGTCGGTACAATCCTTTCTCTTTGATATAATCCATAACTTCAGGAACAACCCAGGCGGAAATGTCTTTCCCCTCCCGCACCATCTTTCGGATTTCGCTGGAAGAGATCGGAACATCCGGGGCGTCCAGGAAGCGGATGTCTCCCCCATAGGCGGCCTGCAGCTGCTGCATCTTCCGGGACAGAGATTCCCGTGTATAGGATGTTCTGCAGGCAGCCAGGATAACGGCATTCTGGAAAATCAGATCCGGACGGTACCAGCGCTCCATATAATCCAGAGAATCCGCTCCTACGATATAATAACACTGCCAGTCCGGATGCTCCCGGCGCAGCTGGCACAGTGTCTGTGCCGTATATGTCGTACCTTTGCGGAGCGGCTCAGGTAAAGACCATGCAGGAAGGTGGGCTGCTTTCGGCAATCAAACACTTTGCGGGAAACGATCAGGAGACAAACCGCCACGGCGTGGCTACGTTTGCAAACGAACAGGGCTTCCGCGAAGGTTCGCTGCGCTGTTTTGAAGGCGCTCTGCGCGATGATGTGGGCGGTGCTCTTGCCACAATGACCTGCTTTAACCGCATAGGCGCTACGGCGGGTGCCGCCAGCGAAGCCGCCCTTATAGACGTGCTCCGCAACGAATGGGGCTTTAAGGGCGTAAACCTTACCGACTCTTCCAAGGACGCCGCCGACTACGTGCATACTGCCGAGTGCGTTGCTTTCGGCACCGATATGTTCAATAACGATACCGACAGAAGGC
>CASGAH010000049.1 GCA_949299375.1 uncultured Eubacteriales bacterium | reverse complement strand
TGTTTCTCTATCTGCTTCTCACGAAGACGAACTTGGGACCGGAATGGATGGGAGAATGCCAGATTCATCGCCTTACCGGACTCTACTGCCCGGGATGCGGGGCGACGAGAGCGGTCGCCTGCCTGCTTCGGGGAGAAATCGGAAAAAGTCTGTTCTACCACCCGGCGGTAATGCCTGCGATGGCATTTGTCTTCCTGTATGTGGGGAGCCACACCGTACGGAAGCTGACGTCGGGGAAAACGAGGGCAATTCGCTACCGAAAGGAATATTTGCTGGCAGAAATAGCACTGATTGTGCTGAACGTGATCTGGAAGAATTATTATTATCTTGTCAAACATATCTCGTTGATCCCGTGAAAGGGCATTGGCGCAATCGGAATCCGCAGCGAATCACGCACATCGGGCCGGAGAGGAAAACGATCCTCTCCGGCCCGATGACAATGAACGGTTGCACTTCTTAAAAGAAAAGGAAGCGGGCAAGATCGATTGGATTGCCGCCCTGCTGCAGAAAATCCCTATACATTTCATTATACATTTCGTTATACATTTCCTGAAACTGTTCCATCAGCACCGGGCTGCTGAACACAATTACGATGCATAGAAGAAGAAATGCAGACACAATCGTGAACACAATTCCCAGGATCAGGGCCGCGATGGCCAGCCCGTGAAATGGCTTCTTCTGCTTGGAGAGAAGTGCCAAAACAATCGCTGCAATGGACATCACGAGAGAGACAACAATCCCGTAGGTGCTGCAGCAGCAAAGCAGGGGAGAAAGAATGCTCAAAATAAATGCAGTAACCGCAAGTGCATTCGGACCCTGTTTTGGAGCGCGTCCGGGATCCGGCGACGGCGCTCCGTAGGAATAGGGATTCTGCCCATTGGAATAAGGATTCTGCTCGTATGGGTTTTGTCCGGACGGATTGTTTCGGTAGGGAGAATTCTCCGAGGGGCTTTCGGGGGCGGAATTGCCGGAAACCGGATCCCCGTTTAGGTTGTAGTAATCGTCACTCATAAAGATGTGTCCTCCTTCCATCGATGAAAAGAATAAATATGATATTTGGGTCAAAAGGTCATGCATACCATGCTAACATGACTTTGGGACCCGCAAAACTGCGAACAGCAGCGCATGAATATACGGCTATTCTAACATAATTCGATACAAAAGGCAAGATTATTTGAAGCGGTTTTCAGAGGAGAGCGGTCATATGCTGTGATAGAGCGTGCGGATTGTCCCGTTTTCCTCATAGGAATGCCGCTTCACCTGAAAAACCTGTTCGATGATTCCGCTCTGAACACAGTCTTTTGATGTCCCAAAAAAGGAGATGGTTCCTCCGTCCAGCAAGGCGATGTTGTCGGCTGCTGCGATGGCGCTTGTCAAATCGTGCATGACAATCAGAATGGTTTTATGGAGGCTGCTTTTGAGCCACTGAAGCCGCTCTATAAACTCTGCCTCGTAGGACATATCCATATAAGTGGTAGGTTCATCGAGGACGATCACATCGGTATCCTGCGCCAGAATCATGGCCAGATATGCCTTTTGCCGCTCTCCGCCGGAGATGCGGTTTAGCATCTTGTTCTGAAGCGCAGAAATGCCCATCTGCTCGATGGCATTTGCAATGGATGTCTTGTCAGAATCGGCGAGACGCTTTCCGATGTCGAGATAGGGATTTCTTCCCATTGTGACCAGCTCTTCCACGGTAATGGGGATGCTGGTCAAAAACTGAGGCAGAATTGAAATCTTCCTGGCGCGTTCTCGCAGACTCATGCGGGAGAGCGGCTGCCCCAGAAACAGAATCTGACCGCGGTAGGGGGTCTGTCCATTGATGCAGGAGACGAGCGTTGATTTTCCGCATCCATTTCTGCCGATCAGTGCGGTGATCGTATGGGGGGTGAGGGAAAAGTGAACGTTCGTCAGAACGGACTGTTTCCCGTAGGATACATGAATATTTTGAAATTCCAGCATTATTCACTCCGTTTCTGTCGAATGAGCAGCCAGAAGAAAAAGGGCGCGCCAAGGAGCGCCATCACAATTCCGACCGGCAATTCCGTTGGGGAAAACAGTGTCCGCCCGAGAAGGTCTGCTGCCAGAACGAGGATCGCGCCGAGAAGGGAGGAGACCGGGAGAAGGAAACACATTCTCTGACCAGTCATTTTTCTCGCCATATGGGGAACGATCAATCCGATAAACCCGAGCAGACCCGCGAAGCTGACAACAGCCCCTGCGCAGGCACTGGCGATGATAAGGCAAATGGTGCGGATTCTGTGGACATTGACACCGAGGGAGGAGGCAATGCCGTCCCCGAGACATAGGGCATCGATCTGTCTGGAGAGGAAAAAGGAGAGCAGCACACAGGGGAAAATCATCAGAGAGGGCGCTGCCAGCTCCCCAATCCTCACCCCGGAAAGGCCTCCCACAGAAAAATAGCTGTAGGAGACGAGAACATCCGGGTTGAGCAGGGAGAGGAAGGAAATTCCCGCATTCAGCACCGCTGTGATGGCAATCCCCGCCAAAACAACCGTCGATTTGGAGCGGTTGATCCCGGCGGAGATGGAAACGATGATAAGAGTCGTCAAAAAAGCGCCGCAGAAGGAGACAAGCGGGAACAGGGAAATTGCCGTTGGGAAAAAGAACATCAATGTGATGATGAAAAAACCTGCCCCAGCGTTTACTCCGATGATGTTTGGTCCGGCTAGATCATTTCCCGTGACACTTTGCAGCAGCACTCCGGAGACAGACAGCCCCACGCCCGCCAAAACAGCGCCGATCATGCGGGGGAGGCGGATGCCGAAGAGAATCGTGGACTCTGTCGAAAATCCATCCAGTCCAAACAAGCCGCCCCAAAAAGATCTGCCGCTTAATGAGGCGCTTCCCATTCGAAGAGACAGAAACGCAAAGACCGCCAGGAGGAATGCCAACAAGGCAATCCCCCTGGCGCCTCTGAAAAAGGGCGATTTATGGCGCATCAAAATCGATCTCCGGATAAAGAATCTCGGCAAGATACCGATACGCTTCTCCCCATCGAGCGTTTGGTTTGAACTGGAAGAGATCTTTGGGCAGATAGCAATAATGAGATTCCTGAACGGCAGTCAGAACCTGCCAGGTGGGCTGAGAAAGGACGCTGTCCATATATGCCTTTGCCGCTTCCTCGTCTCCCATCGTAGAGATAAAGATATAATCAGGATCCTCTTCTAAAATTTCCTCCAGACTCAGCCCATCCAAAAGAACCGGTGCTTCCTCTGCAATGTTGTAAACGCCAAGCTCCTCCAGCATTTTGGCTGCAAAGTGCTGGTCTGCTGTTTTGGCCTTTGCGGAACTGCTTCCGGAGCCGGAGCGAATAAAGAGAATTTTCTTCTCCTCTGAAAGTCCCTCTGTGTGTGCAAGAACAGAGTCGATGACAGTCTGAACTTCAACTCCATAGGTCTGATAGGCATCGGAATTTCCCGTCAACTCCGTACAGACTTGCAGCATAGACAGATACTCCTCGAAGCTGTCTACGTGAAACTGTGCGCAGGGGATGCCGAGGTCATTTAGGAAGACTGCTGTCTCGCTCTGCGCCTGAATGTCAGAGGAACAGATCACAAAATCCGGTTCGTAGGAGACCAAAAGCTCCTGGTCAATCGTCTTTCCGGCGCCGCCGTCTACCAGAAATACGGAATCATCCGCAAATCCCCGTTCAACCGACTCCCCGACCGTGATGCTCACCTGACCTCCGGCCAGTGTCCAGATATCCGCATAGGAAGAAAACAAAACAGCCACATTTTGAGGCGGCGAGTCAAGTGTAATCTCCTCCCCGGCGCTGTCTGTAAATGTATAAGGGAAGATGGATTCTGCTTCACTTTCCTGCGCGCTGCTGGAATCCTCTGTCTGTTCGGAAGTGCTTGTCTCCTCCGAAAATTCTGTCTGATTGGAAGTGCTTGTCTCTTCCGGGTCAGAACTCTGCCCTGCCGCTGCACATCCGCAGAGCAGGACGGAGAGAAGCGAGAAGAGCGCCGCCTTTTTTATGCATTCCATCAGCAGGTAGCGCCTCCCTTCATGTGCTTCATCTGTGCCAGGTTTTCCGCCTTCCTTGCCAGAAGCCCGCTGTCAAGGAGCTGGCGCTCCACTTCCTCGAAGCCAATGCGCGCAACGGTGTCTGCAAAGCGTTCTCCGGTGATACCCTGTTCCCGGAACAAGAGAATGGCTTTCTCGACAACGTCCAGCACTTCCTCTTTGTTTGTAAATACCTGATTCAGATATCTTCCCTGGGCAACTTTCTTTCCCCAGCGTCCGCCGATGTAAATCCGGTATCCGGTTGTGGATTCTTCTACGGCATGGAACGGACATTTTCCAACGCATCTGCCGCAGTGGTTGCATGCATCCCCGTCGATGACAAGCTTCTTGTCTTTCAGGGCAGCAACCTGAATCGGGCAGGCTTTTTCTATCTGACAGACTTTGCATCCGCGGCATTTGTCAAGGTCAATGTGCGGAATGCGCTGACCGATGATTCCAAGGTCATTCAAATCCGGCTTCACGCAGTTGTTTGGACATCCGCCGACTGCGATTTTAAATTTGTGCGGCAGTTTTACATCCGAATATCCGTGGAAGAACCGCTCGTGGATTTCCTCGGACAGTGCAAAGGTGTCAATGAGACCGTATTGGCATGTGGTTCCCTTGCAGGATACGACCGGACGAACTTTCGAGCCGGTTCCGCCGGTCTCCAAACCGTGCTGTGCCAGATGTTCGCGGATTGCATCGATATTTTCATAAGGAACACCCTGAATCTCGATGGTGAGACGGGATGTCATCGCAATCTCACCGCTTCCGTACTGTTCTGCGGCGGACGCGATTGCCTTGCTCTCCTCCGCGGTAATCTTGCCGTTTCGTGTGATGACGCGGCAGTTAAAGCGGTCCGGGGTGCGCTTGTCAAAAAGGAATCCGAGCGCCTTCACCCGTGTCTTGTCCGCCTCGGAAACTTTGGCGTTGGTATTTTTGACTTTTACTTCATTGAAGAAGGTGGCGCCTTCCAAAACAGCAGTGTTCGTATACCCATAGTGCTTCAGGCGATTCTGAAGGAAATAGCCTCTCTTTCCTTTCATGCAGACAAGAAGAAGCTTCTCTTCTTTGCCGATGCCCGGGATGGGGCCGGTCACTTTCGACAGATCAACAAATGTCGCGCCGTGGATGGATGGAGTCGGAGCAACGTCGATGACGCGGTAGTCATCCGCTTTTCCGGCAGCATACTGCGCGGGCGTGATGGATGTCATATCGCCGCTTATCTTGTTCATCAAAATGTAGGCTGCCTGAACCATCGGGTGGATGGCAGTGGAGAATGGAGGCGCATAAGCGAAATCAGCATTTTCAAAGTCCTCCAGAACTGCTCCCATATTCAGAGCCATTACAGCGATGTCAATCATCTTATCCACTTCGCCGGGACCCATAACTTGAGCGCCGAGCAGCTTGTGGGTTGCCTTGTCAGCAATCAACTTGGTAATAAAAAATGTGGCGTCGGGGTAGTAGTGGGCTTTGTCATCGGTTACGGCGACAACCGTTTCCACATCATATCCTGCGGCGATGGCCTGCTGTTCTCCAAGACCGGTTCTTCCGCAATTCAAGCCGGGCAGTTTTACAACGCCGGTTCCGAGAACGCCTTTGTAGGACTTGTCGCTTCCGGTAAGAATCTGAGCCAGCGTGCGGCCTTCCAGGTTGGCGGAGGAACCCATTGGAGACCATTGTGGAGCTCCAGTCAGACGGTTGGTCACCATTGCACAGTCTCCGATGGCAGAGACATGGTCAAGATTTGTCCGGAGTTTTGCGTCTACGACAATCGTTCCCTTCACCATTTCAATTCCGCTGTCGGCCAGGAATGCGGTGTTCGGGCGAATTCCCGCAGCGACAACAACGAGATCTGCGGGCAGCAGACCGGCGTCCGTCTTGACGGCACTTACCCGATCCGTTCCGACAATCTGCTCTGCCTTTGTCCCGGTGATGACGCGAATTCCGCTCTTTGCCAGGTGACGCTTTGCATAATTTGCCATCTCGGGATCCAAAACATTCGGCATGATCTGAGAGGCAAAATCAATCACAGTGACACGGATGCCTCTCTCGTTCAGGTTCTCTGCAATTTCCAGTCCGATGAAGCCGCCGCCAATGATGACAGCCTTCTGAACGGAATGTTCCTCGCAGAAAGAACGAATGGAAACCGCATCGTCAAGCGTTCTCATCTTAAACACTCCGTTTGTGTGGATGCCCTCAATTGGCAGAAGGACAGCAGATGCTCCGGTGGCAATGATCAATTCGTCATAGGAATACGTCTCCTCTTCTCCAGAAGAAAGATTTTTGGCGACAACAAGCCGTTCTTTGGCATTCAGCGCGATGGCTTCCCGCCCGGTCAAAACATCGGCCCCGGTCAGAGCAGAATACTTTTGCGGTGTGTTTACAATCAATTCCTCCCGCTCGGCGATCAGACCTCCGACATAATAGGGAAGGCCGCAGCCGGCATAGGAAATGTCCTCATCTTTTGTGAGGACGGTGACGTTGGCAGAACGGTCGGCGCGCTTGATTTTTGCGGCCGCTTTTGTTCCGGCAGCAACGCCGCCGATAATAAGCACGTTCATGAATAGATCCCCCTTTCTGGTGGTAATAATAGATAATTTCATCGTATCATTATTGCAGGAATATGTCAATCATGTTGCCGTCAAAAGTAAGGAAAACCGTCACAGGACGCAGAATTCGCAGTCTTTCGCAAAAAAGAGACTTGACAGATGGAAGAGAAGCGCGTATGATGAGAGTGCTACATAATAATTCGGCAATTCTTCGGGGCAGGGTGAGATTCCCTACCGGCGGTATAGTCCGCGACCCGCGCAGCGGTTGATTTGGTGAAATTCCAAAACCGACAGTATAGTCTGGATGAGAGAAGAAGACAACAAAATGAAATTTGGATTGTTCTGCACTCAGATATCAAAAAGTCCCTATATCAGTTTCGATATGGGGACTTTTGTGCGATACACTCGCCAAATGGAGAGACATTTGGCGAGTGTATCGTGGCGGACTGGGGCGGAATCTTTCCCGGCTTGCTCCCGAAGAAGCCCTGTTAAAGAAGGAGAAGAAAGATGAAACAAAAAGAACTGTTTTCCATCAAAAAACTGGTGCTGATTTCGATGCTGGGTGCGCTGTCATTTGTTGTGATGTTATTGGAGTTTCCATTGCCATTCATTGCCCCGGCTGTGTATGAGCTGGACTTCAGCGAAGTTCCGGCTCTGATCGGGAGCTTTGCGCTCGGTCCGATGGCGGGGGTTTTGATTGAACTTGTTAAGATTTTGATTAAACTGCTGTTTAAGCCGACGAGCACTGCGTATGTGGGGGAACTGGCGAACTTTCTTATCGGCTGCGCCATAATTGTTCCGGCAGGGATCGTCTATCGCTTCCGCCGCACGAAGAAAGGCGCAATCCTCGGGATGGGATGTGGAATTGTGTTTATGGTTGCTGCGGGCTGTGCGATAAATGCATTTGTGCTTCTCCCCTGGTATGCCAACCTGTTTGGCGGCATGGAAGCGATTGTTCGCCTTGGGACAGAGATCAACAAAGGCGTGACCGATCTGTTTACGTTTGTACTTCTCACGGTGGCGCCGTTTAATTTGATCAAAGGAATTGTTGTCTCCGTGATCACATTCCTTCTCTACAAGCGCGTGGGCGGAATCATCAAACAGGTTTGAGTGTGTTCGCAGGAGAAACCGGAAGCAATCGGAAATGTTTTTTGAGAAATCCGCAAAAACAACCTTGTCAAGCCGCCTATGTGCGTTTATAATAGTAGGGAAAACGAAGCGGCAATGGCAAAACTAAAAAGAAGACAAAGAGCGGGAATCGAGTAGGAGGGGGTGATTCACCCCCTCCTACTCGGTGGAAAGAAGCGAAAGACGGGCCATCCCGCGTGGAAACGACTGCAAAAATCTCAAAAAGGGTGGAAAATATGACAACAATACTGGAATCGTTTTGTCCGGAAGATACATTTGCAATTGGGAAAAAAATCGGAGAAAAGGCGCGTGCCGGACAGATCCTCTGTCTGGACGGGGATCTTGGAACTGGAAAAACCGTATTTACGCAGGGGGTTGCCGCGGGACTTGGAGTAGAGGAGGCGGTCAACAGTCCCACATTTACCATCCTGCAGATCTATGAGGAGGGGCGGATTCCGCTGTACCATTTTGATGTGTACCGGATTGCAGACCTGGAGGAGATGGAAGAAATCGGATATGAAGAATATTTCTACGGGGAAGGAATCTGCCTGATTGAATGGGCATCGCTCATCGGGGAGCAAATCCCGTCCTCTGCAATTTGGATAACGCTGGAAAAGGAACTGGAGAAAGGGTTTGACTACCGCAGGCTGACGGTGATGACGCAGGGGGCAAACCCGTTTGCCTAAGGAGGATGAGGCAGAAAAACCGCACAGAGCGGCAGAAAGGGGAAAGAACATGCGGATTTTGGGAATTGAGAGCGCTTCGCTGACAGCAAGTGCGGCGATTGTGACAGACGATCAGCTGACGGCAGAATATACCATCAATGACAAAAAAACACATTCACAGACGCTCCTGCCAATGGTGCAGGAAATTGTATCGATGACGGGGATTGATTTGAAAACAATCGATGCGATTGCAGTGTCGTCCGGCCCGGGGTCGTTCACCGGATTGAGAATCGGATCGGCCACCGCAAAAGGATTGGCGATGGCGCTGAACATCCCCATTGTGAGCGTTCCGACGGTCGACGCGATGGCCTACCAGTGCTGGAGAGCGAACTGTCTGATTTGCCCGATTATGGATGCCAGAAGAAGCCAGGTCTATACAGGAATTTATTCCTTCGACGGGGGAACGTTTCAAGTATGTATGGAACAGTGCGCGATGGAAGTGGAGGTGCTGATGGAGCGCCTCAACAAAATGGGACGTCCAGTGCTGTTTTTGGGGGATGGTGTTCCTGTCTATCGGGAAATTGTGAGCGAACTGGCCTGCGTGGAGATCGAATTTGCCCCTTCCTTTTTAAACAGACAGAGAGCAGCAGCAGTGGCAGCGCTTGGAATGGAGTACGCAAAGAAAGGGATCGTGGAGGAGGCAGCGGTTCACACGCCGGTCTATCTGCGCCCTTCGAGCGCGGAGCGCGAGCTGGCAGAGAAAAATGGAGAAAAGGAAAAAAAGGAAAATGAAAATTCACACAATGGATGAGAGTGACATTTCCCGGGCGGCGATTCTGGAACGGGAAGCCTTTTCAGAGCCGTGGAGTGAAGATGCCTTCCGGGACAGCCTGAAACTGGAATCCTCCATTTTTTTTGCGGCGGAAGCGGAAGGAATGCTTTTGGGATATGCGGGAGCGTATCTCATTTTGGACGAGGCGGACATTACCAATGTCGTCGTTGCACCCGAATGGAGGCGCCGCGGCGTGGCATCAGAACTGCTGGAAGCGCTTCTTGCGGAAGCCAAAAGCCGGGGAGCAAAAGCGGCAACGCTGGAAGTAAGGAAAAGCAATGCGGCAGCGATTGCCCTGTATGAAAAAAAAGGCTTTGTCTCAGCCGGAATCCGGAAGCGCTTTTATCGCTGCCCGACAGAAGATGCGGTCATTATGTGGAATCAGGCGCTGTAGCCATCCCATTACTTTCCATTGCAAAAAGGAAGAAAAATGAGTACAATGGGAGAAACAGGAGACCGCCTGTGGCTTCTGTTGGGATAAAAAAGCAGGACTGGCGGGCTGTCTGCCCCTGACATCAGAAATTGGAGGTACAGCGGAGATGGAGAAGAAAACAACACGTGTCATCTGTGCACGGTGCGGAAAACAGATTCCGACGGACGGGATACATAGAGAAGACTACGCAGAACTGGTCAAAAAATGGGGGTATTTTTCCAATAAGGATGGACAAAAGCATCGACTGATCCTCTGTGAACGGTGCTATGACGAGATTACAGCGCCTTTTGCGGACCGGATCGAACAGGAAGAGGAGACAGAGCTGCTGTAGAAGTGAAGCCGCTTTGCCGGACCTCATACGGCGGAGTCGATGCTGAATCAAATTCGCAGAGCTGTTTTGCGATGAGAAGAAAAAAGAGGTGAAAGATGTTAGATGTTTGTTTGCTGGGAACCGGGGGAATGATGCCGCTGCCGCATCGCTGGCTTACGTCCCTGATGCTTCGCTACAATGGAAGCTCGCTGCTCATTGACTGCGGTGAGGGAACACAGGTTGCGATCAAAGAAAAAGGCTGGAGCTTTAAGCCGATCGATGTAATTTGCTTTACGCATTACCACGCGGACCATATCAGCGGCCTTCCCGGTCTTCTTTTGACGATGGGAAATGCAGAGCGCACAGAAGCTCTGACGATGATCGGACCCAAGGGACTGGAAAAGGTTGTGGGTGCGCTGCGAATGATCGCGCCGGAGCTCCCCTTTCCAATCCAATACATCGAGCTGAGCGAAAACTGTCAGGAGATCGAAATCAAAGGATATCACATTCAAGCCTTTCGGGTCAATCACAACATTGTCTGCTACGGGTATACGATACAGATTCCGAGGGCCGGGAAATTCTCGGCAGAGCGGGCAAAACAACAGGAAATTCCGCTGAAATACTGGAGCGTGCTCCAGAAGGGGACGGTGATAGAGGCAGATGGGCGGGTATATACACCGGATCTTGTGCTTGGGCCGCCCCGAAAAGGCCTCAAAGTTACGTATACGACCGATACGCGCCCGGTTCCTGCCATTGTCAAACAGGCGCAGGAGGCGGACCTGATGATTTGTGAGGGAATGTACGGGGAAAAAGGAAAAGAAAAGAAGGCCAGAGAATACAAACATATGACATTTACAGAGGCTGCGTCTCTGGCGCGAGAGGCAAACCCAAAGGAATTGTGGCTGACACATTACAGCCCCTCGCTGATTCGTCCGGAAGATTTCATGGAAGAAGTGCGCAAAATATTTCCAAGAAGCATTGCTGCGAGAGACGGAAGAAGCGTGGAGCTCGATTTTGAGGAGGAATAGGAGGAAATTTGCGGTGGAACAGGATTTGTACGTTTTGGCAATTGAGAGTTCATGCGATGAGACGGCGGCTGCAGTTGTAAAAAATGGGAGAGAGGTGCTGTCAAATGTTATTTCCTCCCAGATTTCAATTCATACGCGCTATGGGGGCGTGGTTCCGGAGATCGCTTCCAGAAAGCATATGGAAAAAATCAACCTTGTGATCGAGCAGGCGCTGGAGGAGGCGAACAAGACGCTGGAGGAAATCGACGTCATCGCGGTGACATACGGGCCTGGCCTTGTAGGCGCCCTTCTTGTGGGAGTGGCCCAGGCAAAGGCGCTTGCATATGCCGCAAAGAAAACGCTCATCGGTGTCCACCATATCGAGGGACACATTGCGGCGAATTTTATCGCCGACCCGCAGCTGGAACCTCCGTTTTTGTGCCTTGTCGTCTCCGGAGGGCATACACACCTTGTTGTAATCAAGGATTATGGCGAATTTGAAATATTGGGGAAAACAAGAGACGATGCCGCAGGGGAGGCGTTTGACAAAGTGGCGCGCGCCATTGGACTCGGCTATCCGGGAGGTCCCAAAATCGACCGGGCGGCAAAAGAAGGCAACGCCGATGCCATTGCGTTTCCGAAGGCCAAGGTAAGCGGATCTCCCTATGATTTCAGTTTCAGCGGATTGAAATCTGCGGTTCTCAACTATTTAAATCATGCCCAGATGAAAGGGGAAGAAGTGAACAAGGCCGATCTTGCAGCTTCCTTCCAAAAGGCGGTCGTGGATGTTTTGGTAGAACATACGATTCGTGGGGCAAAAGAATACCGCTGCCAAAAGATTGCAATCGCCGGGGGCGTTGCGGCCAATTCTGCGCTTCGGGCGGCGATGGAAGCGCAGTGCGCCAGGGAAAATTTGAAGTTTTATTGTCCGGACCCCGTCTTGTGCACGGACAATGCGGCGATGATTGGCTGTGCCGGGTACTACGAGTACAAAAAAGGGGTGCGCAGCGGATGGGACTTAAATGCAGTTCCGAACCTGAAGCTGGGAGAGCGATAAATGGAAAGAGAACACGAGAATATTGCAGCGATTGTACTTGCGGCGGGAAGCGGATCCCGAATGCGAAATCCGATCAAAAAACAATATATGGAGCTTTTGGGATACCCGCTCGTCTACTACGCGCTCCTGGCGTTTGAGACGTATGGAATCGAGGAGATCGTGCTTGTGACGAGCCCGGAAGACATCGAATATTGCCGGAAAAATATCGTGGAGCGCTACGGATTTCAACATGTAACGCGGATTGTGGCGGGAGGAAGCGAGCGCTATCATTCTGTGATGGAGGGATTGAAGGCGGTGTGCCATTCGGATTACGTCCTGATCCACGACGGGGCGAGGCCGTGTCTGAGCCAGGAAGTCATCGCCCGCTGCGCAGAAGATGGAAAGCGCTACGAGGCCTGTGCCGCCGCAGTGCCATCCAAGGATACCATTAAAATCGCAGACGAGGATGGATTTGTCCGGCAGACACCGCCGAGAAACAAGCTTTACCTCGTCCAGACGCCGCAGGCATTTTCGCTCAACCTGATTCGGCAGGCGTATGAACAGATGTGCCGCTCGGAGCGAAACGGAATTGAAATTACGGATGACGCCATGATTGTCGAGCATTTTACGAGAAGAAAGGTGAAGCTGACAGCGGGCGATTACGAAAATATCAAAGTGACAACACCGGAAGATATGCTGACAGCGGAGATGTTCCTGAAGAGGAGATGTCTTTAACGTTTTTATTTTTTGAAAAAAACAAAAAAAACGAAAAAAGGTGTTGACAGATGAAAAGAAAGGTGATATCATAGTTCACGTCGCTGAGGAACGAATCGACTGCCCGCGAAAATGCCGATGGATGCGGCTTGGACGAGAGAGCGAAGCGACATCCGCACAGCCTGTATCGGAATGCTGCGGGAGTAAAAAAAGAATCTGTCATAAAAAATCAGGATTTGAGATAAAAACACTTGACATGGAAAGTGAGATGTGCTATAATCAACAAGCACTGTCTGTGGAGAGGTGTCCGAGTGGTTTAAGGAGCCGGTCTTGAAAACCGGTGACTCCGTAAGGGGCCGTGGGTTCGAATCCCACCTTCTCCGCTCAATGATCAAACGGATTTATATAAGATGAGATAGAGTTCAGGCACACTGGAGAAGTACCCAAGTGGTTGAAAGGGGCTCCCCTGGAAAGGGAGTAGGTCGTTAGTAGCGGCGCAAGGGTTCAAATCCCTTCTTCTCCGCTGGTTCTCAAAAGAGAACCGATCCAACAGAACCTTGAAAACAGTATAACCAACCTCGAAAATTCTAACAAAAAAGAGAATATTTCAGAGAACAAATTCCAATACAAAAAGTAAACGGAAAAGATTAGCCAAGCAAAAAAGC
>CASGAH010000048.1 GCA_949299375.1 uncultured Eubacteriales bacterium | reverse complement strand
CGCAAGCGTCCAGATAATTCCAGAAATCTTTCCGGCGAAACTCCGACAAAAAATCCTGCTTCACCGGCATATAGATGGTCTGGCAGACCGACAAAATGTCCGCTGGTGAATACAGTCCCTCTGCCAGATCTACAACAATCGCCGTGTACATTTGACTTTCTGAAATCTCCCGTAGCAGATGCACAAAATCCTCTGCAGTGATAACCCGCAAATCTTCGGGGCAGCGCACCGGAGCGATGTAGTCCATTGCACCGTACGTCTGCACGATAGAAGGCAGCTTTTCTCTCAGGTTCCCGTGGTGCATGTGATAGACCGCCTCCGACAAATCCCCTTCCGACTCCCGCTCCAGCACGTACTCGAGTCCGGAGACAGCGCCAAGGTTCAGATAGAGAACCGATTCTCTCTGGGACAGCTGATTGGCCACTGCCAAGGCAAACATCGTCTTAAGACAATCTTCTGCCAGAGAGTAGACGGCGATGACCGAGACAGGATGGCGCCATGATGGTTCCTGTTTCTGTTCCAAAAGCGAGATCATTCTGGAATCTCTCATAATCAGCCGTACGATTTCCTCCGCAGACTGATATTTGTACATCTGATGGTATCGAATTCCCTCCTGCTGCGCCGCACACCGCTCTTCTGTGAGGACAATCCAGTACGCCGCATTCAGTTCCCGTATCGCATCCGTCATCTTTTTCTGGCTGACAATCAAAACTCCGATGACATGCTCCTTTGCAAATGATACAAGCACTTCTTCCCTCGTAAAAAACACGATCTGAAACGGTATCTTCTCCTTCTTCTCCAAATATCCTGCGAGCCGTTCTCCGTATGTCCCATCCCCGTCATAAACTGCCGCAATCGGTTTCAACCTTTCTCCTCCTCGTATGTCCGTATTCGTTTCTCTCTCCGATGCGTTCACCAGACCCTTCCGGCAAAGCATCGAATCCCGTACAATATCGTTCCGGCCAGAAAAAAGAAACTCATCCGGAGCGTCACGCTCTGATCCTTCCAGTCCGCCGGATAGGGAAGCAGCCTTTTGGCATGAGTGACTCGTTCGAGATATCCAATCAGCACTGCCATTCGCTTCCAAAATGTCCCATAATACAGCATTTTACACAGAGCTGCAGCGGCGGCGGCAAGAAGCGAGAGGGCGATCACCCAAAGGCCTGCCCGCACCCCCGCGAGACCGCCTATGACGGCAATCATCTTCACGTCCCCTCCTCCCCACATTCCGGCAAAAAACAGCACCAGAAATGGCATTCCAAATCCAATGACACGAATGCAGAAAAGCAAAAGCTCGCAAAATCCGCTCCGGCCAAAGCAGACGCCTCCTGCCAGCAGGGCGGTGCAGATCAATCCATTGGGAACTTTTCCTGTTCTCCCATCCAGAGCAGCTGCCGCCAGCAAAAACAGGGATAAGATCAGTTTCAGCTCTATGGCCATTTGTTTCCCCCCTCTCTCCTTCCCGGAAATCTCATAAAAGAAAATCTCTCCTCCTACGTTCCCCTCCAAAGCCCCTGACCGTTCCTCCCGGCAAACGCTGCACAAGATGTATCAAACCGTCTAAAAAGCAGCACAATTTGTGTGTTAACGTAATAAATGTTATGTAGATTTCTTTTATAGTAATCATCATACATCTTTTTTAGAAATTGTCAAGGACTTTTTTCAAAATTTCGCCTATTTTCTATCGCTCCATCTGTCTTGCTTTTATCACCAGATAGTCGTATTTCTTTTGAATGGCATTGATCTGATAGATAGAGGCATCGATCAGTTCCGGCTCTGTGACGATGGAAAAATAATTGTACATCCGCTCCATCTCGTCCTTTGCCTGCTTTAACTCCTTCACGACCTGCTGATAGGCAGCTCTTTTTTGAAAATGTTTCTGTCTCATGCGCAATCCTCCTTTCCCAGCATTCTTCCGCCCCGTCTTCGGTTATCATCGGAGAGGAGAAGAGGGGTAAAAAAGAAACAACCTTTTGACCCCTTATCTCATTATATGAATGAAATAAGCTGATTATGTCATATTTTCCCCGATCGATACCGCGGGCAACTCACGGCTTCGCCGTATCGCACCAAAAAAGCCGCTCAACCCTCCAGCAAAAGAGGATTGAGCGGCTCCAGCAGCGAATCACATCGGTTCCTGACTGCGGGGAATGCTCCCGTTAATGATTTTTGTAGAAATTTATGAGACATCCGTCGAGGATGATCTGTCTCTCGTCATCTGTAAGCTCCCCGATTTTTAACTCGAACGCTTCCAGCGTCTCTCTCACCACATACGCCTTGACAGAAGATGCCTTCTCCTGAATGGCGCTGCGGATTCCCGGGATGAAGATGAAATCCAGATTGTGAAACGGAAGTGTCTCTCCCTCGTAGAGGAATGGAATCATGCCCCAGTTGATCAGGTTGGAGCGGTACCGTTTCGTCGCGTATTCTTTCGCGATGTTTGCCACACCTCCCAATACTCTCTGGCAGGAGGCAGCCTGTTCTCTGGCGGATCCATCTCCGGGCTTTACCGCATAAATGGTCGTTCCGATTTCAGTTGCCCTGGCTTTCAATTCCGGATAATATTCTTTTACTTTGCGGAACGCATCTCCCAGCGGCTTGAGTTCCCGCATCGGGCAGGTGTTAGTTCTGCGAACCTTTTCCTGCGCATAGACTTCCTTGGCCCGTCCGACATAGGACGGATCTTTTCTGGACAGCGTAAATTCTGCCAGTTTCAGCGGATTGGATCGATAGGAAGATGTCTCTCCGGACGGGATGAGTTCATCGGTTGTCGTAACCGGATCGTGAATTTCCGAGACAACGCGAAGCATCAAATCTTCGGTCAGCGCTGTCATTTCCGGCCAGTCTACGATATTCGGACCAAATTTGATCTCCGCCTCCGGATCGGGCTTTCCTGTACCGTCAAATACACGATTTGCATAAATACTGCTGTCAAAGAAATAATGCGGCTTTGTAAAGATTGTGTCGATGTCTGTCGCCGAGGTTAAGTATCCCTTGTTTGCTGCCGTCGCCGCAATCGAGCGGGCATCCATGAGCGCAACCGATGCAATCTGTCCGTTTGTAATCTTTGATCCTTCCCGGTTCGGGAAATTCCTTGTCGAGTGGCGGATGCTCAGCCCCTTGTTTGCCGGGACATCTCCCGCGCCAAAGCACGGACCGCAAAACGCCGTTCGAATGGTCGCTCCGGTTGCCGCAAGCCTGGTGATGGCTCCGTTTCGGAGAAGCTCCATCAGAATCGGCTGGGATGCCGGATAAATGCTCAGCGAAAACTCGCCGCATCCGATGCTCTTTCCCTCCAGAATATCCGCAGCGTCACATAAGTTTTCAAAGCTGCCGCCTGCGCATCCTGCGATGACACCCTGTTCTACATAAAGTCTTCCGTCATGAATCTTGTCCCGCAGCCGGAATGGCGTCTTTCCGCCCAGACTCACGCGCGCTTTTTTCTCAACATCCGCCAGAATGTCTTCCAGATTCGCATTGAGCTCCTCGATCGTATAAACATTGCTCGGGTGGAACGGCATTGCAATCATTGGCTTGATCTGATCCAGCGCCACGCAGACAACCCCATCGTAGTACGCCACGGTGCCCGGATCCATCTTTTTGTATGCTTCCGGTCTTCCATGAATTTCGAAAAACTC
The DNA here is from genome assembly GCA_949299375.1 of uncultured Eubacteriales bacterium. Taxonomy (GTDB): domain Bacteria; phylum Bacillota; class Clostridia; order Lachnospirales; family Lachnospiraceae; genus UBA2942. Next base: position 10,242 of record CASGAH010000048.1, on the reverse strand, counting down.
CTGCACTTTCTCATCGGTTTTCCAGATCGAGGACAGACACGTTGTCTCCGTCGTCATCACGTCCACGCCGATTCGATAATCTACACTCAGGTTTTCTACGCCCGGTCCCACAAACTCCATGACCTTATTTTTCACATATCCGTTCTCAAATACGGCTCCGATGATCGCAAGGGCAATGTCCTGGGGTCCGACTCCTTTTTGCGGCTTCCCTGTCAGATAGACGGCGACAACCTCGGGCATGTTGATGTCATATGTCTTGCTCAGCAGCTGCTTGACAATCTCCGGTCCTCCCTCTCCGCAGGCCATCGTTCCGAGGGCACCATAGCGGGTATGGCTGTCCGAGCCAAGAATCATCCGACCGCAGCCAGCCATCCTCTCTCTGGCAAACTGGTGAATCACAGCCTGGTGCGGCGGTACATAGATTCCTCCGTATTTTTTCGCACAGGACAGTCCAAATACGTGGTCATCTTCATTGATCGTTCCCCCAACCGCACAGAGACTGTTGTGGCAATTGGTCAGCACATAGGGAACCGGAAATTTCTCTAGGCCGCTCGCCCTTGCCGTCTGCAAAATTCCAACAAATGTGATATCATGGGACGCCAGACTGTCAAATTTGATCTGAAGCTTTTTCATATTTCCGGAAGTGTTGTGTTCCTTCAAAATCCCATACGCAATCGTCTGTTTTGCCGCCTCTTCCCTGGACGGCGCGCTCCCAAGGCGGCTTTGGAGAATATCGGACGCCTCAGGCGTATCCTCCACCAAGTCTGTTCCATTTAGCAAATAAGCTCCTGTCTTCCATAACTGAATCATCTGTACTCTCCTCATGATTATACTCTGCATGTCCTCTGTTCGGCATCAGCGAAACGCGGCATGCATGGCGTTTTGACCCTGATACTGTCACTTTATTATACGCCTTCTCCCACGGGAAGGCAAGCAGATTTTCACAGGAGCCCTCAGGGAGCATCCCTTTCCGTCAGCGGTCCGCTATCTGCGGGAAGCTGACAATCACCTTAAACATGTCGCCGTCTGTCTGAATCTCCAGAATTCCGCCCATGTGTTCTACGAACCCTCTGGCGATGGACAGCCCAAGTCCGCTTCCCTCTGTCGATCGGGAGGTATCTCCCCGCACAAACCGCTCTGTCAGCTCGTTCGCGTTTGTCCTCAGCGGATGCTCAGAAATGTTCTTGATCACAACCTCGGCCCGCGACTGTCTGCGCCCGCAGTCGACATAGACCCGGGTAGCAGGCAAAGAATATTTGTAGGCATTGTTCATCAGGTTCTCAAATACGCGCCACAGATGGTTTCCATCCGCCTGGATAAACAGCCCCTCGTCGGGAATGGATGCGATCAGCTGCAGATTTCTCTCCGCGAATTTATATTCGGTTTCTCCAACAACCTGCTGGAGAAATTGGCCCAGATCAAGCGGCGCCATTTCCAGGGCAAGTGTTCCGGAGTTGGCCCGCGCCGCCTCCACAAGATCTTCTGTCAGCCGTTTGAGGCGGATGGACTTCTCCTCGAGAATGTCCAGATATTCTCTTGCCTTTTCATCCGGAATGTCCGTCATTTTCAAAAGATCCACATAATTGACAATCGAAGTCAGCGGTGTCTTAATGTCGTGCGATACGTTGGTCAGAAGCTCTGTCTTCATGCGCTCGTTTGACGTCGCCTCCTCCAGCGCCTTTTCCAGTCCGGATCCCAGGTAGTTGACATCTTCCGCAAGGCGCAGCAGAGAGCCTCTCATCTCTTTTGTTTCCACCTTAATCCCGACATCCCCCTGCGTCATCCGCTGAATTGTCTCCGAGATGCGCTTCTGCCAGATGGCGCGGCTCAACAGCACATACAAAAATGCCGTCAGAAGGACCGCTGAGTTGATCCAAAACAGCACCATCCGCAGGGAGCCTCTTTGAAAAAAGAATACCGTATTCAGCAAAATCGCCGCTCCAAAGAGAATGTATTCTGCAGCGGTCTGCGCCGTCACACTTTTGTTTTGATAGGCAGCGTAGAAAAACCGGATAAGATGTCCGCAAATGCTTGTGTCTGCAAATCGGATTCCCATCCATTTGCGAATCTGAAAACGGCGAATCAGGCGTAGCGCGACGAGATACCAAACACCAGCCCAGATCGCATACAAAAAGTAGAGCCAGAATCCCTCCATCTTATAATATCCAAAAATCGATCCGACGTCGACAAGGGAATAGCAATGTCTCCGGATTGCCTCTGCGGGAATCTGAAGCAGAAGAAAGCTTGCCGCAGACAGCGCTGCAGCCCCTCCCCATATGATTTCCGGATATGCCGCATCGATCTCCGAAAGCTCCGCCTGTCCTCCGGGAGAAGCCCCTTTTTTGGCTGCCATCTGTTTTGCGGTTTTCCGGTTGTCAAATAAAATTCTGCTCAATGTGACGATCCACATCACCCCGCTTACGGCTCCGCCCGCGCAGAGAAACAGCGCCCAGTTTTTGCAAATTTCATAGCGACGGTTCAGCAAAACATAGTTATCCTGCTTCTCCAGCGATGTGTCAAACGAGATCCCGACCGCTGCCCCCCGCCAGAAATCCACGATTCCTCCATCCAGCTGCCCGTACACATACGAGCGAATCGATTCCTCCTCCTTGAGAATCCCCTCCCGGACGAGAAAGTTTTCGATGAAACTCAGTTTTGAAAATGCCGGTCTCCTCATATAGTCCTGAACCGAGTGGTAGACCGTCTCCATCGACGCATCTACATAATACTCCTGATCCGACACATAGCAATACTGCATTTCTCCCTTTGACAGATTTTGGACATCCTCCGCCGAATTCCAGCCTTCCGCTTTCTTTTGATTCCAGTAATCGGCGGAGTTCGTGTAGATATTATTTCGATACCGCACATAATACATCAGATTGGACGGCTCCTGTTCCAGATTCTCCAGTTCTAGTTCCGATTCCACATAAGTGCGATACATCTCATTCAGCAGCAGGATGACCGAGAGCACCGGTATTTTCTTCTGAACATAAATCGGACCGTAAATCCAGCTGACATAGTTCACATAGCAATTCAAATCCTGGTCAATCAGTCCCGCGTTCTTCAAGAGCCGAATGCCATTGGTTCCCCTTCCGATCGCAATCATATCCTCCACCGTCAGCCACTTCACCTCGCCCGTCTCGGAGACAAGCTCGAGTACTTTTTTCTTTGAGATCTGTTTTCTCATAACCGGGAGCGCATTGTCTGCCGATTCATAATCCCATACGTATTGCGCAACGACGATATGGTCCATGACTTGTTGCATCTGCGAGACAATTTCCTCTCTGAGTTCTGCGCTCTCCGTGTAGGAGTGCTTCTGGAAAACTCCTTTGAGGGATGTTCCATACGTTGTAAAAAGAAGAAACGCGGCGGTAATAACAGCGAACAGGGCAATGACATTCCATATGATATAAATCAGCCGTTTTTTTTCATTCATTCTTCCTCATTTCTGCCATCCGGCAATTGCATCAGTCCAGTTTTTCAACGCGGTATCCCATCCCCCACACAACTTTCAAATATTTGGGTTCTTTGGGATTGATTTCGATTTTTTCCCGGATTCGGCGGATATGTACCGCTACTGTGTTGTCCGCATCAAACGCATTGCTCCCCCAGACTGACTCATAGATTTGATTGATACGAAATACTTTCCCCGCATTCTGCACGAGAAAGAGAAGGATTTTGTAATCAATGGGTGTGAGGCGCACTTCCTCCCCGTCCACAGTCACCTGCTTTCGCTCATCGTCAATCCATAGCCCTCCGGTATGATAGATGTGTTTGTTTTCCGGAACTTCCTGAGGAAATGCTCCAAGTTCCATGTAGCGGCGAAGCTGAGACTTCACACGGGCCTTTAACTCCATCAGGCTGAACGGTTTAACAATATAATCGTCTGCCCCCAGATTCAGCCCCCGGATTTTGTCTTTGTCCTCCGACTTTGCCGACAGCAAAATAATCGGCACCCTGTTTTCCTTTCTGAGCTTCATCGTAGCTTCCAGCCCATCCATGTGAGGCATCATGACATCCATGATGATCAGATGAATCTGTTCCTTCTGCTGAATTTCCAATGCCTGCACACCGTCATATGCTTTCAGCACCTGATATCCATCCTGCTCCAGATAAACCTGAATGGCCTCCACAATTTCCTTATCATCGTCACACACCAAAATTTTATATCTCTCCATCGCTATTTCCTCATTTCATTTGTCTTCTCTGTTTTAGGGCAATCACAATTTTATCATTTTTTTTATGTTTTCCATCGATTTTGCCGTCATTCCCCGTTTCTATTCTATTTTACCAGTTTTTTTGCTTTTTTTCTCGATTCTATTCTTACAATTTTCTTAAAAAAGGAGCGGGCGGCGTCCGTCTGAAACAGACCGACGCAGCCCGTTGTTCGATTGGACTGATGCCATTCCTCTAATTTTCTGTAAAATACGCTTCTACGAACGCATCCATGCAGGCCTGCGTTTCCGCTCCCATTGTCTCTCTGGCAGAATGCATCGCCAAAATTGCAGCCCCAATGTCTACGGAAAGCATCGGAAGCCAAGACGAAGTGATCGAGCCAATCGTGCTCCCACCCCGGATGTCGGAACGATTGACAAATTTTCGGCATGGAATATTTCTCTTTCGGCAGATCGATTCCACAACCGCAACGGCGCGGCTGTCTGTTGCATACCGCTGATTGGGCTCGAGCTTCACGACAACTGCCGGTGCAAGCGTCATTCGGTTGGTCGGATCCGATTTCTCGCGGTAATTCGGATGCGATGCGTGGGCCACATCCAGCGAGACAAAAAATCCATTCCACATCAGATCCAGATGCTCCTCCCGCGTCATTCCAAGAGAAGACGTCACTTTTTCGAGGACAGTGGGAAGCATCCGGGAGTCAGCGCCCTGTTTGCTTCTGGAACCGCACTCCTCATTGTCAAACATGGCGATGAGGTCTATTCCCTCCTGCCGGCTGCTGCGGATCAGCCCCTGAATGCACGATTGACAGGAGGTGAGATTGTCAATCCGCGGACTGGAAAGCATCTCCTCGTTCCAGCCGATCAGACATCCCTTCTCCGCCACATAAACATACAGGTCAAATCCGTAGATGTCTTCTTTTGGTACCCCAATTTCCTCTGCGAGCGCCTGCAAAAACCACTGTTCCTGCCCATCGTCCTCGTCCATTCCCCAGATCGGAAGCAAATCTTTCTGGGCATTGTAGGCGTATCCGTTGTTCAAGTCCCGGTTCATATGAATTGCCAGATTGGGGACGACGAGCATCGGGCGCTTAAAGTCAACCAGATGGCACTCCGGCGCAAAAGAAGAGTGGCCCTTGCAGCTGACTTTTCCGGCAATCGACAGCGGCCGGTCAAACCAGGAAGCGTCAATTGGCCCCCCATACACCTCTACATTCAATTTTCGATATCCAATCATGCTCATCTCCGGGTTGGATTTAATGCGCAGACACGGCCAATCCGTATGCGCCGCCGCGATGCGGATCCCCTGCCCTTTTTCGAAGCCGGAATTGATTCGAAATGCAATGCACGTTGTTCCGTATATATTGACATAGTATTTTCCGCCTCGCTCCAGGCTCCATTTTTCCCCCAGGGAGAGCTCGGTAAATCCATTTTCCCGCAATATTCTCTGAGACTCCTGTACGACATGGTACGGGGAAACTCCTTTTCCTGTAAATTCCAGCAGCCTGTATGCCGCTTCTTTTTTATCCATGATCCATTCCTCTTTTTCATCCATTTGATTCCTGCCGTGACGAAATGCGGCATTTGCCCACCCATCATACCATAAATTCCTCCAAAAGCAAAGAAAAAGTTTGGAAAGAAAGAGAAAAGCCGGGCAAGGAAGCATTCTCCCCTGCCCGGTCACATGTGACGTCTCTCTCATCACAAAATCCACTTGCTGCGCTTACTCTTTTCCTCCGCCTGCTGTGTTCACTCCACATCCGAAGTACAGTATGGACACTTGGTTGCCTTGATGTGGATTTCCGACTGGCAGTGCGGACAGATCTTTGTTGTCGGCGGAGCCGGAGCCGGTTCCGGTTTCTCCAGACTCTTCAATTTGTTGATTGCCTTTACCATCAGGAAGACAACGCCCGCCATGATCAGGAAGTTTAACATTCCGGAAAGAAAAACACCATAGTTTAACGTTGCCGCGCCAGCTTCCTGTGCCTGTGCCAGCGTGCTGTAATGACTTCCATCCAGCGGAATAAACCAGTTGCTGAAATCCAGCCCGCCTGTGAAAATTCCAAGAACAGGCATCACGATATCATTTACGAGGGACGTAACCAGAGAGTTAAACGCTCCTCCGATGATGACGCCGACCGCAAGATCGATCATATTTCCTCTGATGGCAAACTTCTTAAATTCTTGTAACATGGACATGATCCATTCCTCCTCTTTCTACTGCATCTCCTTGACCGCCTCGATCAATTCCGGACTTGCATTTAGATTTACATTTTTCGTCACCTTTGCGTCATAGCCCTGCGCTTTGACAAGATCATTCAAGTCAATTCCCGTTACTTCCTTCATGGACTCAAACACCTGTGCCATCACGCCTGTCACATTGCCGGCGATGTTGGATACGCCATTTTGGCCGTTTCCTCCATCCATGATGACGATTTTCTCAATTTGAGAGAGCGGTTTTGCAATGTTCTCCGCAACTTGCGGGAGTATCTGAATCAGCATCTCTGCGACCGCAGCTCCCGTATATTTCTGGTATGCCTCCGCTTTTTTCTCCATTGCCTGCGCCTGAGCGACTCCCTTGGCACGGATGGCTTCCGCCTCCGCAAGACCGGTTTCCTTAATGGCCTGCGCTTCCGCAAGTGCCTTCACCCGTCTGGCCTGGGCCTCCGCCTCCGCATAGAGTTTTTGTGCCTCCGCCTGCGCAGCGGCCTTCACCTTTGCCGCTTCCGCCTCCGCCTGGGCCGATCTCTTTTTGGCTTCCGCCTCGGCCTCTGCCTGGGCAATCTGCCGGTATTTCTCCGCCTGGGCAATGGTCTCCTGCTTTGCCTTGTCCGCAACAGCGGGCTCTACCACTTCCGCCCGAAGGCTTTCTTTTCTCCGCTCTGCCTGCTTTTGCGCCAGCTCAATGTTTTTTTGCTCTTTTGCAATCTGAATCTGTACCTGTGCGGCCTCAATGTCTTTTTGGCGCTCCTGGCGAAGCAGCTCCGCATCCATCTGCGCCGACACAATTTCCTTCTGGGTAATATTTTTCTGAATCTCATACGCCGCATCGGCTTTTGCCTTTGCCGCCTGCTGTTCCTGCATATAGGAAGCTTCCTGAACCGCTTTTTTCTTGGCGGCCTCTGAGATTTCTGTCTCCGCCTGCAGACGCGCCTGTTCTCCGGATCTCTTTGCCTTAGAAGTCTCAATCTGCGTTTCCCTGTTGGCTTCCGCTTTGGCAATCTCTGCGTCTTTCTTTTTCTCTGCAATCTGCTTTACGCCGAGTGCCTGAATGTATCCATTGGAGTCGTTGATGTCCTTGATCGTAAAGACTTTCACTTCAAGTCCCATCTCGCTTAACTCTGTCCCGACAACTTCCTGAACTCTCGCGGAAAACGTCTCACGATCCCGATAGATTTCTTCTACCGTCATCGTCGAAACGATCTCACGAAGTTTTCCTTCCAGTACATTGGCGGCTGTCGCGCGGATCGACTGCTCAATGGCAATCTCATTTTTTCCGGTGAACTGCTCAATGGCATTGAAAATCGAGTGACTTTCATTTTTTACTTTAATGACTGCCGTTCCCACAACGCCGATGGGTACGCCTTGACTTGACATGCTCTCTTCTGTGATTACATCCAACTGAATGTTTCCAAGAGAAATATAGTCAATCCTCTCCAGGACAGGAATCACCAATCCGCCGCCGCCAGTGATGATCCGTTTCTTCATACCGGTCACTACGGCCGCCTTGTCCTGCGGGACCTTTTTCCACATCGAGACGATGATGGATAAAATCATGACAATACCGGTTACACACAAAATAATTGGAATATATTCCTCCATTTTCACCTCTTTCTGAGTGTCTCACCACTCTTGTGTCATCGATCCGACATCCGCATCTGTCACTCTGCCTCTCCTTTCTTTTCCTGCGCGCCCCCCTCCTGCTGATTTTCTTCATATCGAAAGAAGGGAAGTTCCTCCCGCACAAAAGCGATGTTATGCTCAAAATGATCGATCACAACTTTTGTCGCGGTGGGAATCCGAACTGTGCTGTCCGTACATTTGGCCGGATATGTCCTTGTATTGCCGTCCGGTGTCGTAATGCTGATGGAGCCAAACCCCCCGGGGACAATGGTATTCACGACTTTGGCGTCGAACATCGTCATATGCTCGGTAGAATATGTCCCGTGCTCCACTTTTTTCAGGCGCCGAATCAATGTCTGAAGGATCACCGCCGCCAGATAGCCGCATCCGATGCCTATGACATTGGTTAAAATCAGATTGTCCCCTCGAAACATTGTTTTGCCAATCGTCCCAAATATGAGAAGTCCGGCGCACAGACTGTGAATGGAAAGAGGAAGGAAAGAAATGTTCGTATCGCCAATGTCAATGCCACAATCCAGATCATCCAAAATTCCGTCGAATATGCCGTCCAGCAAGTCCCCCAGATCCTGAAGCACATGGAAAACGTTTCCCACAAGGAACAACAGACACGGTATCCCAAACCCGATGATCATGCAAATGGTATATGTCTTTTCCATACGAACCTCCTCCTTTCAGGTGCTCTTTCTTCTCGACATATGTTTCTTCCATTCTATCCCTAAGATTTCAGACAATTTCAGTATACTCTTTCTTGTTTCTGCTGTCAAGCAAATCCCCCGCAAGTCATCCAAAGGGCATTCTCCGCCGATGGCTGCGGCTCACTAAAATTGAATGCTGCTGGCCCAGAGCGCGAACTGCTCCAGGTACGTTTCTGCCTCCTCTGCCGGACAGGAAAACAGGAACGTCCATGCGTTTTCTCCCTCTTTTTGGAACACGAGATAACAAACCGTATCGTTTTCCTCCTCCGAGGTGCGCATGTATGTAATGCATTGATTTCCATAATAGTCTGTATCCAGGCGATCCTCCATCCCGCTTCCCTCCAGCATAAACGCGGCGTAGTCTTCGATTGAGGCATCGGAATCCAGACCTTCCAGATCCGTCAGCGATTCCCGGTTGACCGACAACGAGACAGCTCCATCCTCCATCTCATAGGTGACAAAAGACGCAAGCGAATCGCCCTCCTCCATCCCGGATGCCATTGCAATGCGGAACCCGTCTGCCTCATACCAGGTTAAATCCTGGTACAAGCCGCCCTCTGCGGCCCCGTCTTCCTCCAGAATGACGGAAATTGTCTGCGCCGCATCCTCAAAGGCTTCTTCCCACTGGAAACCCTCTGACCCGTCTGCGAAAACAATCTGATAATTGTAATCTGCCTGGATGGTATACTCGATCATCTGATAGTACGCCTGTTCCTCCTGATAGATCGTATATTTGCAGCAGAGTGCCGCAAGTCCGTCCACGGTCGTGATCGTCTGACTCTCCATCTCGATGGAGAGTGTCCGGTTCAATTCTGTTTGATACTCCTCTGTCAAATGCGCCGTGTAGGCATCCTGGCTCATCAGAAACACCGAGAGATCGGAGGCCTGACGGGAGATGGAGATAAAGGAGTTGTCGTCTGCATAATCCGGGGAGTAGAGCACCCGCGTCCCCTCTGTCTCCTCCTCAAACCCTTCCGGGGGCGTCAGCAAAATGTTCTGAACAACCAGCTGTACCGCAGCATCCGTCTCCTCGCTGCCGGGCGTTGTGCTCGGTTCTTCCGAAGTGCTCTCTGGCAGCGTTTCCTGTGAGTTATCCCAAATGCTCGGACCAAAACTGCCGGAAGTCCCCCTCTGACAGGAGGAGGCAAGCATGACTGCCCCGAGCAGCATCGGTCCATACAAAACGACATGCATTCTTTTCTTTTTTCTTTTCTTATTCATAAAATTCATCCTTTCAAATTCGTTGAAATCGGTCGTTCAGGTATACTGTACCACAAATGCCATATTCTGACAAGCATTTCCTTCTTTATTTTGCGATTTCGTGATTGGGTACAGACACAATCTCGAAAAGACAGCGAAGGGCATCTCCCTTTTCCGGGAAAATGCCCTTCGCTGTCTTTTTCTTTCACGCTTGTACCTTCAAAACTGCACACACAATCTATGATTCCATCCGTTCTTCCTGCAAGGGATTTCTTGACCGGACCTTTAGGCCCAGCCCTCGACCGATT
>CASGAH010000047.1 GCA_949299375.1 uncultured Eubacteriales bacterium | reverse complement strand
CGAGTATGGCGTATCCAAAGCCAGCATCTCCAAGTGGTGCAGCGAATTTAGCAAAGAATGCCAGACAAACCCTCAAGCCCAAGAAGATTATGACTCTATTCCTTTGGGGCAAGGGATTTCAAAGTCCGAAACGTTTGCAATCTCGGAGTTGCTCTGCGCTGCAGCTGCCACACACTTCCACTCCCTGCAAAGTGTGTCCATTTGGGCCCGTGCGTTTGCAGGGCTGGTGGAGGGCAGCCGCTGAATTTGCCTGTCTGTTTTCGCATAGACATATTTCTGGTAGAGCGCATACGCCTTCCCGCCATTGGCAAACAGCCGCTCGATTTTTGTTTTTTGCAACAGCCCTGCAATATCATTGGCAGTGACATCCTGAATGGAGCTGTCGCTGGAGCCAACGATTTTGCAGCTCTGAATGACATCCCAGAGCGCAATATGATTTTGCAGCAGAAATTGCTTTTTCTCTTCGACTGTGTTTGGCAGAGGCTGATTCGTAATGGCTGCCATCACCCGCCAAAAGCGGTTTTGCGGATGTGCGTAGTAGAATTGCGCCTCTCTCGATTTTACCGACGGAAAGGAGCCCAGAATCAGAACCTTCGAATCCGCGTCATACACGGGTGCAAAGGTGTGCTCAGCATAAACAGCTTCCTTCTTTTCCATTCCCTTCCCCTTCTTTCCATCCAACTTTTCACTCAGAAAAACAGATCTTTCAATTCCTCCAGAGTCACGGCAAAGGGATAATTCTTCAATTTCTCCGGGTTTTGTAAAATCCTCTGCGCATCCTGCTGCAGCAGTTCCTCGGAGACGGAAAGTTCTCCCAACAATTCCTTTAAGTAGCGGCAAAGTTCTTCGCAGTCTGTGAATCCAAGCAGCTGCAGCACATCCGCAGCCGCTTCCCGATCCCGATAGAGGGATACATATCCTCCCAGGAACACTCCAACTGCCTTTCCGTGCGGAACCCCCATCTCATACGTCAAAGGATAGCTCATGCCGTGGGGGAGGGAAGTGCCTGTCTGAGCGATTGCCATCCCCGCTATCATGGAGGTGTGCAGCATCTGCCAATAATCTTCCTGCGTGAGCGCATCTTCCTTTAAATGTTCCTTAAATTGTGCCCACATTCGCAGCCCCTGCGTGCTGTAAATGCGATTTAGTTCATTGGAATTGGTGTTCAGGTAACTCTCCACCAGATGAGCCAGGGCGTCGACACACGTATGGACCAACCCCTGTCTTGAGAGTGAGCGCAAATATTTGGCATCCAGAAGGGCAAGCTGCGGGAAAATGCGGTGGCGGATGCTTTGTTTGGTCCTTTGCGAATGAAGCGTTAAAATTGCATACGGGGTCGTTTCAGACCCGGTTCCACAGGTTGTAGGCACGCAGACCAGAGGAAGATACTGCAGCGGTATCGGCTGATACAGCACGCGCTCATCCAAATCCGGATGCTTCATCATCAGAGCAATCGCTTTTGCCGCATCCAGAGGAGAACCGCCTCCTATGCCAATCACAAAATCCGCAGCGTGGGCAAGGCCAAAATCTCTTGCCTCCATCACGGTTTCCACAGAGGGATTTTCCTCAATTTTATCATAGATAACGTAGGAAATTCCCTGTTCGTCGAGGGCTGCCTGTACATCCAGCAGAGAACCGTTCTTTCTCGCCGAATGTCTTCCTGTCACGATCAGAGCCTTTGTCCCAAGTTTTCCGATCTCCTGCGCGTGTTTTCTCACACAATCGGATTCACTGTAAACGATTGTCGGCATGTATAACTTCATAATTTCATTTCCTCCCCCAATCCTGTTCCTTTTGATTTGGCATACAATCCTTTTTTGGCGGAAATATCAAATCTCAGGCATCTCCAAAGCCAAGTTGTTTTCTTTTCCCTGACGCAGCCAATCCTGCACCGGGCACAGCAGATGTATAAAAATCTCTGGCTGCGGACAGTTTCACTCTGACATCCATTTCTTCCTATTACAAAAATAGATTGTGTACACATTATAGTATTAAAAATGCCGAACGTCAACATAGAAGAGAGATGCTTTCCGTACATTTAAAATAATATCTGGGTCAAAATGTGTTTGGAGCGCAACGTAGGAGATCAATTCGGAATAGATCAGAGGAATTTTGAGAGGATAATCACAGGTGTTGTCCGGTTGTAAATGAGGATCATGTATGCTATAATGGAAAAGAAACGGAAAATCAGAGACAATGAGAAAGGTGAAACAAAAATGAGTCAGAATACAGAGAAACAAGCAATGAAGGGAAAAATGACGGAGGGAGGATTGGAACAATTTGAATTCCGGACAATCCGGCAGGAGGAGGCGGCACAAGCGGTCAGAATCGAACAGATCTGTTTCCCGCCGAACGAAGCATGTTCGGAGAGACAGATGCGGGAGAGAATTGCAAAAGCACCGGAACTGTTTCTTGTGGCGGTGGAGAAGGAAAGCGGAACAATTGCGGGACTCCTAAACGGGATTGCCACAGAGGAGACGGCCTTCCGAGACGATTTTTTTCGGGATGCATCGCTTCACAATCCGGAGGGCGGAAATGTCATGCTGCTGGGGTTGGACGTATTGCCAGAGTACCGTGGACGGGGACTTGCCAGAGAGCTGGTGAACCAGTATCGGCGCAGAGAGCAGGGAAAGCGGAAGATGCTTTATTTGACATGCCTGGAAGATAAGGTGAATATGTATCAGAAATTCGGATTTCTGGACTGTGGAATGGCAAACTCCTCCTGGGGAGGAGAAGAGTGGCATGAGATGACATATCGGCTTTCCGATGCGGAGGAGGAGAAAAACTCCTGCATGAGGGGCTAATGTGTGACGGCATTTGCCGCAGAGGAGGAAGTATGTATCAAATCGGTGTCATTTCCGATACACACGGGATGCTTCGCGGGGAAGTCAAAGAATTTCTTCGGGGCTGCGAAGCGATTCTGCACGCGGGTGACATAGACCGGCAGAATCTTTTGGAGGAATTGGAACAGATTGCGCCGACGTTTGCGGTTCGCGGGAACAACGACAAGAAATGGGCGGAAGCGCTTCCCCTGGAGCGCGAGATCGAAATTCATGGAATTCGGATCTATATGATTCATAATAGAAAACAGATTCGAAAAGATCTCTCAGCGTTTGATCTTGTGATTTTTGGACATTCCCACCAGTATGAAGAGGAGAGAAGACAAAATGCCCTCTGGCTCAACCCGGGAAGCTGCGGTCCGCGGCGCTTTGGACGTCCGATTACAATGGCGGTGCTGGAGGGGGACGGAGACCGCAATTTTCATATAAGAAAAATTGAAATGAAAAAGGAAAAGAAGCAGCAGAAATCCTCCCTGCCGCCGGATATTGGGGATCAGATTCCTTCCATTTTGAAGGCGATTGATGCCGGGAAGGATGTGGAGGCAATTGCGAAAAAATATGGAATCCGTCCGGAATTGGCGGAGCAGATTTGCCGGCTCTACCTGACGCATCCCGGCGTGAGTACGGAGGGAATTCTGAGGAAGATGGGTCTCTGATAAGAGGAAATTCGCACAGAGGGCATCCATATGCAGAAAGGAGAATCCTATGAAGAAATTGTATTATGGCGGGGACATCATTTCCATGAAGGGAGAAAGGGACTTCCCGGAAGCGCTGCTGGAGGAGGACGGCGAGATCCTGTATACGGGGACGTTGACGGAGGCGAGAAAACGCTGTGGGGAGCATGATGTGCAGATCAACCTGGAGGGAACGGTGTTAATGCCATCGTTTATTGATGCACACAGCCATTTCTTTCAGACAGCCCAAAATATTTTGATGTGTGATCTGTCTGAGGCGAAAAGTTTTGAAGACATCTACCGCACACTGAAACAATATATGGAGAAAAATCAAATCGCGGAGGACGGCGTTGTGTTCGCCAGCGGATATGACCACAATGTACTGGAGGAAGGGCGTCATCCGGACGGCACACTTTTGGACCGCGTCTCGGAGTCGGTTCCCATCTACCTCTCTCATGTGTCAGGCCATATGGGGGTTTCCAACTCGGCAATGTTTCGACTGGCAAAAATTACGCCGGACACGCCGGATCCAAAAGGCGGACGGTTTGGGCGGACAGAGGACGGAAGGCTCAGCGGATATGTGGAGGAGACACCGGCGCTGATGCGTCTTCTCGAACCGGCGCTGCCGAGAATGAAGATGGATTTGGATCTGCAGCTTGAACTGGCACAGGAGCAGTATTTCAGATATGGCATTACAACGGCACAGGAAGGCGCCCTGATGGGACAGAACATGCAGGAACTGGCAAACTATGCCGCCCGAGGGAAACTAAAACTCGATGTCGTCGGGTACGTATTGGAGAACGAATATGAGAAAACGATCCGGCAGTTTCCGGAGTACAATCAAAACGGTCAGAACCGACTGAGAATCGGAGGGGCAAAAATTATTCTGGACGGTTCGCCTCAGGGGAAATCCGCATGGCTTTCTATGCCCTACGAAGGGGAGTCGGACTACCGCGGATATCCAACGCATGAGGACGCATATGTGGAACATGCGGTGCTTTGCGCAGTCAAAGGCGGATATCAGATTTTGGCGCATTGCAACGGAGATGCCGCTTCAGAGCAGTTTATTCGAAGTTATGAGAAAGCACTGCGCGCGGTCGATCATGCGGACAGAGATCTACGCCCGGTTATGATTCATTGCCAGACGGTGCGGGACGATCAGCTGGATCGAATGAGAGAGATTGGAATGATCCCCTCCCTCTTCATTGGACATACGTACTATTGGGGGGATGTCCATCTGAAAAATCTCGGAAGGAAGAGAGGGGCGGCGATCAGCCCTGCCCGGTCGGCGTTAGAGCGCGGGCTGATCTACAACTTTCATCAGGACACACCCGTGACCAAGCCGGATATGCTGCACTCGGTCTGGTGTGCAGTAAACCGGAGAACAAGAAGCGGAAAGGCAATTGGAGAGGAACAAAAAATCCGCGTATTTGACGCCCTGAAAGGCGTCACCATCAATGCCGCCTATGAGTATCACGAGGAGAACCAAAAAGGGACGCTGGAGGCGGGAAAAAAGGCCGACATGGTAATTTTGGATGCCAATCCGCTGAGCACGGATCCGATGCGAATCAGAGAGATCCGCGTATTGGAGACAATCAAAGATGGGAAGACGGTGTATCGCCTGGAAGATTCGAACCGTTTCTGAAATCCGGGAACGCCTCCGGCCCGTGTGCCTGGCGGAGAAAGCGGATGTCAGAATCGGACAATGCAGAAAAGAGGGGAACAAATGAGAGCAAATTATCATACCCATACATGGAGATGTATGCACGCATTTGGATTGGAGCGGGAATATGTGGAACGCGCAATTGAGGGAGGTCTGAAAATACTGGGATTTTCCGATCACGCGCCCTATCCCTTTCCAAAGACGTATTATTCTGGCTTCCGGATGCGGATGCGAGAGCTGGAATACTACGTGAAAACAGTCATTGCACTGCGGGAAGAATACCGCAAAGACATTCAGATTCATCTAGGACTGGAGGCGGAGTATTACCCGGACTATTTTTCGGAATTTCTAGAGGCGATTTCAGGCTATCCGATCGAATATTTGCTTCTCGGACAGCATTTCCTTGGAAATGAGATCGGAGATTTTTACAGCGGCGCTGCGACCAGAAACCCAGTCCTTCTGGAGCGTTACTGCAATCAGACAAAAGAGGCGATGGAGACGGGGGCGTTCTCCTATCTGGCACATCCGGATCTGATCCACTTTATCGGAGATGATGCGGTGTATGACAAATCGATCCGCCCGCTCTGCCAAAGCGCAAAAGCGTGCGGCATTCCCCTGGAAATCAATTTTCTCGGAATCAGCGACAAACGAAATTATCCGGATGAGCGGTTTTGGAAAATCGCCGGGGAGGAGGGCTGCAGTGTCATCTTTGGGGCAGACGCCCATGACCCGCAAAGCGTATGGAATCCAGAGGCGCTGAAAAAAGCGGAACAGCTCGTACAAAAATATCGTCTCAACCTGACAGAAACGCTTGTACTTCGCAGGCCAGGACAGAATGGATAGAACATTTGGAATGCAAAGATCGCAGTGTGCTGAAAACGAGCGGATCAGCACACTACGATCTTTCAAACGGAGCCAGCATTTTCAGGAGGAAGGGTTTGGTCAACTCATAAACCGAACAGCTTTTGTAATCCACATGCGCCAGACACATTGCCTCGATCTGTTTTTCCGTATGTGAGGTGTAGGGGTAAATCCCGAATAAAAACGGAAAAAAGGCATAGAGGAACTCCTGGATGTGGTCCGCTGTCATATCGGGGAAAAATGTTTCCAGACAGCAGCGGATCGCCGCCAGCGCATTTGCGTATTCCTTTTTGAAAGATACAAGGTTTTCCATTCGGCTGTTGCACTCCATATCATAGAGATTCATGCACATCAGCTTCAGCATACAGCCTCTTTTCTCCAGCGTATGGGCCAGGGCATCTGCAAAGCCATCGGCGGATAAGGGACGGTTTGAATGGGCGATTTCCTTCAAATCTGCAACCCACAAGCGATGCTCCTGTTCCAGAAGCGCCAGAAAGATTTCTTCTTTTGTCTGAAAATAGTTATAGATCGAGGTGCGGGTAAATGAAGTCTTTGCGCCAATATCCCGGATCGTAATATCTTTAAATCCCATCGTTTCATAAAGGGAAGCGCAGGCCTGGATGATTTCTTCTCTTCTTGCGTTTGTTAATTCTTCGGAGACTCTGGGCATAATGTTCCTTCCTTTCTGTTTGGCCGTTCTTTTTCTACAGGAGCGCTGTACATTCTCTACTATATTATATCCTTTTTCTGACTTGATGTCAAAGCAAAGCGACATCTCTTTTTCCCGATTTCTGTGCGCGTCCCATTGGAGCGTCTTATTGGAGTGTCCCATTCGACGCGAACAATTTCACACAATAGCCATTGTTTTTTTCAGGTTCATTTTAAGATTCGCTCGTATAATCACTCCATGAAAGGATGCGGCGGGCAGATTTTGCTGCTCCCCGGCATCTGTCATGAAAATGGAGGAAAGGAGAGTGTGGAGTTGTATGGAGACAGAGGGACATTATCGGCATGAATTGAAATACCGCATCGGGTATGCCGATTATCTGGCTTTGCGAATGCGGCTGCGCCGGGTGATGAAGACGGACCCCCATGCGGCTGAGGATGGGACATATCTGGTTCGGAGTATTTATTTTGACAATTACCGGGATCGGGTGCTTCGGGAGAAGATCGATGGGATTGCAAAACGCGAAAAATTTCGGATCCGGTATTACAATGATGATATGTCGTTTCTGATGCTGGAAAAGAAAATGAAAATCAATGGACTTTGTGCGAAGCAGAGCGCTCCAGTCACAAAGGAAGAATGCGAGAAGCTGCTGTCCGCAGACACAGGATGGATGCGGGATCATCCCGATCCTCTTGTTCAGGAATTTTATGTCAAATGGAAAAGCGAAATGCTCCGCCCGCGGGTTGTCGTTTCGTATACAAGAGAGGCGTATCTGTATGAAGCTGGAAATGTGCGGGTCACATTTGACTCCGATATCCGCAGTACGCTGTATCATAGCGTGCGCCTGGAAGCGGATTGTGCGGACATCTGTGTGGAGGATATGCCCGGTCAGAGAACACTTGAGATCAAGTTTGACGAATTTCTGCCCGAAGTGATTTCACATCTGATTCAGATCAGAGGGTGCAGACAAGAAGCTTTTTCAAAATATGGCGTGTGCCGCCGGTTTGGATAAGTTCCAAAATGCATTTGGAAACCCGTGTCCGTGCGGCGCTCACGAGTTTTCCTGTTTTCAAAAAGCCGCACAGAAAAGAGGAATAAGATGAATTCAAATCAATTTTTTCACGCAGCATTGAGTTTTAGCGATATCTTCAAATCCAGTTTTCTGGAGAACGTCTCCGAGTTCTCGATGCTGGATGTCCTTCTTGGGATGGTCTTTGCTGTAGCCATAGGTCTCTTTATTTTCGTGATTTACAAGAAAACGTTCTCCGGCGTCATGTATTCGAGTGGATTTGCGCTGACGCTCCCAGGTCTTGCAATGGTGACGACGCTTGTTATTATGGCAGTAACTTCAAATGTTGTGCTGTCGCTTGGAATGGTGGGTGCATTGTCGATCGTTCGTTTTCGCGCTGCCATCAAAGAGCCGATGGAAATTGTTTTCCTGTTCTGGTCACTTGCAGCGGGAATTGTCATCGGGGCTGGAATGATTCCTCTGGCCGTCATCGGATCCGCAATAATCGGTGTAATTTTGCTTATGTTTGCCAACCGGAACGTACACGACAACCCATATATTCTTGTGATTTCCTGCCGGGATGAGAAGGCCGAGGAAAGTGTACTCAAAACATTGAGCAAATCTGTTGCGCGCTATGTGATCAAGACGAAGACAGTGAGCCGCAGTCAGATTGAGATGACCGTGGAAATAAGAATGAAGGATGCGGGAACTGCATTTGTCAACCGTCTTTGTGAAATCAATGGTGTAGAACAGGCAGTTCTTGTCAGCTACAACGGCGAATATATGTCCTGACAGGGCGGGAGGTAAAACATGATTGCAAAAAAACATATGACAAAGATTGCAGGAGGGATGATGGCGGCTGCAATTCTTCTGTGCCTTGTTGCAGTCATTTTTTCGGATGAGTTGATCCAGGCTGCCGGGGGAACGGAAATCCGGATGGAATATGAATCAAAACTGTTTGATACAGATTCTATCATCAGCATTGATATCCTCATGGATGAAGAGGACTGGAATGAGATGATTGCCAATGCCATCAATGAACAATACTACCAATGTGACGTTGTCATCAACGGGACGACATTCTATGGAGTTGGAATCCGCACAAAGGGGAACACGAGCCTCACGGCAATTGCCAGCGATCCGGATTCAGATCGCTACAGCTTTAAGTTGGAATTCGACCATTATGTAGACGGACAGACATGCTGGGGACTGGATAAGCTTGTCCTCAACAACCATTATGCGGATGCGACGTATATGAAAGAGGCGATCATCTATGATATGTATCAATATCTGGATGTGGATGCATCTCTTTACAATTACGCGCAGATTTCCGTCAATGGTGAAGAATGGGGATTGTATCTGGCACTAGAGGCGGTGGAAGAGAGTTTCCTGGCGAGAAATTATGGGACAGAAAATGGAGAACTCTACAAACCAGACAGTATGGATTTTGGGGGCGGCAGAGACGGTTCCCAACTGGATATGGATAGGTTCGCCCCCAATTCCTTTGACGCGGAAGGCGGATTTTCAGAAATGACACCGGGAGAATTCCTGGAAGGCGGATTTTCAGAAATGACGCCGGGAGAGATTCCGGAAGGCGGATTTTCAGAAATGACGCCGGGAGAACTTCCAGAAGGACTGGACATTGGCGCACTGGGAATGGGCGGAGGATTTTCTATGGGCGGAAATGGTTCCAACCTGAATTACACAGATGACGATTTGGACAGTTATTCTGCAATCTGGGAAGGGGAGGTCACGAAAACGAGCGAATCTGACCGGAAAAGAGTCGTCGAGGCATTGAAAGCGATCGGGGAAGGAACGGATCTGGAAACCTACATGGATGTGGACAATGTCCTGAAATATCTGGCAGTACACACGTTCTCGGTAAATCTGGACAGTCTGAGCGGATCTATGACGCACAACTATTATCTGTATGAACAGGACGGACAGCTCAACATTATCCCATGGGATTACAATCTGGCATTTGGCGCAATGAATATGGGGGAATCCGGAGACGACGCATCGTCGGTCATTCATTTTCCAATTGACACGCCGTTTTCCTCCATGGTTTCTCTTTCCGATCGGCAGTTTTTCATGTCTCTCCTGGAGCAGGAAGAATATCTGGAACGCTATCATGAGTATTACCGCCAGCTTGTAGAGGAGTACATCGATGGCGGCGTGTTTGAACAAACGTATTCCAGAATCCGAAGTCAGATTGATGCCTTTGTAGAGAGCGACCCGACCGCCTTCTATTCCTATGAGGAGTATGAAGCCGCTGTTGAGATGCTGTATGATACCGTCCTTCTCCGGGCGGAAAGCATTCGGGGGCAGCTGGATGGAAGCATTCCATCGACAACGGAAGGACAGAAGGAAAATCCATCGGCGCTGACGGATTCATCGGGAATTGAGATTGATGTGATGGGAACATTTACGATGAACGACGATGGAAAAGGAGGCGTCATGGGAGGCGGATTCCACTCGAGGGAGGAAAGAGAGCCCGCCGAGGAGTCTTCCGGTGAAACGCCTTCCGATCAGGAGTCATCCAATCAGGAGCCGTCCTCCTCTGCGGAGGACGGTGAATGGGATGCGAACAGAATGCCTTTCGGATCAAACGGAATGCCCTCGTTTTCCGGCAGCTTTTCGGATGTGCCGGGAGGAAGCCAGCAGATTCAGATGGGAGGAGTTTTCTGGACAGGGGGCAGCTTCCTGGCAATCGTTTTGATGATTCTGATTGCAAAGCAATACCGAAGGAAGCGCCGACTTGACCAGGAATTATAAGACGACGGTAAAGCAGATGGAGTGTCCGCTCTGGCTTTTCACGGAGATGGTTCCATTGTGAGCCGTCGCGATTGCCTTTGCGATGGAAAGCCCAATCCCGCTCCCTCCGGTTTTGGGGGAGCGGGACGGATCCATGCGATAGAAACGCTCAAATAAGCGATTTAAATTCTTTGTTTCTATCAAGTTGCAAGTATTAAACACCTCAAGGACAATTCGTTTCCGTCTGCGGTAAGCATCCAGACGGATGAAACCTCCGTCATTGGAATAACGCAGCGCATTGTCCAGAAGAACCGAAATCATTTGCTGAATCAAGAGCATGTCGCCGCAGAAAGTCAGATCGTTTTCGATTTGCTGTGCAAATGTTTTCCCCGTGGCTTTGGCGAGTGAGGAAAACGGCGCAATGCTCTCCCAGAGCACATCACTGAGAGAAAAAACAGACTTTTTTGGAATCGGTGTCTCCTCATCGAGGCGTGACAGCGTGACAAGGTGATTGACCAGCTTCGCAAGACGGGCAGACTGCTTCTGGATGTTCTGCACCCACTCATTTTCTCCATCGTCCAGAGCCAGAACGTCGGCGCTGGTGGAAATCGAAGTGATTGGCGTTTTCAATTCATGCCCAGCATCGGTAATAAATCGCTTCTGGATCTCCATGTTTTTGACAAAGGGAGCGATTGCCTGTCTGGAGAGAAAGAAAACGAGCAGAAATAAGACAAAAAAGCAGCAGACAGCAATGGCGAGAGAGAGCAAAAAGAGTGTGCGCATCGATTGAAGATCACGGGCACAATTCAAAAAAATCTGTACCGTCCCGCTGTCATCCGAATAGACATAATACCGGTATTCTCCATAGTATCCGCAAGTCTTTCCTCTGGAAAAAACGGCCTCGGAGTATGCCGCTGCCTCTTCTCTTGTGACAGAGGCAATGAAATCCATCGAAATGTCCAGAACAGTCCCATCCTCATCACAGCGAACCGTAAAAAAACGTGTCATATAAGGGGCCTCCGGGGAAGGCTTTCCCTCGAAGGGAAGGTCTTCCCCGGGCTGATTCGGGGGAAGCGCATCCGTGGGGGAGGCCAGATCGTGCAGCGTGCGGTCCTGCATGGAAGTGACAACATGGTAATTGGCAATGTTGATCCCCGCAAACAATAGAAACAAGATGATAAACAGGGATGCCATAGAGACAAAAATCAATTTCCACCGAAGTTTTTTTAGCATGGGGAAACCTCCAGCGAATAACCTGCCCCCCGGACAGTCTGGATTTCAATGTCTGCAGAAATCTTCTTGATCTTTTTCCGCAAAAAAGCAATATAAGCCCACACCACATCGATTTCCGCATTTGAGTCAAATCCCCAAATGCGGTCCATCAATTGCTCTGCAGAAAAGAGATTGTGCGGATTGCGCATAAACAGCTCCATCATCTGAAACTCTTTGTTGTTCAGCCGAACCGTGTGTTCGGGAGAGGAGAGTTCAAACGTATTACAGTCAAGCGTCGTCTTTCCGACGCTGAGAACGCTCGGTGTGTAGGGAGAAACACGCCGGGACAGCGCTTTGACGCGGGCAATCAGCTCACTGATTGCAAACGGCTTGGGAAGATAATCATCCGCGCCGGCATTTAGCCCTTCCACACGGTCCTCAATTTCACTTCTGGCGGTCAGCAGCAGAATTGGAATGTCAAAATGTTCACTTCGCAGCTGCCTGAGTACCTGAATGCCATCCATTCCCGGCATCATAATATCCAGAACTGCCACATCGTATGCGCCGCTCTGGAGAAAATGGAGCGCATCGGTTCCGTTGTCTACCGTATCGACAGAAAACCGGTTTCGTGTCAGAACAACCTTCAATGCTCTGGCCACTTCTACTTCATCCTCAGCAATCAAAATTCTCATCGCTTACCTCCCTTTTTCCGATCTGCATGTATCTTAGCACAGTTACCGATAGACTGTCAATTTTCCAAAAGAAATCGGGCATCAGGAAAAATCCATTACCGTTCCCATAAACAGAGGAATGGACGTTTCGCCGTCGAGAATAAAATATACAAATGGGCGGTTCAGGACAACCTGAAACTTTGGAGGAAGAGAAGATTTCTCTGCTATGATGACAGCAGAGGCAGCGCCTGCTGTTGTCCCGAGTTCATCGACGCAGAGAAACGTCCGCTGAACGACATCCCCGATGAAAATGTTTCCCAGAGAAGATTCTCCCAATTTCGAAAAATCGGCCCGATTGCTGTCAAATGCAGAGGACATGCCAAGCTTCTCCAGGGGAGCTTTCATCGAGAGGAAATCATCGCTGCTGAATTTGGGCATCTGTGTGAAAACCGATGTCCTTTTTGCCTCTTGAAGCATGCGAAGCATCGATTCTCCTGTAAGAGATGCGATATAGTCGGTAATATTCACTCCTTCCTCGGGAAGAAGCGCGACAAACCGGTAGGCGCCATCGCTGTAATCTTTGATAAAACCGGAGGCCTTGTCATCCTCGATATACCAATGCTCTGTGGAGGACATCATGGAAACTGTATGCGCTGCCGCATCTGCTGCAGTGAATTCCCCGTTCGAGATGTTCTCCTGCGAATAAGGGGTCTCCCATTTTGCCTCAAACGCAATGGCATTGATGAGATACATGACATCAAGCGGATCAATCTCGCTCAAAATCTGGTCGATCATCCCATTGGTGTGCGCAGAAGCCCAGGCATTGATATCTTGAAGGGTATTCTCGTCAAAAGCGCTTTGATAGGCTTCTGCCTGATAATAACTGAGATTCTTTTGCAGAAATTCCGGATAAACGAGAAAACGATTCGCATTGTCCCGAAACCAGATGGAGTTTGCAAGGTGAAGGGATTGGATGTCATCTGAAACAAGTCTGTTATGGAACGCATAGAAGTATTCGTTGAGATCTTCTAGAGCGACAGATCCGCCTAAGACAGACGCCATCTCTGCGCGTGTCTGACCGTCAGCTCCATTTGCTGCCATGGACAGAGAAATCATGACAGACAGTGGGGAGACCAGAGTATTTTCCTTTGCGCGCACCGTTTCCTGAAACAGGCGAATTGAAAAATCAGCGGCGGCCAGTGAAAACGGCTCATTCCATTCTCTCCCGGACACAGAGATGGGGGAAATATGATCCATAAGATTGACAGGATACTGCGGTTGCTCTGCCTGGCTTCCGGAAAGGGATGGCTCAGAGGAGAACATGCCGGGATCGGATGACATTTGGGAAGAACATGCCGACAGACTTAACAGGAGAAGAACAGCCAGAGAAAAAAAGAAGGGGGGAGCGAAGCATCTGTTTTTTACCATAAATTCCATCTGCCTTTCTGCGCTGCTTTTTGGCGAATCTGTTTCCGTGAGAGCAGCGCGGACACAAACAGATTTTTTGCATAAGTCTACGATTCTGGAACCTTTTACTTTTTATTCGAATGAGAAGAACGAAAGTTT
>CASGAH010000046.1 GCA_949299375.1 uncultured Eubacteriales bacterium | reverse complement strand
CGAAAATCAGGGATAATGGCTAACGATTTACAAGGCTCCTCCCACCGCCTAAAGGCAGTGGGAGGAGCCTACGACAAACGAAAGGATTTATTTTATGAACTGTGAGATGTGCTATGTCCGCCTGGACCGGGCGGCGGTAGAGCGAGGCGGCGGACTGCATACCGCGAAGGAGTGGATTGAGATTGGACAGCAGATGCGGGATGCCGGTGTGCTCTTTCTTCTCTTGACCGGAGGGGAACCGCTTCTCTTTCCGGGATTTCGGGAATTGTACGAAGCGCTTCGCCAGATGGGATTTGTTTTAACGATCAATACCAATGGAACAGCTGCGGATGTCTGCGGCAGCCGCAGAAAAACTTCCACTATGAAGACGGCACGTGCATCGAGATGCTCCAGCCGGATTTGATCTACAAGAGCAACACGAGCGGTGTTCGCGGTGTCTACTATAACCGAAAACGCGGAAAGTGGATTGCCCAGATTGTTTTCAAACAAAAATGCTACTACCTTGGCGGATACGACGGGATCGAGGCGGCAGCCCGGGCAAGAGCCGAGGCGGAAGACCAGTTGTTCGGCGACTTTTTGTCATGGTATGAGGCCGAACACAGCTCCCGCCTGGAAATCCGGTAACGTTGTCTTTGCTGTCCGCATGTCTCTGTCAGGCGAGGTGCATCACCTGCAGAAGGAAGATCCACGCCAGCCCGTAGTAAGAGAGAACCGCCGCCAAATCGTTGATGGTTGTGATGAGCGGTCCGGAGGCCACAGCGGGATCGATTTTTATTTTCTGGAAAAAGATTGGGATAATTGCCCCTGTAAAGCTCGACACGACCATTGCAATGAGGAGCGCCGCGCCGATGCAGCCGGAAATCAGGTAGGAAAAGGACAGCGGCTTGTCCTGCATCACCCGGATATACGCCCCGATCAGGAGGAAGGAGAGCGACCCGAGCAGCATTCCATTGCAAAATCCCACGCGCACTTCTTTCCAAATCAGGCCGATTTTGTGCTTTCTTGTCAGGCTCTCGTCCATAAGCACCCGCAGTGTCACCGCAAGCGACTGCGTTCCCACATTTCCAGCCATGTCCAGAATCAGTGACTGGAAATAGACGATCAGTGTAATTTGCGAGACAACCTCCTCAAAGATGCTGACGACGGACGACACGACAAGGCCGAGACCGAGAAGGATGACAAGCCATGGCATCCGCTTTTTGAGGCTCTCCCCCAGCGGCTCCCGCAAGTCTTCCTCGGCGGTCAGACCCGCAAGCTTTGCGTAATCTTCTCCCATCTCCTCCTCGACGATTTCCACGAGGTCCTGCGACGTCACTACGCCAAGAATCCTGTTTTCGTTGTCGAGAACCGGAATGGAGTCTTCCGAGTAGTCTTTCAAGCGTTCGATACACTCTTCAATGTCTTCGCCTGCATACACATACGGATAGGATGTCGCAATCAGCTCCTCCAGCTCCACACCCTCCTTTGCCGTCATCAGCTCTTTTAAGTCGATCGCCCCGTAAAAGGTCTGATGCTCATCGGTCACATAGATTGTCATAATGTTGTCTTTGTATTTTGCCTGCGCAATGAGCGATTCGAGCGCCTGCGCGGTTGTCAGTCCCGGGCCAATCTGAATGAAGTTCGTCGTCATCCGGCTTCCGATCTCTTCCTCCTCATAGGCGGCAATCATGCGGATGTTTTTTTTGCTCTTCTCATCGAGAAGATCGAGGATCGTCTCCTTTTTTGTCTTCTCCAATCTCTTTAAAAGGCCAACGGCCTCATCGGCATCCATCTGTGCAATCACTTCCACTGCGGTTCGGACGCTTAACTCATCCAAATATTTTTCTCCGTTGTCCAGATAGGAAAATACATCGGATATCGTCCCAGTGTCCAAAATCCGGTACAGCTTCTTTCTCTCCTGGACATTCAGGTCCTCCAGAATCGCTGCAATATCATTTTCATGGAAATCCATCACCTGCTCTTTCATCACTCTGGGAGATGCATTTCCCCGAATGATCTGGATCAGTTTTTCCTCATAGTCCGGTCTTACGCCTGGCAGCTGCAGTTCTGCCGCCGTTCTCTTTTCTTTTTTCATTTTCTTATTCCTCCTTTCCGTTCCTGTTCTTCGAAAAAGGGCAAAAAAAGACACCGCCTCTTTTTCCTTGAAAACAGGCAAACTTTTTTGTCCATTTCTGCGGAAATCAGCGGTGTCTTCCATGTCAAAAGTCAGAGAACCGGCAAGTCGAAGGGACGATGCGGCCTCTGTCTTTCATTCCGTTTTGTCATACCGTCTGTTTTCCTGTGCCTACAGCATTCACCGCCGTCCATTCGATTTCACCTCCTGCCATTTTGTTGTTCCTTTTTATTTTAACCGATTATGCGAGCCGTGTCAACGGCGCGTTCCCATCTGCCTCCAGCGATCACATAAGACTTGCCATGATCTCCCCGCAGATCTCGGAAACTGTTTTGCCGTCTGTCTCAATGACAATGTCTGCCGCCGCCTCGTACTTTGGCCTGCGCGCTTCCATCAATTCGGAGATGTGAGATATGCTCATGTCAGAATTCAGAAGCGGGCGGTTGGTGCTGTCCTTGACTCTCTCATAGACTGTCTCCGGACATGCGCGCAAAAGGACGACGGTTCCGTGTTTTTTCATCTGAGAGACGTTTTCTTCCCGCATCGCCGCTCCGCCGCCGCAGGAGACAACACATTGTTTTCGATTTCCGAATTCCATCAAAAACTCCGTCTCCAGCTTCCGAAAGTATGCCTCTCCATAGCGCGCAAAAATCTCCGGAATCGACATTTTCTGCTGCTGTTCGATCTGCGCGTCCATCTCCACAGCCTCCAGCCCGTAGTCCGCACAAAGCCTGTCGGCAATCGTACTTTTTCCGGATCCCATAAATCCGATGAGAAATATATTTCCCTGGAAAAGGATGTCTGCCTGCATCCTGCGGCTGTTTCTCAAAATCTCCTCGAAAATGGCTCCGAGATACGGTTCCAGGCCGCTTCCCGCCAATTTGTTTTTCAGTGCTTCCTTCTGCTCTGCCTCGCGCTGCGGCTGAAAAACCGGCATCTGATGCGCTTTTTTATAGGCGGCGACTTCTCTCACACAGTCCATCCGCCGCACAAGCGCCTCCACGATGACCGCATCGCAGGCATTGATTTGTTCTCTCGCCTCATTTAGATCTGTCATGCTTTTGCGTCCTTTCCTTTCTCCCCCGCTTTTTCCTGCAGGTAGCTGTGCAGAATATGCAAAATCCGGTCCAGGTCCTCCACATCCATCTGGCCGGGCGCCGATGCCTGCTTTGCCGCGCCAAAAGTCATCGCCGAGCCGAATGTCTCCCCTGCCACGCGGCTGATGATTCCCTTTGCGGACATCGACATCGTGATGATCGGGCGGTCTGCCCAAACGTCTCGCATCGTCCGCGTTGCCGCTAGCAGCGCAAGAACATCCTGCTCGCTCTGCGGCATGACGGCAAGCTTCGGGATGTCCGCCCCGAGCTCCTGCATATGGCGCATCCGTTCGACCATCTCTTCCCGGGACGGAGTTTTCTGAAAATCGTGGCTCGACAAAATGACTTTTGCGCCCGCCCGGTGGATGGCATCCGTCAGAGCGCGCACCACCGCGTCGCCCGAAAACAGCTCCACGTCAATCAGATCCGCGTCGCCGCTTGCGGCGGCAGCCCGGTTCAGCGCCTGATAGCATTCCGGGGAAAGAGTCCGTTTTCCCCCTTCCGGCAAGGTGCGAAAGGTAAAAAGAATCGGGATGTTTTGCAGCTCTCTGCGAAGCATCGCCAAAACAGCCATGACCCGCTCTATATTTTCGGCCTCTTCAAACCAGTCCACCCTCCACTCTGCCACATCAACCGGCAGATTGTGAAACATTCCGGCTGTTTTTAGAATCTCCTCCTCTGTCGTTCCTACAATCGGGATGCAGATCTTCGGGCATCCCTCCCCGATGGAAACACCCCGCACCGTTACTGTATTGATTTGATTTCCCATTTGTTTTTCAGACTCCCCCTCCGCACATTCCGCAGCGCTTCGCGCCGCATCTTTCTCTCTAGTATATATGCATTCCCGCAAAAAAGCAACTATTTTGTGCTGACCGCTTGTTTTTGCCGTATATGCGGCGAAAAATGTTCAATTGACAAACTTCCTTCCATCCCTTATGATGGTAATATCCGGGCGTTAGAATCCCGCATGGCTCTGACGCTCGCAAGACAGCGAAAGGATCAAAGGAGGATTTTCCTATGTCAAAACCAATTACCGGGCACACCGGTCTTATCTGCCTGCTCGGAAGTCCCGTAAAGCACAGCATCTCCCCCATGATGCACAATGAGTCGTTCCGCCTTCTCGATCTCGATTATGTCTATCTCTGTTTTGATGTCGGCACAGACACACTCCCGGCTGCGGTCGAAGGGCTGAAAGCACAGGGAGCGAGAGGATTTAATCTGACGATGCCAAACAAAAACAAGATGTGCGAACTGTGCGATCGCCTCTCCCCCGCCTCTGCCATCTCCGGCGCAGTCAATACCGTCGTCAACGACAACGGCGTTCTCACCGGTTATACGACAGACGGCATCGGATATATGCTCGCCGCCAAAGATGAGGGCTATGACCTGATCGGAAAGAAAATGACGCTGCTTGGCGCCGGAGGCGTTGCCACCGCCATTCTCGTACAGGCCGCCATCGACGGCATGGCGGAAATCTCGATCTTTAGCATCCACGACGCATTCTATCCGCGCGCGGAAAAGATTGTGGCCGAGCTGAATGAAAAGACATCCTGCCGTGTTTCCCTCTATGACTTTGAAGATATGGAAGTTTTGCGAAGAGAAATCGCCTCCAGTGATATTCTCACAAACGCAACGAGCGTCGGCATGGCGCCCTTTGTGGACCGCTGCATTATCCCGGATGCCTCCTACTTCCACGAGGGTCTGATCGTATCTGACGTCATCTACAACCCAAAGCAGACACGCCTGCTTCAGATGGCCAAAGAAGCCGGATGCCCTGTCTTTAACGGAATGTATATGCTTTTGTATCAGGGAGCGGAGGCATTTCGCCTGTGGACGGGAAAAGAAATGCCGGTTGAAGCGATCAAACAGGCTTATTTCAAAGAAGAGGAAAACTGATCGCAATATGTTTGGGGGGCTGGCCATCTGCGGCCAGCCCCCTCGCATCGGGAGCGAATTTGTTCCCGGTCTTTTTTATGCGAACTCTTTTTTTGCCATCTCAAGCGCAGCCTCGATCACCCGGTCCATGTCATAGTAGCGGTAATTTCCGAGCCGTCCGCCGAAGAGGACGTTCTCCTCTCTGTCCGCCAGCTTTCGGTATTCTGCAAACAGCGCATTGTTTTTCTCATCGTTGATCGGATAGTACGGCTCCATCCCCGGTGTCCACTCCGTCGAATATTCTCTGGAGATCACTGTGACGGGCTGCGTTCCAAATTCAAAGTGTTTGTGTTCGATGATCCGCGTCCAGGCCACATCCCGGTCGGTATAATTGACGACCGCATTTCCCTGATAATTGTCCATTGCCAGTGTCTCTGTCTCAAAGCGAACGGTGCGGTACTGCAAATGTCCGAGACAAAATCCAAAGTATTCATCGATCATGCCGGTGAACAGAATGCGGTCCGCTGCGTCCGGATGCGCCTTCCGGAAATCGAAGAAGTCTGTGTTGAGCATCACATCGCTTCCCTCCAGCATTTTTTCGATCAGCGGCGTATACCCTCCTATGGGAATGCCCTGGAAGCTGTCGTTAAAATAGTTGTTGTCGTAGGTAAAGCGCAGGGGAAGCCGCTTGATGATAAAAGCTGGAAGCTCGCTGCAGGGCCGTCCCCACTGCTTTTCCGTGTATCCTTTTATGAGCTTTTCATAGACGTCCCGCCCTACGAGGGAGAGTGCCTGCTCTTCCAGGTTTTTCGGCTCGGAAATGTGCAGCTCTGAGATCTGCTCCTGGATCTTTTTTTTCGCTTCAGCGGGCGTGGTGACTCCCCAGAGTTTACTGAACGTATTCATATTAAAGGGGAGGTTATAGAGCTCATTTTTGTAAATCGCGATGGGAGAATTGCGGTAGTGGTTGAATTTCGCAAATTGATTGACATATTCCCAGATGTCCTCCCGGCTCGTATGGAAAATATGGGCCCCATATTTGTGTACGTGGATTCCCTCCACCGTTTCGCAGTAGATGTTCCCGCCAATGTGACTTCTGCGCTCTATGACAAGACATTTCTTCCCCGCTTTTTTTGCCTCGCAGGCGAACACAGCGCCGAACAGCCCCGCGCCTGCGATGAGATAATCATAGTGCATCTTTCTTCCTCGTTTCTAATCTTTTTTCCATTTTTTTCACGATTGCTCCGTCATAGCAAATTGGCTGTTGTACAGGTTGGCATAGAATCCGCCCTGTCTTAAAAGCGCCTCATGTTTTCCCTGCTCGATGATGTTTCCGTCTTTCATGACGAGAATGACATCCGCTTCTTTGATGGTGGAGAGACGATGTGCGACAATAAAGCTTGTCCGCCCCTTCATCATCTGGGCAAATGCCTGCTGAATGCGGATTTCTGTTCTCGTATCGATTGAGGATGTCGCCTCGTCCAGAATCAGCATCGGCGGCAGGCAAAGCATGACCCGGGCAATACACAGGAGCTGTTTTTGTCCCTGAGAGAGGTTTCCCCCGTCCTCGGTAATGACCGTGTCATATCCCTGCGGGAGACGGCGGATAAAGCCGTCCGCATAAGAGGCGGAGGCCGCCGCAATCATTTCCGCTTCCGTCGCGTCCGGTTTCCCCATACAAATGTTCTCGCGGATGGTGCCGGACTTGAGCCATGTCTCCTGAAGCACCATTCCATAGGAGGCGCGCAGGCTTTTTCTTGTCACATGGCGAATGTCCTGGCCGCTGACGAAAATGGCGCCGGAATCCACATCGTAGAAACGCATGAGCAGGTTGATCATCGTCGTCTTGCCGCATCCGGTCGGACCGACAATGGCGATCCGCTGTCCCGGTTTTACCGACAGCTGGAAGTTCTCGATCAGCTTTTGATCCGGAACATAGGAGAAGGAAACGTTATCAATCGATACCGTTCCATTCACTTCGACCTGCTCTTGCATTCCCGGCGCATTGCCCTCCTGCTGGTTTGCGGCAAGCACGACCGCATCTTCTGCATCCGGGATCTGCGGTTCCTCTTCAATCAGCTCGAAAATATGCGCAGCGCAGGCGATCGCATTTTGCAGCTCTGTCACAACGCCGGAAATCTCATTGAATGGCTTTGTATACTGGTTTGCATAACTGAGGAAACAGGATAGCTGTCCGACCGTCAGACGTCCGAAAACAGCAAACAGCGCGCCGGAGATTCCAACTCCCGCGTACACAAGGCTGTTGACAAAGCGGGTGGACGGGTTTGTGATGGAGGAGAAAAACGTCGCCCGGAGCGAGTAATTGCGAAGTTTCTCATTGATGCCGTCAAACCGCTCCAACACGTTCTGCTCCTGGCCAAATGCCTGAACGACCTTCTGATTTCCAACCATTTCATCGATGATGGCCGTCTGCTCCCCTCTCGCCTGGGACTGAAGCTGGAACATGACGTATGTTTTTTTGGCGATAAAGCTCGCCACAAAAAGAGAGACCGGCGTAATCAATACGACAACGCTTGTGATGCCCACATTGACGGAGAGCATAAAAAGCAGCGTCCCGCAGATGGTAATGACTCCGGTAAACAGCTGCGTAAATCCCATCAAAAGGCCGTCCGCAAACTGATCCACATCCGCAATGACCCGGTTGACGATTTCCCCGTAGGAATGGGAGTCGACGTACTTGAGCGGAAGAATCTGAATTTTGTCGAAAGCGTCCCGGCGGATGTCACCGATCACATGGTATGTGATGCGGTTGTTGCACACATTCATCCCCCACTGCGCCAGCGCCGTCATGACGACAATGCCAATGATCCGCTTTAGAATCGACCAGATGCCCGCAAAATCAACCCGTCCTTTTTCCACGATCAAATCGATGGCGTCTCCGGTGAGAATCGGAACGTAGAGCGTCAGCACTACGGTGACACCCGCAAGTACAATGGAAATTCCGAGAAGAATCCAGTAATTTCGGATATAGTGAAGCACCTTGCGGATTGTTTCTTTCTGACTGATCTTCTGCTTCATTTTGCCGCCTCCTTCCGCTCAAACTGCGAGTCATAGATTTCCTGATAAATTTCACAGGAAGCAAGAAGCTGCCGGTGCGTTCCGATGCCCGCGATTTTTCCGTCATCGAGCACGATGATCTGATCGGCGTGCTGAATGGAGGATGCCCGCTGGGAGACAATTACCACTGTGGGATTTTCCTTTAGCTCCCGTATGGCGCGGCGAAGCCTGGCGTCCGTCGCAAAATCCAGTGCCGAAGCGCTGTCATCCAAAATGAGGATTTCCGGTTTTCGCACGAGCGCCCGCGCAATGGTAAGGCGCTGCCGCTGTCCTCCGGAGAGGTTCTTTCCCCCCTGGGAGACGAAGGCATCCAGGCCGCCCTCTTTTTGCTCCACAAACTCTTTTGCCTGCGCCGTCTCCAGTGCATCCCACAGATCCTGCTCGGATGCGTCGTCTTTTCCCCATTTCATATTTTCGCGAATCGTTCCCTGAAACAACACGGCCTTCTGCATGACCATGCCGATTTTTCCCCGAAGCTCCTTTTGCGTGTACTCGCGCACATCTTTTCCGTTGACGAGAATTTTTCCTCCCGTCACATCGTAAAACCGGGGAATCAGGTTGACGACGGACGACTTTCCGGATCCGGTTCCGCCGATGATTCCAATCGTCTGCCCTTTCTTTACCTGAAAATGAATGTCCGTCAGCGCTTCCGCACCGGCGTTTTTGTATTTCAAACTCACATGGTCAAAAAGAATGGCAATGTCTTCTGCTTCTTTCGCCTGCTCTTTGGATGGCTCCTGCGGATGAAGGCTGGATGTCACATCGAACACCTTCTGGATTCTTCTGGCACAGGCCACCGCCTTTGTCACCGTGATAATCAGGTTTGCCAGCTTGACAAGTTCCACGAGAATCTGGGACATATAATTTACAAGCGCCACCACATCGCCCTGGGTGAGAATTCCGCTGTCTACCTGGATGGCGCCCGTCCATATGAGAACGATGGTCGCCCCATTGATGATCAGGTAGGTGACAGGATTCATCAACCCGGAAATTCTTCCCACGAAGATCTGAATGTCCGTCAGCGCTTCGTTGTTTTTCTGGAAGGACGCCGCCTCCGCCTCCTGCTTGTTAAAGGCGCGGATGACGCGAATACCGGTCAGATTTTCCCTCGTCTGCCCGAGCACATGATCCAGACTCGCCTGCACCTTCCGATAAAGCGGAATGCTCACAAGCATAATGCCGAATACGACGATTGAAAGCAGCGGGATGGTGACAACAAAAATCAGGGCTGCCTTCACATCGATAGTAAATGCCATCAGCATTGCGCCAAATACGATGAAGGGGGAGCGAAGGAACAGGCGAAGCATCAGATTGACGCCATTTTGCACCTGATTGATGTCGCTCGTCAGCCGGGTGATCAGCGTAGATGTCCCGATCTCATCCATCTCTGTGAAAGAAAGCGACTGAATGTGGGCAAAGAGCCCGTGCTTTAATTTGCTGGAAAATCCGGTCGCCGCCCTGGCTGCAAAATACTGCGCCGTGATGGCGCAGACAAGGCCGATCGCTCCCAAAAGAAGAAGCAAAAGTCCCATCCGCAAAATGTAGGACGTATCTTTCTGCGCAATTCCTCTGTCAATCATGGACGACATAACGAGCGGAACAAACAGCTCAAACGACGCCTCCAGAAGTTTAAAAAGAGGGGCGAGTACGCTTTCCTTTTTGTAGTTTTTCAGATATCCAAGTACTGTATTCACAACTTTTCCTTTCTGCCGAATCAAGCCGGCATTTTTCTGCCGCATTGACCCGTTCTGCAATTACGGCTCGCTTTCCCAGAGGGAAAGATAGCGGTCGCCGGAGTCCGGCAGAAGTGCCACGATCGTCTTTCCGGCATTTTCCGGACGCTTTGCCAGCTTCACAGCTGCGCACATTGCCGCTCCGGATGTAATCCCCGTCAAAAGGCCTTCCGTCACCGCAAATGTTCTCATTGCCGCCATAGCCTCCTCATCTTTGATCGGAAGTACTTCATCATAGACGGACGAATCCAGCACATCCGGGACAAACCCCGCGCCGATTCCCTGCAGCGCGTGCGGTCCCGGTTTTTGTCCCGAGAGAACAGCGCTTGCGGCCGGTTCCACCGCCGCAATCCGAATCTGCGGATTTTGGGATTTGAGATATTGTCCGACTCCGGTAATCGTCCCCCCGGTTCCAACCCCTGCCACGAAAATATCGATCTTCCCGCCGGTGTCTTCCCAGATTTCCGGTCCGGTCGTGCGAAAATGGCTCTGCGGGTTGTCCGGATTTTCAAACTGCCCGAGAATAACCGCACCCGGAATTTCTCTCTCCAGCTGCTTTGCCCGGGCAATCGCTCCGGCCATCCCTTCTTTCCCGTCTGTGCGCACGAGCTGTGCGCCGTAGGCCCGCAGCAGCATACACCGCTCCGCACTCATTGTTTCCGGCAGCGTCAAAATGGTGCGGTAGCCTTTCACCGCCGCCACCGTCGCAAGCCCAATCCCGGTATTCCCGGATGTCGGCTCGATGATCGTCGCTCCGGGTTTTAACGCGCCTCTCCTCTCTGCTTCCTCAATCATGTGGAGGGCAACGCGGTCTTTCACCGAGCCGGCCGGATTGAACAATTCCAGCTTGGCAAGGATCCGGGCGCATGAGACGCCCTCCGCTTTCGCATAACGGCGCGCCTCCATAAGGGGTGTGCGGCCAATCAGCTGCGCTGCGTCCGTATATATCATTCCCATCTCGTCTCCTCCTTTTCCGACGGCCCCGTTTGATGCGATATCTCCCGAAGGCTGGAAAGAATGTCTTTCAGACAATCTATGACAAAATCCATCTCCTCTTTTGTATTGTCCTGCGACAGGGAGAATCGCACAGAGCCCCGCGCCAGTTCCCGGGAAACGCCGGCTGCAAGGAGAACGTGCGACGGGTCCTCCGATCCGGAAGCACAGGCGGAACCGCTGGAGGCACAGATCCCATGCAAATCCAGCAAGAGGAGCACCGACTCTCCCTCCACAGAGGAGAAGCAGAAATTGGCAATTCCCGGAAGGCATTGTTCCGGATGTCCATTTCTCTTTACATCCGGGATTTCGCTCAGAATTCTCTGAACAAACGCGTCGCGAAGCGCGGACTCATAGCGCATCCGCTCCTGCATCGTCTCTGCGGCCAGCACGGCGGCCGTTCCCATGCCGACAATTCCCGGAACGTTCGTTGTTCCGGCGCGTCTTCCTCTCTCCTGGGCGCCTCCGTGCAGCAGCGGTTCAAGCAAAATGCCGGAGCGAATATATAAAAAGCCAACGCCCTTCGGCCCGCCAAACTTGTGCGCGCTTGCACTCAGAAGATCAATCTTCTCCTCGCCGACATGAATCGGGACATGCGCAAACGCCTGGACAGCATCGGTGTGGAAAAAAATGCCGTATTTTCTGGCGATGGCGCCGATCTCGCGGATGGGTTCGATCGTGCCAATCTCATTGTTGGCGTACATCACGGAAATGAGGATCGTGTCCGGCCGGATGGCTTCCTCCACCGATTCCGGGCTCACCATGCCATAGGAATCGACCGGCAGATACGTCACCTCATATCCCTGCTGCGAAAGCCACTGACAGGTGTGCAGCACCGCGTGGTGTTCGATGGCAGTCGTAATGATGTGGCGCCCCTTTTCCCGCAAAAGCTGCGCCACGCCTTTGATTGCCCAATTGTCCGACTCGCTGCCGCCTCCCGTGAAATAAATCTCATCGGCGGAAGCGCCAATCAGAGAGGCGATCGCCGCCCTTGCCTCCTCCGTCTTCTCTTTTGCCTCAAATGCACTCTGATACATGCTGGACGGATTGCTGTAGTGTTCCATAAAATACGGCATCATCGCATCCAGCGCCTCTTTTCGCACTGCTGTCGTCGCAGCGTGATCCAGATAAATCAGCGGTTTCATTGCTCTCCTTCCTCGTCGTCTCGCCTCTCCTGTTTTTTGTTTCTGTCAAAACAGGTTGTAGTACAGTGTCCCGATGACGCCGCACACAAGCATCGTCAGGATGGGATTCGTCTTCCATTTTCGAAGCACCACAAATGCGCCGACGAACAAGAGAAGCGACAGCACATTGAGATCCCCGATGTTCGTGCTGAATCCTTTTCCATCCCACAACGACAAAATGAGAATCGACAGTCCGGCAGAAGCAATCATGGCGACAACCGCCGGGCGAAGGCTTTGAAGAACATCTTTTATGACGGAAATGCTGCGAAAGCGATAGTACATCCAGGCCAGCGCCGAGACGATGATCAGCGCC
The DNA here is from genome assembly GCA_949299375.1 of uncultured Eubacteriales bacterium. Classification (GTDB taxonomy): domain Bacteria; phylum Bacillota; class Clostridia; order Lachnospirales; family Lachnospiraceae; genus UBA2942. Next base: position 1,615 of record CASGAH010000046.1, on the reverse strand, counting down.
GGTGCCACACATCCGGCCGTCGCAAGAATGGCGCCCGGAAAGCCTGCGATTCTCGTCCCAACAAACGTGGAGGCGTTCAGCGCAATGGCGCCCGGCGTCATCTCCGCTATGGTGACCAGATCGGAAAATTCATTCAGGGTAAGCCACCCGTGAATGTCTACAATCTGATTCTGAATCAGAGGGATGGCGGCATACCCCCCTCCGATGGAGAACAGGCCGATCTGAAAAAAGCTAAAAAACAATTCCCACAACAGTTTCATGGCTCTCTTCGCTCCCCTCCTTTTTTCTGTTTGCTGCGCTGTCTCAGAAGCGGAACCGCACTGTGCGCAATGCCAAGCACAATGCAGATCACAATGACATAAATTACGTTGACTTCCAGGAAAAATACCGCTGCAAATGCCGCCGCCATGACAACACAGGAGCGAATCTGCTTTTCCGCCACAAAATTCATTCCCATGGAACACGCCACTTCCAGCACGATGGCTGCCACACATGCCTGCATTCCCTTTAGCATACCCGCAATCCAGCGGTTGTCCCGAAACGCTTCGTAGAAAAAGGAAATGGCAGTGAGGATGATGAGGGGCGGAAGCACCGTTGCCAGAACAGCAACAATCGTCCCTGCCGCTCCTCCCACTTTGTAGCCGACCAAAATGGAACTGTTGATGGCGATCGACCCGGGCGATGACTGCGCAATGGCCGCCAAATCCAGCATTTCGTCCTCCTCAATCCACCGCTTTTCATCTACAAACTTCTTTTTCATAAGGGAAATGATGACAAACCCTCCGCCAAACGTAAATGTGTTCAAGTATAGAACAGAGCAAAACAACGCCCAAAGCCTGCTGAGTCTTTCTTTTTTTGTTCCCACTTCAACCCTCTCTTCTCTTTTCCGCTTCCGGAAATTTTTGCTTCTTTCGGCACATCCTTATTTTACGTAATATACGTAAGAGTCTTTTCTCTTTGCCGGGGACGGCTGCGGGCCATTCGCATATCCAAGGATACAGTGTCCGATTCCCTCATAGTCTCCCTCAATGCCAAGGGAAGCCAGGAGCGCCTTTCCCTGCTCCGTCTCAAACGCTTCTTTTGCCCGGTGAATCCAGCAGCTTCCAAGTCCCTCGTCATGTGCCGCCAGCATCAGGTTGCCCATGACAAGGCTTCCATCATACTGGTACGTCGGGCAGCTCTTGTCTGCCAACACAATCAGGACGACCGGCGCGCCATAAAATGGGTCTATCCCTTTTTGCGCGCCCAAAATGCTTGCGTTCATCTCGGAGAGCTGATTTCTCACTTCCGGATTGGTCACCACGACAATGATCGGGGACTGTCTTCCCCTTCCTGTGGCGGCATACGTTCCGGCCTTTACAATCCTTTCGATCACCTCGTCCGGAATCGGATCCGGTCGATACGATCTCACACTTCTTCTCGTCAAAATTGCCTGCATGACTTCACTCATCTCTTACATCCTCCTCTTATTCTTTTTTTATCTAGATCAGGGCAGCTTCCTTCCCCACCCAATACCCGTCAACTACCCATCCCCTAAAGGGAATGGGCTTGTAACTGCCCAGTCGTGCAAGCGGCTTACGCCTCCGACCTTTATCCCCAATAAGTATTATTACCT
>CASGAH010000045.1 GCA_949299375.1 uncultured Eubacteriales bacterium | reverse complement strand
CACCTCACCCAGGAGCAGATGGCTGCCCGCCTTCTCATGAGCACCAGAGCCTATGCTAAACTGGAATCTGGCCGCACCTGCTGCAGCCTTCTCACCTCTCTGATTTTCGGTTCAGATACCGCCACAGTGTTGTGCGGCTGATTCCCAGCTGTCTGGCTGCCTGGGCACGGTTTCCATGGTTGGCATCTACTGCCTGTAAAATCACATCTCGGATGATTTCCTCCAATGTGCTGTCGATGTGTACGGACATGGCTGCGGTTACGCTCTTTCGGTAGCGGGAGCGCTCTTTTGTCAGCAGCTCTGCCACGGCACTGCTGCGGATATATCCGGATTCGGTCAGCGTCGCCAATGTCTGAATGACATATTGAAACTGGGTGTAGTTGTTGGGCCAATCATACCGATAGAGCATTTCCATGGCGTTTGGCTCAAAGCCGGAGATCTGCCTTCCAAGTTCCAGTTTCAGACTGTTCAGGTATAAGTTGGCCAGTGACGGAATTTCGTCGGCGCGGCTCCGCAAAGAGGGGAGGGCAAACAGCAAACAGCCCATGCGCGCCACGAATTGGCGAACGGGCGGCGAAAGCTGTTCCCCGTCCAGACAGACGCAGGAGAAAATCAGCCGTGTGCGCCAGGAAAGATCACTCTCCTGGATGACCGCCAGCAGCTCCCACATCCGTTCCTGCGGAATCTTCTCAAAATTTTGAAAATAGATGGTTGACTCAAGGGCATTGAAAGGAGAACTGTCGTTGCTAAACAGCGAATCCCAGCTGCGGTCATTCATCCCTTCACAGTGAATCGTCACAAACGGCTTGTTTGCGAGCGGACCCTGCAGATACAGCGAGCGGGCAATGTGCTCTTTTCCGGTTCCCGTCTCCCCCGTAATCATCACCGGCTGACGGGACGTGGAAATCGCGCGGATCGGATCGGCAAGATGCCCCATCGCATTGACAATGCTGTAGAAGCTGTTCATCGACAGACATTCACATTCCAGGCGGTTCATGGTATGAACGCCTTTCCGCCAATGCGAGCGCAGCGGAATGCGGAACTGCTCACAGTAAAACAGGCAGTATCTCTTTCCGTCGATGTCCAGTGACCGCGCGGTAATTTTGTACATCTGATCCCGCTCGGTGTGGTACATCTTTGCCGTTCCCGCAGCCGGAACTTCTTTTATTTTTTCCTGCAGTGCTTTCGCCATCCCCGTCGGCAGATGAAAGGGAACGCTGTAGTATACGCTGCCATCCATCCCCATCACCACAATTTTTCCATTTTGTTCCTGCACCGCGCCGCGAAGGAACATATTTTCCTGCCGCAGCTTTCTCATCCACATACTGATGGAAACGGCCTGTTCGATTGCCGTACGCAGTTCCTCCACTCCCGAGGTGATCAGAAACGCGTCCATCCCAAGCTGACGCGCAAGGGTATGGGCAATCATATCGCAGACGACCATATGGTATCCTTCCTCTTTTAATTGTTCTAAGACGACCGGCACCTCCTCTTTGCCGTGGACCGTCCGGATGTCCCGGTCATATCCGAGCAGGTTGCAGAGCGTATGCGCCGGCTCTGTAATGCTTGGAAACCCCACGATTGCGTAGAGATCCGAATAATTTTCCGCCACCTTCATCGTATTCAAAATCTTATGCAGGGAAAGCCAAATCTCCACGACAGGCAGTTCTGTCATCTGACGGATCATCGCCGCAGTTCCGCCGCGGGAAATGATGCAGTCATATGTGTGCGTCGGCATCTGCTTTACGATCGAGACGCCTTCATCCAGATTTCCCGTATAAATATCCATCTGAACGTTTGAATATCCCTGCGCGGCCCGCTCCATCACACGCTCCATCCCTTCATACGGCGCAATTGCCAGAATTCGTATCTTTTCCCCTTCCATCTTCGGAACCTCCTCTGTCAAATGATGCATTGTCTCACTGCATCTCTCTGCGTATTATACCATGTTTTTGTGCAAAAAGCACGAGGTTTGCGTTTCAATGTGAAACATTTCCTCTATCTTTTTCCCGATATTTTTTTCATGCGTTTCAAATTGAAACTGTTTTAACCTTTTTTCACAGTGCAATGGGCATAAAAATGCGTTATAATAGGCATAAAGAACAAAAAATTGTCGCCCGGCCGCAAGTTTGCGGTTGGCGATGCCAGAAGGAGGGGCGTATGGTCAATCTTTTGATTATCGCGGATGACTTTACGGGCGCGCTGGATACCGGGGTGCAGTTTTCCGCCCACGGGATCCGGACGCAGGTTGTGGTCGATCCGCAGGCAGATTTTTCTGCCCGGGACGCAGAGGTGCTTGTCGTCGATACGGAGACGAGACATCTTTCCGCGCAGGAGGCTTACGATACCGTCTTTTTGCTGACTGCCCGGGCTTTTGAAGCTGGCGTCCGCTGCGTCTACAAAAAAACCGATTCTGCCCTGAGAGGAAATATCGGCGCAGAACTTTCCGCCGTTTTGTGCGCTTCCCGCGCCAGACAGTTGCCGTTTCTTCCGGCATTTCCGCAGATCGGACGTGTAACCCGGGGAGGCGTCCATTACGTGGACGGCGTTCCGGTCACAGAGAGTCCTTTTGGCATAGATCCGTTTGAGCCGGTCAGACACGCGGCTGTGACAGAGCTGATTGCAGAGCAATGTCAAACACCGGCTGCAAGTTTTCGTGTGCCGCCGAATGCGGATGCTCTGCCCGAAGAAGAGGGCATTCTTGTATTCGATGCGGAGAGCCGTGAGGATCTTTTGCACACAGGACAGCTTCTCATGGAAAAGGGAATGCTTCGGGTCATGGCCGGATGCGCCGGTTTTGGAGCCGTGCTTCCAACACTTCTCGGACTTGCCTCCGGCGAAAAGCAGACTGCACCGAAGCTGGATCCGCGCCTTCTTGTTGTCTGCGGAAGTGTCAACTCTATCACGGTGGCACAGTTGGACAACGCTGAGGCATCCGGATTTGCCAGGATGCGGCTGACGCTTCGGCAGAAGCTGGAGCCCGGATACTGGCAGACCGCAGAGGGAGCGGCAGATCTCGCCCGCATTGAGGAGATGCTCGCCGCAAACGGCCACTGTATCATCGAGAGCAATGACGAGGGGTCCAACCAGCCCACCGCCGATTATGCCAAAGAGCTGGGAATTGACCTGGAGACGATGCGGGTTCGCATTTCCGGAAGCCTTGGTCACCTGGTCGGTTCGATTTTTACCAGCTCCTCGCTCGGAACGCTGCTGCTGACGGGCGGAGATACGCTGCTGCAGTGTATGAACTGCGTCGGTGTCCAGGAATTGGAACCGGTCTGCGAGCTGGAGAAAGGCGTCGTTTTGGCGCGCTTTACTTACCGCAGCTGTACGCGATATGTCATCACAAAATCCGGAGGCTTTGGCCAGGAAAGTCTGCTGACGGATCTGGCAAACCGTCTTGGCTCGCCCGAAGCCTGACCGGTTTTCACACATACCCAATCTATCATTATTTCAGAATGGAGGAGAAATCTATGACTTATCCCAAACTTCCCGGCTTGACCTGGGACGGAACGATCTACGAAAACGAGGAGATGGGAACGGTTGAAGCCCTGATCCCTCACGGCGGTTATCCTACCGCACACGCACCGGCTATGGTGGAGCTGCCAAACGGCGATCTTCTCTGCTGCTGGTTTGCCGGCACTTACGAGGGAAGCGCTGATGTCCATATCATCTGCTCTCTGCTTCCGAAAGACGCTCCCGCATGGCTTCCGCCGGTAGACATTTCCAACGACCCGACCCGCAGCGAACAGAATCCTTCTCTGTTTTACGGTCCGGACAATGCCGTATGGGCAATGTACACCGCGCAGCTGGACCGCCAGGCCGGAAAAGACAATATGCAGTTCACCGCTGTTGTTCGCTGCCAGAAGAGTACCGACGGCGGCCGCACATGGGGTCCTTATGAGACGGTATTCCCCGAGGAGGGCACATTCTGCCGTCAGCCGATCCAGATTCTTTCCAACGGACGCTGGATTTTCTCCAACTGGCTCTGCACCGATTCCGTTGACGGCCTGTCCGGAGACCCCACCGCATTCCGGATTTCAGACGACCAGGGCAAGACATGGAAGACCGTCATGATGCCAAAGAGCAATGGACACGTACACGCCAATGTTGTTGAGTTAGAACCGGGTCATTTGGCTGCATTCATGCGGAACCGCGAAGCGTACCGCATTCACCGCAGCGAATCGTTTGACTACGGCGAGACATGGAGCGAGCCGGTTCCCACACCTCTGCCGAACAACAATTCCAGCATCAGTGCCGTGAAGCTGCAGAGCGGCCGGATCGCCATCGCTTACAATCCGACCTGTACACCAGATCCGCAGCCGGGAAAGGCTGCATGGCCCGGACTTCGCTGCCCGGTGGCTGTCGCACTTTCCGAGGACGGCGGTCTGACCTTCCCCATTATCCGCTGGATGGAGCGGGGCGAAGGCTTCATCGGGGAAGAAAACAAGACAAACAACAAACAATATGAATATCCCTACATCATGCAGGGCGCCGACGGCATGATTCATCTGGCTTACGCCGCACGGACCCGCCAGGGTGTCAAATATGTCCGCTTCACAGAGCAGGATATCCTCGGCAAGAAGAGAGAGCGTGTCGGACTTTACAATCCTACCGCCGCTCAGAGCCGCTGATAAACGGCGCTCGCCGAACCCGAATTTACGGACAGAACACGCAGTTAAGACAAAAGGAGGTCTTTTCTTATGCTTACCACCTACAATCTGAAAATGCCCCACGCAGTCTATGGCGGGGAGAATGCCATGGACAATATTACCACGATTCTAAAGGCAAACGACGTAAAGCGGGTTGCCATGTTCACGGACAAGGGAATCGAGGGCGCAGGGTTGTTCACACTTCCGGAGGAGGCCGTGAAGGCAGCCGGTGTGGATTATTATGTGCTGGATGATCTTCCAGCAGAGCCAAGTTATATGGCCGTGCAGAATCTGGTCGATCAATTTAAAGAAAGCGGTGCTGACATGATCGTTGCCTGCGGAGGCGGCAGCGTAATGGATGCCGCCAAACTGGCCAGTGTGCTCGTCACAGATGCGTACGGCGTGAAGGAACTTTTGGACGATCCCGGGCGGGCCAAAAAATGTGTGCCCATCATTCTGATCCCGACGACCGCCGGCACCGGAGCTGAGGTTACGCCAAACGCCATTGTGGCCGTTCCGGAAAAGGAGCTGAAGGTCGGTATTGTCAACGAAAATATGATCGCCGATTATGTCATTCTGGACGCCCGCATGATCAAGAATCTTCCCCGCAAGATCGCCGCAGCGACCGGCGTTGACGCGCTGGCGCACTGCATCGAGTGCTTTACCAGCAACAAGGCCAACCCCTTCAGCGATCTGTATGCGCTGGAAGGTCTGGATCTGATTTTGAATAACATTGAAAAAGCATGCGATGACCCGGAAGCTATGACGGAGAAAAACCGGATGCAGATCGCCGCTTACTACGGTGGACTGGCCATCACCGCCAGCGGCACGACAGCGGTTCACGCGCTCAGCTATCCGCTGGGAGGAAAGTACCACATCGCGCACGGTGTCTCAAATGCCATCCTGCTGGCTCCTGTTATGCGCTTCAATGAGCCGGCCTGCCAAGAGCGTCTCGCTGCCGCATATGACCGCTGCTGCCACGATGAGACGAAAACATGCCAGACCGCAGCGGAGAAATCCGCCTGGATCATCCGTCGTCTGGAGGAGATCGTCAAACATCTGGACATTCCAACAAGCCTTCGGGAATTCGGTGTTCCGGAGAGTGATCTGGAAGGACTTGTGGAGGCCGGAATGCAAGTTCAGCGTCTGCTCGTAAACAACCCCCGCACCGTTACGCCGGAAGACGCACGGAAGCTGTATCTGGAAATTTTATAATCTGAATTTGACCGCAGGGCTACCGCGATCCCTGCGACAAATATAAACTTCACACAGGAGGTATGTGTTTTATGAAACCGATCGAACTGAAAGGTATTATCCCGCCAATTCTCACCCCAATGAATGAGGATGAGAGCATCAATGTGGCGGAGCTGCGCCGTCAGGTGGACCGTATGATCGAGGGCGGCGTACACGCGCTGTTCCCCTTCGGCACCAACGGAGAGGGTTACATCCTTACCGCAAAGGAAAAGCAGCTTGTTCTGGAAACTGTTATCGATCAGTGTAACGGACGTGTGCCCGTTTACGCTGGAACCGGATGCATTTCCACAAAAGAGACCGTAGCACAGAGCAAGATGGCAAAAGATGCCGGAGCAGACGTTCTCTCCATCATCACGCCCAGCTTTGCTGCCGCAAGTCAGGAAGAGCTGTACGTACACTACAAAACGGTAGCGGAGGCTGTGGATCTGCCAATCGTTTTGTACAATATTCCTGCCCGCACAGGCAATGCGCTGGCTCCTGCCACTGTTGCGCGTCTGGCACAGATCGAAAACATCATCGGTGTAAAAGACTCCAGCGGAAACTTCGCCAACATCCTGAACTACATCAGCGCAGGAAAGAAGAAGACGAATGGTCCGTTCTACACGCTGTCCGGAAATGACCAGCTGATCATCTGGACATTGCTCGCAGGAGGAACCGGCGGCATCGCAGGATGCGCCAACGTTTATCCGCATACGATGGCTTCCATCTACAACTTGTATGCGGAAGGCAAGATTGAAGAGGCAAAGGCAGCCAACGCCAGCATCCAGAGTTTCCGTGACTGCTTCAAGTACGGCAATCCAAATACGATTGTCAAGACTGCAGTACGTCTCCTTGGATATGAAGTTGGTCCGTGCCGCGCACCGTTCAACTACGTTCCGGAAGAAGGCATCCGTGCTCTGGAGAAAGTTCTGAAAGAAAATGCCGACAAAGGCATGCGATAAAGGAGGTTCCAATATGAACAACAAGCCGATTGTCGGCATCACCATGGGCGATCCGGCAGGCAATGGACCTGAAATCACCGTCAAGGCACTCTCTCACGCCAGCCTGTATGACCGCTGCCGCCCGATCGTAGTCGGCGATGCGAAAATGATCGAACAGGCAGTTGGTTTCGTGGGCGCCTCTGACATTGTCATCCATCGCTGCGAAAAAGTGAGCGATGCACTGTTTACCCCCGGCACCATCGATGTGCTCCACCTGGATTTGATTGCCGACGTAACCTCATTTCCCATCGGCAAAGTCAGCATAGAAGGCGGAAATGCAGCATTCCAGTGTGTCAGAAAAGTCATTGAACTGGCGCTGGCCGGCGAGGTCGATGCAACCTGTACGAACGCCCTCAACAAAGAGGCGCTCAACAAGGCGCTGGAGCATTATCACGGCGAGCGCTCGGACGGTTACACGCATTTCGACGGCCATACCGAGATTTACGCCACCTATACTCACACAAAGAAATATACGATGATGCTTGCACATCACGATCTGCGTGTCGTACACGTTTCCACCCATGTTTCCCTGCGGGAGGCCTGCGACCGTGTAAAGAAGGCGCGTGTTCTGGAAGTAATTGAGATCGCCGATAAGGCATGCCGCGATATGGGAATTGCAAATCCGAAAGTAGCTGTAGCCGGCTTAAACCCGCACTGCGGAGAGAACGGCCTGTTTGGCACAGAGGAGATCGAAGAGATTCAGCCGGCCATCGAGGCAGCCAAGGCAAAGGGAATCCAGGCAGTCGGCCCGATTCCGCCGGACAGCGTCTTCTCCGAAGCGCTCGGCGGATGGTACGATATCGTTGTATGCATGTATCACGATCAGGGGCACATTCCGCTTAAAACCGTTGGATTCGTGTTCGACCGCGAAAAGCAGACATGGAAGGCAGTGGAAGGCGTCAATGTGACGCTGGGTCTTCCGATCATCCGCACAAGCGTAGACCACGGCACCGGATTTGCTCTGGCAGGAAAGGGAACCAGCAACGAGCTGAGCCTCGTCAATGCCATCGATTACGCCATTCTTATGACAAAGGGACGCCAGATGTAAGCCTTCCCGACGTTTGTACCGAATCGATCTACATCATAAAACCAGCGCTGCGGTCAGCATAACTTTTGGGACAGAACCGGACCGCAGCCTGCAAAAGGAGGAAAAATGCTATGACACCACAGATGATTATTGCACTGGTCATCACACTGTTCATGATCGTATTGATCATGATGGACAAGCTGCCGTTCGGCGCACCGCCTCTCTTGGCGTGTCTTCTGCTTGTCATATTCGGCATCAGCAATATCAGCTCTGCTTTCGCCGGATTTTCCAATTCCACCATCGTTATGCTGGCTGAGTTTATGGCACTCATTGCAGCGCTTCAGAAAACAGACTTTATCATTTACTTCAAAAAGGCAATGTTCAACATGGCCGACAGAGGCGGATTTAAATCCTACGTGGTGATTATTCTCATCGCCATGCTGGCTTGCTCCCTCTTTGGTACCGGTTCCACCGCTTACTACGTACTGACACTCGGTCTGCTGTCCACATTGCCGTACAGCAAGAAGCTGCCGCCATCCAAAATCATCATGACGGCCGGATTTGCCACCAATCACCCGCTGATTCCATTCAACACCGCACTGCAGTACGGAATTGTAACTGCGGTTCTGGCCAGTGCAGGCGTAAGCGGCAATGTTTCTGTTGTAAAATTTGCAGTTGTAAACTTCTTCCTCTCCATGGGATTTTTGCTGAACTGTCTGCTCCAGTACAAATTTTTGCCGGATCACCCGATTTCTGACGGCGAATCGACAACCAGCGCACCGGAACTGAAAGCTTCCGATCTTCCAAAATGGAAGCAGAACGTTACATATCTCGTATTCGTAATCGCAGTTATCGGCATGATTCTTCAGGGAACCATCGGCGACGCCGGATACGCCATCGCAGGTCTGTCTGTTGCTGTCATCCTGGTAATCGGTGTTCTGAATTTCACAGAAATCCGCGACTCCATCAGCGCTCCGATCATCCTCATGTCAGCCGGTGTAATCGGTATCGCAAATGCACTTGGAGATACCGGTCTGACCAGCCTGGTAGGCTCCACCGTAGCCAATATTTTGGGAAGCAACATCAACCCCTTCCTCCTTGTGTTCATCTTCTGCATCCTGACAAGTGTTCTGGCAACGATGACCGGATCCACGATCGGTACCGTATATGTGTTTGCTCCTATGGCAATCGCTACCTGCACCAGCATGGGATGGGATCCGACCGCCGCAGCATGTGCCATCGTAGTATCCGGATGGTGCGGACACTTCTTCCCGATTGACGGACTGCCCGCTATGGTTATGGGCGTTGGCAAATACAACCTCGGTCAATTCTGGAAGTTTACCATTCCGCAGTATTTCATCCGTCTGCTGGCACTGACCGCCGGAGCATTGATCATGTTCCCGGTTTAATTCCTTCGGCACCGCAAACGACCGCTTCGATCCGAGGCGAGTCAAGTACTCGATGAGACATCACCAGATGCGAGGTATAAAATATGAAAAACAAATTTGAACTGGAACATATCGGAATCAATACGCCCAATCCGGAAGAGGCACAAAATCTGGCGCAGCTGCTCAGCTTCCTGTTTAACCTGGAACCGCGCCATGGCCAGAAATCCGAATTCGGCGGACCTTACTTTGAATGTATGAAATCACCCTTCCTTGGCACAAACGGCCACATCGCAATGCGCACACCAGATTTGACAGCCGCCATGGAAGAGCTGAAAGAAAAAGGCTTCTCCTTCAACATGGAGACAGCAGCATATCAGGAAGACGGGACCATCAAAAACGTTTATCTGAGCGGAGAATACGGCGGATTTGCCATCCATATCATGCAAAAATAAACGGCGTTTCTTGTTCCCGGGCAGTAAGAACTGAAAAAACGGGATCGGGGGAACTTTTCCCCGATCCCGTTTTTTTGTGCGATACGCCAGTCAAGCTTGCACAGCAGTCCCCTTTCTGCTATACTGGCGGTGTGAACCGTTTCAACATCTGCATGTGAGAGGAGGCTTCTTATTATGAAAATTGTTACCAATCTGGTCTTGTCGCTCATCTGTTTCTTCCTGATTGTTTCTTCGTCCGTCACCATCACCCTCCAGTTTCGCCCCTTGTACTACTTTGACATGGAGTATCTGGACATCCCTTCCAGCTCCGGCCTGGATCCGTCTGTCATAAAAGAAAACTATGATGCGCTGATCGACTACAATTCCCTTTTCCATTCGCAAGAGCTGACCTTTCCGAGTTTGCCGCAAAGCGAATCCGGAAGAATCCATTTTGCGGAAGTCAAACGCATTTTTGTCGGATTTCAGGCTCTCGCCATCGTTTTGTGCGTACTTCTCATCCCCATCCTCGTCTTCCAGGCATGGAAACACGATTTTGCGTTTCTTAAATACACCGGCATTCTGACGTTTGTTTTTCCCGCTCTCCTTGCCGTCTGCATCGCCCTCAATTGGGAGCGGGTTTTTGTCACCTTTCACGAGATTGTCTTCCGCAACGATTTCTGGATTTTTGATCCCGCCACCGATCCGGTCATCCTCATCTTGCCGGACACATTTTTCCTGCACTGTGCGGCGATGATTTTGGGCTGTATTTTCCTCTTTGGCATTGTCTGCCTGCTCATTTACCGAAAAACAGTCCGCTGACAGAACCGGCTTTCCTCCCCGATCCGCTCTCGGATCTACTTGTCCGCGTGCTCTGCAAGCGACATGGCGATTTTTTCCGGAGTGATCGGCAGCTCCCGGTGCCACACTCCGATTGCACGGTAAATGGCGTGCGCCAAAGCCGGGGCGGGCGTATTGATGACAATCTCTCCGATGGACTTGGCACCGAAGGGACCGGTCGGCTCGTAGCTGTGTTCAAACTCTACGCGCAGATTTCCCATGTCAAGCCGGGTCGGAATTTTGTACTGCAGGAAAGAGGAGCCGATCGGACGGCCTCTGTCGTTATAGCGCACATCCTCCATCAGTGTATGGCCAATTCCCTGGACAATTCCCCCTTCTGCCTGAATCCGGGCGAGCGCAGGGTTGATAGGAATGCCGCAGTCAACGACCGCCATATAATCCAGAACGGTGACAAGCCCGGTCTTCTTGTCCAGCTCGATCTCAACCATACCGACCATATAAGGCGGCGGGGAAATCGGGGAGGAATGGCTTGCGGTCGCTTCCGCCGCTTTTGTATTAAATACCTGAGATTTGTATGCGATATCCCCCAAAGAAACGGTCTGACCGGTTCCCGCCCGTCTTACGTGCTTCCCCTCAAATGCCATCTCTTCCTCTGCACATCCAAGCATCTCCGCTGCAATCGAACAGATTTTTTGTTTTAGCTCCTCACACGCTTTTTCAACCGCTTTTCCCGTAATATAGGTAGTCGAGGAGGCATATGAGCCGGAATCATACGGGGAGGCATCGGTATCCGCTCCGAACACTGCGATGTCATCCACGCTGCACTCCATACATTCCGCCGCCATCTGGGCCAGGATGGTGTCACATCCGGTTCCCATATCCGCTGCCCCGATCAGCAGATTGTACGTCCCGTCTTCGCTCAGCTTTATCGTTGCAGATCCGACATCCACATGGGAGATACAGGAACCCTGCATTGCCATTGCCACGCCTGCCGTGCGCACTTTTCCATTTCCCATATCCCGCACCGGATACTTTTCCTCCCAGGAAAACATCTTCCGGCAGTGCTCCATACACCGGTCCAGAGCGCAGGCATTGGCCATCTCGTGATAGTAGGCAGGCATCTGCATCCCTTCGCGAACCATATTTTTGTCGCGAATGACCGTGGGATCGATGCCAAGCTTCTCCGCCAGTTCGTTCACCATCGATTCCAGCGCAAAGATTCCCTGTGTCGCGCCATAGCCGCGATAGGCGCCCGCCGCCTGAAGATTCGTGTACACGACATCATAGCAGAAGCGGTACGCCTCAAGTCCCCCGGTATACAGCGGAATCGCCTTGTGTCCGGAGAGGCCAACGGTTGTCGGTCCATGTTCCCCGTATGCTCCGGAATTGGAAAGCGTATAAAAGTCAAGGGCACGAATTGTTCCGTCTCGATTGGCTCCCAGCCGGATCCGGATCTCCATCTCATGGCGGGGAGATCCCGCAATTTGGGATTCCTCCCGGGTATAAATCAGCTTTGCCGGACGGCCTGTCTTGAGCGTCACAAACGCGGGGTAGACTTCACACACTGCCGTCTGCTTGGCGCCAAATCCGCCGCCAATCCGGGGCTTCTCCACCCGGATCTGACTCTTTGGAATCCCGAGCGCACGGGACAAAATCCGCCGGCAGTGGAATACAATCTGTGTCGAGGAAATTACATGGAGCCTTCCGTAGCGGTCAAACTCCGTGTAAGTGCGAAACGTCTCCATCATCGTCTGGCTGAACGCTTTTGTGTGGTATGTATGTTCCAGGACAAGATCACAGTCTTCCAAGACGGCATCCACATCCCCATCGCTGTCTTCTTCGCTGGCCACCAGGTTTCTGTGATTGTCTCCGCCGACTGGACAGGGCGGAAACCAGTCTTCCTCCGGGTGAACGACAATCGGATTGTCTTTTGCCTTGCGAAAATCAAGAATCGGTTCCAGAACGTCATAGGTAACCCGGATCAATGACATTGCCTTGAGCGCCGCTTTTTCTGTCTCCGCAGCGACAATCGCCACCGCATCGCCGACAAAGCGCACATGCCGGTCAAGGATGAGCCGGTCATAAGGGGACGGCTCCGGATACGTCTGTCCCGCGATGGCAAAGCGGGTCTGGGGAACGTCTTCCCATGTATAAATGGCTTCCACTCCGGGAACTTTTTTTGCGATCGAGGAATTGATTTCCTTCACAATGGCATTGGCATGAGGCGAGCGCATAATTTTTACGACCAGCGCATTGCCCGGCGTAATATCGTCCAGATACACCGGCTTTCCAAGAAGCAGCTGCATCGCGTCCTTTTTTCGGACGGGTTGATTGACCGATTGATATGTTCGATGTTCCATCAAAGCTTCCCCTCCCTCTTTCGGCTGTTCAGATACGCACGGATTCCGCGCAGCTGACCTTCATATCCGGAACAGCGGCACAGATTTCCCGCAAGATAGGCCCGGATCTCATCGTCTGTCGGATCTGGGTTTTCACGCAGAAGCGCAATCGTATTCATCACGAATCCCGGATTGCAAAATCCGCACTGATCTGCCCCCTGATCCGCAATAAAACCGACAAAATCGGCGGCCTCCTGCTGGAGTCCTTCCAGCGTCTGAATGCGGTGTCCTGCCCCGCGGGCGGCAAGCAGAGAACACGACAAAATCGGCTTTCCATCCATCAAGACGGTACACAGTCCGCAGTTGGATGTCTCACAGCCCCGCTTCACGCTGTAACATCCATGCGCCCGCAAAAAATCGATGAGGAGCAAATCTGCGTCAATGTGATCGGTGATTGTTTTCCCATTTACTGTAATTTTTATTTCCATTCCTGCTTCCCCTCCAGTTCCAGCAAACCGCGTTCTGTCAGTACCCGAATCAAATGCGTCCGGTAGGCCGCACTGCCGCGAACATTTCCCCCTGTGGGAGCCGTCTCTGCCGCAAACCGGGCAAACGCTTCCGCGCTTTTTGGCGTAATTCCTTCCTCCAAAAGATTTTTTTCATCGCGGATTACCATCGCACGGTATGGTCTCGCCCCAATGACTGCCCGATATTCCCCTTCGATTCGGGACACGGCGCAGGCAATCACGGGAAGGTCCGTGCGCTGGATGCGCATCGCCTCGTATTTCACTGCGATCGTTTTTTTTCGAATCAAAATTCTGACAAGGAGATCCCGATCCGGCTTCATGGAAGCAAACGTTTCCAAAGGAACAATCCCCCCGCCATACAGCTCCACCTCTGTATCCATCGCCATCAAGATCGTCAGCACATCCGAAAATCCGAATCGTCCCCAGATGCTTCCCCCGATTGTTGCCATATTCCGAAACTGCACCCCTACGATGTCCTTCACCGCCCTGGCCATTGCCCCGCCAGTGTATGCGTTCAGTCCCGGATGCAGCTCGAGCTGGCGCAGTGTCGTCATTGCGCCGATGGAAAACTGTTCTTCTGTCTCCTCAATGGTATCCAGCCCCAGGTCGCACAGGTCGATGGCGGTTTGGATGGTGCCCCGGCCCAG
>CASGAH010000044.1 GCA_949299375.1 uncultured Eubacteriales bacterium | reverse complement strand
GACGAGCTGTTTGTGGAAGCGCTGATGGAGGACCCGTTTCAGATTCACTTTTTCGTGGAGGATACCGAGGCGTACGGTGTTTCGATAGAACAGTATGTGCTGGTGGACACAGGAGAGCAGGATGAGGAGCAACTGGAAGAGGAGCAGGAACTGATGCAGTTCGATACCGACTTGCTGTCTGACAAGCAGAAGCTGCTGTATGAGAAACTTTTGTACAACTGGGAATGGAATGCGTCATTTGAGGATGTCATCGACTATGGCTCCTACATCGGAGGCTCAAATGGAATTGTCTTTTCTCTGGCGGACAGCTTTTATGAGTATGCGTTTTATCAGGAGAAAGACATTGAGGATTATCTGAAATTTCTGGAAGACATTCCGAACTACATTTCGTTTGCCATCGCCCAGACCGAAGAACAGATCGATCAGCAATATGTCCCCTCCAAATATATGCTGGAGACGAACATCGAACAGATTGACACGATCTGTTCCGGGGAGGACAACCTGTTTTTGAGCGGGTTTGAGCAGAAGATCGGGGAGGCCTCGTTTTTGAGCGATGAGCAGAGAGAAGCGTATCGGGAAGAGAACAAAATAACGGTCGAGGAAACGGTGATGCCCGCCTTTTCCAGGCTGAAAACAACACTGGAAACATGGAAAGAGGAGCTTCCGGAATACGAGGGTCTGTATGCGATGGAGGGCGGAACGCGCTACTACGAATATCTGGCGGCGTACTACTCGGGGAGCGAGATGAGCGTCAACGAGATGTACCGGTATCTGGTAAAGAAGATGGATCAGTGCGAGGAGGAACTGTCGGCAATCTTTTCCCGCAGCTTTTCACTCTACCAGCAGATGCGCGACGGGCGCTATGGACTTACGCTGACAGAGCCGGAAGATATTTTGAATGCCCTGCGCCAATTTACCGGAGAAAACTACCCGTCCTACTCGGATCCGGGGTATCGCCTGAGCTGGCTTCCGAAAGCGCTGCAGAGCGAAGGACTTTTGGCGTACTACCTTGTCCCGCAGATTGATCAGCACGGGTTCAATGAAATTCGCCTGAATTCGCAGCAGCTGGACGGGGATTTGATGCAGCTGACGCTGACACTTGCGCATGAGGGATATCCGGGCCATTTGTATGCGAGCAATTATATCAGTCAGCAGGGCTGGCATCCGCTGAACAGCCTGCTGGATTATCCCGCTTACACAGAAGGATGGGCGGAGTACGCCTCGATGGATTCGCTTCGCTGCTGGGACCTGACATCCGAAATGCCGTCCGCCCTCCTCTGCAATGAGATGCTTGGATATGCACTGCAGGCCGTCACAGACATCGGAATCCATTATAAGGGGTGGACACTGGAGGACATGAAAGGTGTCTGGGGCAATTACTACGAAATCGAGGAGGAGGAAATCAAAGAGATCTACGATTATTTCCTCGCCAACCCCGGCGTCATTTTGTCGTATGCGATGGGATTTTTCCAGATTGCCGATCTGCAGGCAGAGGTGAGCGACATTCTCGGCAGACAGTTTGACGAGCAGGAATTTTTGCAGGCATTTCTCGATGTCGGAGGCGCACCTTTCTCCATCGTGGAGGAATATGTGATCGAGTGGGCCACACAGAAGGTTTCATAAATTTGCCGATGTGGGAAGAAGGCGGCTGGAAAGGGTTGCATAACTTCTCAAGTATGGTATACTAGTAAGGAAATGATGATGATATCAGGGGGCAAGAGATCTTTAAAACCCCGGACACCACAAGAATCAGGAAGAAAGAAGATTCTGCGAAGCGGACTTTTTGGGGGTGCAGCTGCGCGGAAATGGAGAACCTTATGTCGTTTGAACAGGAAATCGAGAAAAGAAGAACATTTGCCATTATCTCTCACCCCGACGCCGGAAAGACGACGCTGACAGAAAAGTTTTTGCTGTACGGAGGCGCGATCAATCAGGCGGGATCTGTCAAGGCGAGAAAGGCGGCAAGACATGCCGTGTCCGACTGGATGGAGATCGAAAAAGAGAGAGGAATCTCGGTGACATCTTCCGTAATGCAGTTTTATTATGGGGGATATTGCATCAACATTTTGGACACCCCGGGACACCAGGACTTCTCGGAAGACACGTACCGCACGCTGATGGCGGCGGACTCTGCGGTGATGGTAATTGACGCTGCAAAAGGAGTGGAGCCGCAGACCATCAAGCTGTTTAAAGTGTGTGTGATGCGCCACATCCCGATTTTTACTTTTATCAACAAGATGGACCGGGAGGCGGGGGATCCGTTTGAGCTGATGGATGAGATTGAGACCGTTCTCGGAATTCGCACATGCCCGGTCAACTGGCCCATCGGCTGCGGAAAGAGCTTCCAGGGCGTGTATGACCGCCAGACAAGGCATATCACGACCTTCACGGCTGCGGGAGCGGGAGCAAGGGAAATCGATTACAGAGAAGTTCCGCTCGAACAGGCGGATACGCTTCTGGACGATCTGTTTTATGGGAAATTGATGGAGGACATTGAGCTTCTGGACGGCGCAAGCGATGAATTCGACATGGAGCGGGTGAGCAAAGGAGATTTGTCCCCCGTATTCTTCGGATCGGCGCTGACGAACTTTGGCGTGGAGAATTTTTTGAAGCATTTTCTCCAGATGACAACGCCACCGCTTCCCCGGATGAGCAATGAGGGAATCATCGATCCGAAATGCGGTGATTTCTCCGCGTTTGTCTTTAAGATTCAGGCAAATATGAACAAGGCACACCGGGACCGGATTGCCTTTATGCGAATCTGCTCCGGAAAGTTTGAGGCGGGCATGGAAGTCAACCACGTACAGGGCGGGCGCAAAATCCGCCTGACGCAGCCGCAGCAGCTGATGGCGCAGGAGCGCAGAATTGTTGAGGAGGCATACGCGGGAGACATCATCGGAGTGTTCGACCCGGGAATTTTCTCTATCGGGGATACGCTTTGCACTCCCGGCAGAAAATTTGAATTCGAGGGGATCCCCACGTTTGCGCCGGAGCATTTTGCAAGAGTGCGCCAGGTCGATACGATGAAGCGAAAGCAGTTTGTCAAGGGAATCCATCAGATTGCGCTGGAGGGAGCCATTCAGATCTTTCAGGAGCTCAACAGCGGGATGGAGGAAATCATTGTCGGAGTGGTCGGCGTACTGCAGCTGGACGTGCTGAAATACCGCCTCCAAAGCGAGTACCATGTGGAGATCCGGCTGGATCAGCTTCCCTATGAACACATCCGCTGGATTGAGAACAAACACGAAATTGATGTCAGCCGGATTCAGGGAACTTCCGACATGAAGAAGATAACCGATCTGAAAGGAAATCCGCTTCTTCTGTTTGTCAACAGCTGGAGCGTCGGCATGGTGCAGGAGCGGAATCCGAAGCTTGTCCTGTCGGAATTCGGGAAAAATTAAAGGCGGAAAAACAAGAGAAAGGGTATGCAATGAAGGTTGTAATACTTGCCGGGGGACTCGGCACGAGAATCAGCGAGGAGAGTCATTTAAGACCAAAGCCGATGATTGAAATCGGAGAAAAACCCATTCTGTGGCATATCATGAAGATCTACTCCAGTTATGGATTCCATGAGTTTGTGATCTGCCTTGGATACAAGCAGCATATGATCAAAGAGTTTTTTGCGGATTATTTTCTGCACACGTCGGACATCACGTTTGATTTGGCTTCCAATCAGATGACCGTACACAACAATGCCTCAGAGCCGTGGAAGGTGACGCTCGTTGATACGGGGCTGAATACGATGACAGGGGGACGGGTCAAACGAGTCCGGGAATATCTCGGAGAGGAACCGTTTTTCCTGACCTACGGCGACGGCGTCTCAAACGTAGACATCGCAGCGCTGTTGGCATTTCACAAGTCCCACAAGAAGATCGGAACGATCACAACTGTCAACATCGGTCAGCGCTTTGGCGTCATGGACATCGGAAAAGACGGAGCGATTCACTCCTTCCGGGAGAAACAGGACACCGACGGAAGCCTCATCAACGGGGGATTTATGGTTATGAACCCGGAGATCTTTGACTATATTGACGGGGACGAGACCGTATTTGAGAAGAAGCCTCTGGAACAGCTGGCCAGGGAAGGGCAGCTGATGGCATACAAGCATGGCGGGTTCTGGCACTGCATGGACACGCAGAGAGACAAAAACAGTCTGGAAGAGATGTGGAAAAGCGGAGCGGCTCCGTGGAAAGTGTGGGAGGGATGATGCTTGATTTGACATTTTTTCGGGGAAAGCGCGTATTGGTGACAGGGCACACTGGATTTAAGGGCTCCTGGCTCTGCCGGATTCTTGTGAAGGCGGGCGCCGAGGTGACCGGATATGCGCTGACACCCCCGACCGACCCGAGTCTGTTTGAATTCTGCGGTCTGAACGATCAGATGAACTCTGTCATTGGGGACATCCGGGATCTGGAGCACCTTCGCCGTGTGTTTGCTCGGACGCAGCCGGAGATCGTCATCCACCTGGCGGCGCAGCCGATCGTGCGGGATTCCTACAAAGATCCGCTGTACACGTACGAGACAAACGTGATGGGGACGGTTCACATTCTGGAGTGTGTCCGGCAAAATGACTGTGTCGTGTCGTTTTTGAATGTGACGACAGACAAGGTATATGAAAACCGGGAGTGGGAGTGGGGATACCGGGAAACCGATCCGCTGGACGGATACGACCCGTATTCCAACAGCAAGTCCTGCTCCGAGCTAGTTACGCACAGCTACCAGAATTCCTTCTTTCAGGACGGGCGGTGCGCCATCTCCACAGCGCGTGCCGGCAATGTCATCGGGGGCGGAGATTTTGCCAATGACCGGATCATTCCGGACTGCATCCGGGCGGCGCAGAAAGGGGAAGCGATTGTCGTGCGCAATCCCCACTCGACAAGGCCGTACCAGCATGTGCTGGAACCGCTCTCTGCTTATCTGAGAATCGTGCAGGCACAGTACGAGGACAAAACGAAAGCGGGATACTACAATGTGGGACCCGACGACGGCGACTGCCTGACGACCGGAAATCTGGTCACCCTCTTTTGCGAGGCATGGGGAGAGGGACTGACCTGGATCAACCGGCATGACGGCGGCCCGCATGAGGCGGGATTTTTGAAACTGGACTGCTCCAGAATCCGGCAGCGGCTCGGATGGAGACCCCGGTGGGATGCGGCACAGGCGATCGAAAAAACGGTGTCGTGGTCAAAAGCCTATCTGAGGGGAGAGAACAAAATGGACCAGCAGATTGAGGAATTTTTTGGAAAGGAATAACGTGCAGAGAAGATGAGAATAAAAGTATCCGATTATATCGCAGACTTTCTGGTGGAGCACGGAGTAACGCATAACTTTACCGTTCCGGGAGGGGGCGCGATGCATCTGAACACCTCGTTTGGACACAAAGAGGGGCTTCATACAATCTACAACCACCACGAGCAGGCCTGCGCCATTGCGGCGGAAGCCTATGTCAGAATTCACAACCGGCTTCCCCTCGTATGCGTCACGACGGGACCTGGCGGAACCAACACACTGACCGGCGTTGTGGGGGCCTGGCTGGACTCCATTCCGATGCTTGTCATCTCCGGACAAGTCCGCTATGCTGTGACCGCCCGCTCTACGGGGCTGAACATTCGGGCAATGGGCGATCAGGAATTTGACATTACAAAATGCGTCGCCTCCATGACGAAATATGCGGAAATGGTCATCGATCCGCGGACGATCCGCTACCATCTGCAGAAAGCGATCTATCTTGCACAGAGCGGAAGACCCGGGCCGGTATGGTTAGACATCCCGCTGGATGTACAGGGCGGATATGTCGACACCGAGGATCTTTTGGAATTTGACCCTGCGGAGTGTGCAGAGGAGGTTCCGCCGAAGACAAGCCCGGAGGTGCTGCGGGAAATCATCCGCCGGATCAAAGAGGCAAAACGTCCGGTCTTTAACGCCGGAAATGCCATCCGCACAGCGGGAGCGTATGCGTCGTTTCGGCGGGTTGTCCGCAAACTCAACATCCCTGTTGTTACAGGATGGAACAGCATCGATCTGATGCCGGATGACGATCCGCTCTATGTAGGGCGGGCAGGCGGTATGGGCGACCGCCCCGGCAACTTCGCCATCCAAAACAGCGATTTGATTCTCTCTGTCGGAAGCCGTCTGAACGTGCGGCAGGTCGGATATGATGTCAAGACATGGGCAAGAGAGGCTTTTGTCATTATGGTTGACGCGGCCCCCGACGAGCTGAAAAAACCGACCATCCATGTGGAGCTCCCGGTTCATGCGGATGCAGACGAATTTCTGACAGCACTCGATTCCATGCTCGGGGAGAAGTCGATTCCCCCTCATGCGCAGTGGAATGAAATCTGCCAGGGATGGAAGCGCGATTATCCGGTTGTGCTCCCGAAACACTATGAGGAGCCCGTTGTCACCGAGGGGCCAGACGGAGCCAACGTATACTGCCTGATCAAAGAGCTGAGCAGAAGGCTTCCGGAAGGAAAAATCACGGTTGTCGGAAACGGATCTGCCTGCGTTGTCGGAAGCCACGCATATGTGATCAAGGAAGGGCAGCGCTTTATCATCAATTCCGGAGCCGCCTCGATGGGGTATGATCTTCCGGCCGCCATCGGCGCCTGCTTTGCCGCAGGAGGAGAGGAAATCATCTGCGTGACCGGGGACGGAAGCATTCAGATGAATTTGCAGGAACTGCAGACAATCGTACACCACCGTCTTCCGATCAAGCTGTTTGTCATCAACAACGGCGGATACCACAGTATGCGGCAGACGCAGCACGCATTTTTCCACGCGCCCTACACCGGAATTGGAGTGGACAGCGGGGACATCAGCTTCCCGGACATGGAGAAAATCGCCTGGGCCTACGGCATTCCGTACAACAGCGCCCACAGCAACGCCCAGATCGGGGAGGCGCTCAAAAAAACACTTGCCGCCGACGGATTTTGTATGTGCGAGATTTTTGTAACTTATGAGCAGAACTTCGAGCCGAAATCGTCCTCAAAGAAGCTGGAAGATGGAAGTATGGTTTCCCCGCCGCTGGAAGATCTCGCCCCATTTCTTCCGAGAGAGGAGCTGGAGCGGATTATGGTAATCCCGCTGGCAGAGGAATAAGCGTATGGAAATCAGACATGCCGTGATCACAGGATGTACGGGCGTTGTGGGCGTCAGCCTGATTCAGACGCTTGCGGCAGCGGGGGTGGAAGTGACCGCCGTATGCCGCCCCGGCTCGCCGAACGCAGCGCGGATCCCCCGCCTTAGGGGGGTGCGGGTCATATTCTGCGCCCTAAGCGACCTTGGACATCTGCCGGAGCGGGTAGGAAAACCGGCGGATGTCTTGTTTCATTTTGGATGGGAAGGAACCTACGGGGCAGAGCGGGACGATGTGGATGCGCAGAACCGGAATGTGGCCTACACGCTGGACGCGGTGAGGGCGGCAGCAGAACTTGGCTGCCGGGTCTTTCTCGGCGCGGGCTCCCAGGCAGAGTGCGGTCGGGTAGAGGGAAAGATCTCGCCGGATACGCCGTGTATGCCGGTCACCGCCTACGGGGCGGCAAAACTGGCCGCCTGCCATATGGGGAGAGTGCTCTGCCACCGCTATGGAATCCGCCACAACTGGCTTCGCATTCTCAGTGTATACGGCCCTTATGACAAAGAGTACACAATGATTATGACGGGAATTCGAAGCCTGCTGGCGGGGGAGCGTCCCCGGTATACAAAGGGAGAGCAGCTGTGGGACTATCTCTACAGCGAGGATGCCGCGCAGGCATTTTACCGGACCGCTCGCTTCGGAAAAGAAGATGGACTGTATTGCCTCGGAAGCGGAAATCCAAGACTGTTAAAGGAATACATCCGTGCGGTTCGGGACGCAGTCGATCCGGCGCTTCCCATTGGACTGGGGGAACTGGATTATTACCCCAATCAGGTGATGAAATTGTGGGCGGACATTCGCTCCCTCCAGGAAGATACCGGATTTGTTCCGCAGTATCGCTTTGAAGAGGGAATTGCCCGGACGGTACAGTGGGCGAGAGAAAATCCGAAATAGAAAAGAACAACAGAAGGATTTGACATGAAAAAAATATCGATTATGGTTCCCACATACAACGAAGAAGAGAATGTGGAACCGCTCTATGAAGCGCTGGTGGAAACTCTGACGAGGGACTGCGCAAAATATGATTATGAGATCCTCTTTATCGACAACAAATCAAAAGACCGCACAAGAGAAAAGCTGCGCAAAATCTGCCGCAGAGATCCCAAAGTCCGGGCAATTTTCAACGCCAAAAACTTTGGGCAGTTTAACTCTCCGTTCTACGGGATCATTCACACGACGGGGGACTGCTGCATCTGCGTGTGCGCAGATTTTCAGGATCCCATTGACATGATTCCAAAGTTTGTGGCGGAGTGGGAGAAGGGATACAAAATTGTATGTGGCATTAAGACGACGAGCGAGGAAAACAAGGGAATATATTTCCTGCGCAGCTGCTACTACAAGCTGATCCGCAAGATGAGTTCGGTGGAGATGATCGAACATTTTACCGGATTCGGTCTGTACGACAAGGCATTTGTCAAAGTGCTTCGGGATCTGAAAGATCCGACTCCATTCATCCGGGGGATCGTGGCAGAACTCGGATTCGAGCGCAGGGAGCTGGAATATACCCAGGCCAAACGGCGGGCAGGAAAAACGAGCAACAACTTCTTCACACTGTTTGACGCGGCAATGCTCAGCGTCACCTCCTACACGAAGGTGGGGCTTCGCTTTGCCACAATAATGGGCATGATCTCCATCATCGTCAGCTTTGCGGTCGCGCTCGTCTACCTGATTTTAAAACTGACAAATTGGGACAACTTCCCCGCCGGAATGACGCCAATGCTTCTGATGGTGCTGATGCTCAGCTCGGTTCAGATCTTTTTCATCGGCCTCATCGGGGAGTACATCATCAGCATGAACCAGCGAATCATGAACCGCCCTCTTGTAGTGGAGGAGGAACGCCTTAACTTTGAAGAGGAGGAAGCAGGAAAGGAAGAACAGGCATGAACCATCCAATCCATCCAATCGACCAAATCCATGCGGCACATCTGACGATCATCGCGGAGATCCAGCGCATCTGCAGGCTGCACGGCATCCGCTACTTTGTCGAGAGCGGCACGCTTTTGGGGGCCATCCGCCACAAGGCGGCGATCCCCTGGGACGATGATGCGGACACCGCGATGCTCCGCAGCGACTTTGAGAAATTTCGCAGAGTGGTGCGCCGGGAACTCTCCCCGCAGTTTCGCTATGTGGAACCGGCGGATTTGGGGGGCAAGGCAATTTTTGATTTCATTCCCCGCGTCATCCTGCTGAATTCACAGGTGCGCAAAGATGGGGCAGAGGAACAGTTTTACGGAAATGGAATTTACAACCATGTAGTCGTAGACATTTTCATCATTGACGATATGTCAGACAGTGACATCCTCCACGCCGCCACAAAGGCGCTCCTCTTGACGGTGTACGGAATGGGGATGGGACATCGATATCAGATCGATTTCTCCCAATTTCACGGGCTGACAAAGGCGGGGGTGGCAGTTCTCTCGTGCATCGGAAAATGCTTCCCGGCCAGGTGGATCATTCGTTGGTATGAGCGGATCTCCCGGATGTGGGAGGGGAAAAATACAAAAAAGAATCGCTGCTTTTACCCGAATCTCCCGATCCATGAGATGACGACAAAAGTATTTGACAAAGACTGGTTTGCCGGCGACTGTACCGTTACGATGGACGGGCAGGAAGTGAATGCTCCGTCAGGATGGCACGAGATTCTTGTGACGATGTATGGCGATTACAGAAAACTTCCGCCAGAGGAGGAGCGCTCGCTGGCGCATTGCTGTCTGGACGATGTGAGGGTGTGGGAATCCGATGAATAAATCTTTTCTCAAAAGCCTAGCCAACGATCTGATTTACAGCATTGCCGGCCTCATCGCCATGAACGGTGTGATGCAGTTTTTCGTCGCCCCCTACATGAGCGAACACCTCTCTAAGGTGGACGGAGACACATTTTTGTTTTTTATGGCGCTCATCGGGCTGATGGGGTCGTCGTTTGGCTCCGGGACAAATTATGCCAGAATGGTCATCTCGACCAAACGGGAGTCTACAAACGGAGATTATGACTGGTTTCTTCTGTTTGCCGCAGCAATCAGCCTTATCGTCACGTTTGTCGGCATGAAAATGCGCTCCCTCACAAACCCGCTGCTCTTCCTTGGGATTTCCCTTGTGATGGTGATGAGCGTTCTTCGCTACTACAGCGACGTGGAATTCCGCCTTTCTCTGCACTACCGGAAGTTCTGCCTTTTTTATGTGCTGATCGCTGTCGGATACGCGCTTGGGCTTTTGCTCTTTCCGCTTCATCGGAGCTGGATCTGGGTCATCCTTTTGGGGGAGACCGCCGCAGTGCTGTACGTTGCCATCCGGGGAACGATCTACCGCGGACAGCTGTTTGCAGTTTCCTCCTTCAAAAAACAGAACTGGTCGGTCATGGGGGCGTTGACACTGTCCTATCTGCTGTCCGACTTTGTGGCATACGCCGACCGGATTTTGATTCCGTTTTTTGGAGACGCAGGAGATTCCTACGTGTTCTATGCGGCAACGGTAGTCGGGAAAATTATGGCGCTGATGACGACGCCTCTTAACGGGGTGATCGTGGGGCATCTTGCGAAATACAAAGGAAAAATAACGGTGCGCCTGTTTCTTGGCATCCTTGCGGGGGGACTTGCCTTCATCGGCGTGATGACCGGCGCGACGCTGTTGGCGTCCCATGTATTTGTCTATCTCTGGTATCCGGGTGTGTATGACCAGGCAAAAGGCCTGCTCCCAATCGCCAATGCAAGCCAAGTGTTTTTCTTTGCCTCCAACACAATGATGGTCGTTGTGCTCCGGTTTGCCCCGGAACGCTACCAGCTCTATCTGGGAGTTGCCTATGCAATCCTGTTTTTCGCGCTTGTCGTGCCGGCTGTCATCCTGTGGGGACTTTGGGGAATGGCGGGAGGGCTTTTGCTCATCAATGGACTGAAATTTTGCATGATCTCCGGAATGGGGCTGTATCATTTGAAGCGCAAACGGTACACAGAGGAATGGTGATCCCCTTTTCGGAAATGAGGAAATAAAAATCTATGAAAAAAAAGTTACATGTTTTGGAACAGCTGACAAAAGGTCCCCTCAGCCGATGGGATTACATCCTCTTTGCCCTGATTGCGGGAGTTTGCTTTCTCTCCTTCCAGCAAAGGGACCTGCTCCACACAGCCGGATGTTCCTATGGTTATCTCAACGGACATATTCTTGATTTCTATGACTATGACGCCAGCATGGGCATTCATCCGAGCTACATGCCGTCAATTTACGTCCTGTTTGCCATCTGGAACATTCCGATGCGGCTGTTTGGCATCATACGGGTTCCGGATGAAAATCTGCGCTTTGTCGCGATCATGTGGGCAAAGATTCTTCCATGTCTTGTCTATCTGCTCTGCGGCGCAGTGATCTACCGAATCTGTATGGAAATCGGGATGGGAAACAAAAAATCAAAGATCTGCATGTACGCCGCGCTTACGATGCCGATTGCCGTCTACGCACAGTTTATTTTCGGACAGTATGACAGCTTCATGCTGCTTTGCATTTTGCTGGGGATTCTCTTTTATCTGAGAGGGGAGGACGGGAAGTTTATCTTCTGGTTTTCGCTCTCCATCACGTTTAAATACTCCAGCCTCCTGCTGTTTCTTCCGCTCCTTTTGCTCCGGCAAAAGGACATCTGGAAAATTGTCCGCAGCTGTATCCTTGTCCTCGTTCCCTACCTCATCGAATTTGCCATCTACTACCCGAGCGAGACATTTCGGGCGTATGCATTCGGCATCGGGTCAGCGGGGGACAACCCGACGGGATATGTGTTTGAGGCGTCTTTGTTTACCGGATTCGAGCTGAGCGGCCACCAGTACCCCGTCTACCTGACAATCGTTGTCTTTGGCGTTGTCTGCGCCCTCGGATATTTCACGAGACTGGAGACAAAAGCAGATCTGTGCAAATGGTGCTTCTATCTGAGCGGACTCTCCTTTTTTGTCCTCTTCGGACTCTGCAAATGGCATCCCCAGTGGCTTTTGCTGGCAGTTCCCTTCTGGACCATCGGCGCATTTATGAACCGGGAGACAAACGTTTTTCTCGTCATCGACATTCTCTTTATGCTGTTTTATACGATGTTTAATGTGACAATGATTCCGGAGAACGTGGACCAGGCGATGTTAAACAACGGAATCTTTAAATGGCTGTTTGATGGGGATCTCGGAACAGAAGTGACAATGGCGGAGCTGATGGGAAAACTGGAGCCGGATTTGCTCCTGTCGATGCTGACGATGATTATGCTCGTCTACGCGCTTTTTCAGCATCCGAAATATTGCCGCTCTGATCTGCGCACAGGCGCCGACGAATGTATGGGATGGATTCGGGTCAGACTCGTCGGAGGAACTGCCATCTTCGTCGTTCCCGCATTCCTCTGCATGGCCGCCTATTTCACATCGCCCGACCCCTCCTTTCAGACGAAAGAAATTCATGGATTTGTCACAGAACTCCAGGATGCAAGGGAAGTCAGCCAGGTCTTTTACTCCGAGGGGACGAGTGTAGACAAAATCCAATACCAGATCGCCATCAACGGGCAGAATAACGCAGAGACGATGCGCGTCAGCCTGCGAGATTATGAGACAGGAGAGATCTTATACAGCGAGACATTCCAGACATCCGGATGGAGAGAGCTGGAGATCAAAAACGTCAAAACGGGCGGGATCGCAGTGGAGGACGGCCGCCGATATGAAGTCGTATTTCAGCTGGAAAATCCGTCCGCCGAAAACACGCTGAATCTGTTGTACACGTATGACGGGCAGGAAAATCCGGAGGAATATGCCTGCATCGATGGGAAAAAGAAAGATTACAACATCCGCATGAACATTTATCAGGGAAATGGATGAGAAGAGAATGGACTGCCCGAAGGGAATGTGTTTTTTGTAAAAGAGGTGAAACATGGATCGAATAGAATTTTTAAACACTCTGGAATCAGAGCTGAGCGGAAAAATCAGCGCTGCACAGATCCGGCAGAATCTGAATTATTACAGCAGTTACATTCAGGAGCAAAAAAAACTCGGCTATACAGAAACGGAAATTATGGAGCAGCTCGGGGATCCGAGACTCATCGCCCGCACGATTGTGGAGGCGTTTGAGGCGGCGGGGGGATCCGCATACGACACTGCAAACGCATACGATGGCGGGGAGGACGAGACATCCTTTGTGCCCCGGCGAGACAAAATTTTTTATGTCAATGGTCGGATGATAAACTTTGAAAAATGGTATGTCAAGCTGCTGGCGGGAATTGTGACCGTTCTCGTGGGAATCCTCTTCCTTGGCATCGTTGTGCTGATCGTTCGGGTGGCACTGTGGCTTGCTGTTCCGATTCTTGTCATTGCGGCAATCCTGTACCTGCTGCAGCATTTCTTTTACCGATAGGAACGTGGATAAAAGCGAAGCAATCTCTCAGATTAGGAACATCGTCGAATAAAAAGCAGAGGGGAAAACCATACTAAATGATAAGGCGGAATGGTGTGATTCGTGTCATGACATTCTGCCAAAGGAAATTTCAGGAGGTACCCTTATGCCAAACAATAAGACACAGAACAACGCGCAGAACACATGGGGAAACGATGCAGGTGAGGCAAACAGCCAGAATCGGACAGGAAACTGCAGCTCCCAGAAGAACAGTTCTCAGAACAATGGCTCTCAGAACAGCTATTCTCAGAACAGCGGTTCCCAGAACAGTTATTCCCAGAATAGTTATTCCCAGAATAGTGATTCCCAGAACAGCCATTCTCAAAATCGCTCTCAAAACAGCAGCTCCGGGAGCAACCGTTCCTACAATCGGACAGAGTCTGGCTGTTCCGACTGCGGATCCGGACGGAACCGGACAGAGAAAAATACAAACCGTGCCAGTAATGCCGGAAATTCCGCTTCCTCCCGTAACGCCGATTCCTACAACGCCAGATGAGTTTCCGCTTCCCGGAAGAGAGATGCTTTTGAAATAAACGGATATCAGAAGGACATTATAAGCGGATGCTGTCAAGCCGGCTCCTTTTCGCATATCGTATTTTATCAGGGATTTGAAACGCGCAATGCGCAGTCCCTGAGAAAACGATGACAGGAAAGAGGCGGAAGGGAGAAGATGAAACTGCGCATGATTCGGGCAGATCAGCTGGACCGGTATCGGAAAACAGGAACACACACGCTCCTCGACATTCGTTCCCCCTCTGAATTTGAGCAATATCACATTCCCGGATCGAGGAATGCTCCTTACTCCGAGTTTGATGAATGGAGCAAAAAATTAGACCCCGACAGACGATATTTGATTCTCTGTGAGAGAGGCGCAAGAAGCATCGAAATATGCCGCTTTCTTCGGGAGAGGGGGATGGAAGCATTGTCTGTAGCCGGAGGGATACAGGCATACAAAAATGCCAGGGGCAAAAGGAAGTTTGACCCCTGATACCACAGACAGCCCAAAGATGGCACAGACCGTCTTTGGGCTGTCTGTCCGAATGGACTTGTCGGATCCCACAGGGTAGAGTTGTCAAAAGTGGATTTTTATGGTATACTGTCTGTATCACAGCAGGAGCGCGAAATCTGCCGCAGGGGACATAGGACGGAATCAAAAAAACCATGTCCGCGTATTGCGATCGAAGCGGCAGGAAGAGGAAGAAAAAGAAAATGAGAACATTTGAGTTGATTGCACCTTGTCATTTTGGACTGGAATCGGTTTTAAAA
>CASGAH010000043.1 GCA_949299375.1 uncultured Eubacteriales bacterium | reverse complement strand
GCCGAGCAGATCATGTTGACCTACCCGGCTTTCTATATCCTTGAAAAATTCATATTTTGTAGTATTATGCTGGGATTTCTGGCATACATGCCGGGCATTTCCCTCCTTGTTTTATGCAAGTACCGGATTTTGGGCATAGTTCCCCAGACCCTTCACATAATTGAAGAGCTTTCGGAAATTTAGTGCTGCTATCTTCGAACCGAAAAAGAACTTGCCACGCTGTTTTCCACGAGGCATCTTTTCCAGATGGTAATTCCTGCGGATATTTGACGGTACAGTCTCTACTCCATTACGAAGTCTTGCGTAGTTTTTAAATTCTTCACTGCTCATGTTCCGCTGGTTCTTCGCACGTTCATGTGCCGCTTTGGATGTTACTATTTTGGCAACCCGCTTAAAGATCTTCGGTTTGCATTGGCCCTGGTACGGGCAGTTGGCACACTGCTCATGCAGAAAGGAAACGGCGCACTGCCCGCTCTGCTTCATATAGGAGCAGCTTTTCGGCGCATAACCTGCCGGACACCGGAGCACTTTTGTTCCTTCTTCGTTGAATTCAAAATCAGCAAGGATATCCGGGGCGGATTTCCCCGTCAGGCTTGTGGTGATCAGTTCTACATTCTTTTCCAATGCGAACTGCCTGTTTTCTGTCCCGCTGTATGCGCCATCCGCAATTATGACTGTCCGCTCTTCCTGTTTCTCCATCTGCTCAAGATGTTCCTGGAAAAACTGGCTGTCACTGTGATTGTTCTGGTCATATTGATAATCCGTTACAACGGAACCATTCTTACCTATGGATTCCTCAAGGTTGGCTGTATATCCCCGATGCTCTTTTCCGGCTTTTCTCCGGAATGTAGCCTCCGGATCAGAAGGATTCTGCATCATGGATGAGTTCATACCGCCGTCTTCTTTTGTGCGGAGCCTGCGAGTTCCATTTTCAACAACCGTCTGTTCAGACAGGCATCTGACAAACAGATCATACTCCGTTGAATCCTGATACTCAGACTCACATAAGGTGAGAAGTTTATCGGCATCCGCAAGGAGCTGCTTTAACCGCTCCTCTGCATCCGTACTTCTCTGGTGATAGATCACTCTGTTGAAATCATTCGGATCTGTGTAGTGCTTCAGATCCTCCGGCAGAACAGAATCATTGGCCTTATTCATAGAAACTGCCAGCTTTGAAATACAAGTATAGACTAGTTCCATCCGGCTGAGTTTACGGATGTTGGATTCGATCATCATGGAATCCATACGCCGGATCTTCCCGCTGATCCTCATTAGTTTTGCAATGGAAGCGCTCAGGTCTTTTACGCAGTCATGGTAAAGATCCTTGTTATGAAGTGTTTCGTAATCATAGCACCGCCTGCGAAAACGGCTCAGAGTCTTGTCGCTCAGCGGCTGCTCTTCGAAACTCGTTGTGTGCAGGGCATACTGGAGCCGGAAATCCAACATAAGATTTTCAACCATTTCATCATCCGAATAATCAAAAAGCTCTTTGATAATGAGCGCACCAACGATCACGTTTACCGGAGTATTCGGTCTGGAGGCCTTATTACTATATAAGACAGAAAAACGCTTTTCATCGGCAAAAACTTTTGCCCAGGATTTTTCCAGTGCTTTCTGTTCCCTGGCGGTTAATCCGGAAAAACTATCTGTAAATGATATTTGCTGATAGGAATTTTCTTTGAACGACATAGAGATCACCTTCTTTTCTAAGATATCTCTATTATACAGCAAGTGAAGCATTTCGGCTTGTATTTGCTACAAAATATATGAATTTTTCAAGGTACTATAGACAGGCTTTTGACCCTGACATCATAATATATAGGTACAATATTATAGGTAAACATCAATGGTTAAATCTTCCCATTGATTTTTACGAAGATAACTTCCCGATTGTTTGCGATATTTTTCTACTTCTTGAAAACCGATATGAAGCGTTAAAAATGGCGGAAAATTATCGTTTGGGTCATAAGCCAAGCGGTTTGAGGGATACGGTGCGGTAGTCCAAAAAGTCCTACCGGAGTACCGTTCAGCACAGGCTGCGATCGCAGATATGGATTGATCGAACGGATTGTGTCAAGGCGCAAATGAATTGATCCAAATCATTTGTGAGAAATAAAAGAATAGACCTTGTGAGTCACTCTGGCTCACAGGGTCTTATTTTTTGCGACATGGTGAAAAAACCTTCCCTTGTATCTATAGTATACACGCATATTGAGTGAAAAACAAAATCAATACAATTATTGGAATAGTGAAAACAATATACAATCCATAAAACGATGCGATTTCTCAGATACCCCCGTATCCGACGGTCAAACCGTTCAATACGGGGGGGGGTATGCTGCGTGACTGGACAGGGGTTAGAAGTAATGGTAGAATGTTTCCGGATCTTCATGCAGCTGATTGCGGTTCATCTGCTCGATCTGCTCCATCTCCTCGTCGGTCAGTGAAAAGTCGAAGATCTCAGAATTTTGGCGAATGCGGTCGGGGTGAACGGACTTCGGAATGGTGATGATTCCATTTTGGATATCCCACCGCAAAATGACCTGGGCGACGGTTTTGCCGTAGCGTGCTCCGATGGCGGCAAGCCGGGGATCGGTAAGAAGCGCTTTGTTGTCCCTTCCGAGAGGGCTCAATGCCTCGCAGGCAATCTGCTGTTCGTTCAAGTAGCGGCGCAGGCTGCGTCGGGTGAGATACGGATGAACCTCGACCTGATCGACCGTGGGCTTGACGGATGCGCCTGCCATCAGCTCATCGATGTGGTGCTCCAGAAAGTTGGATACGCCGATCGATTTTAGATTTTTTCCGTCGTAGAGTTCCTCCAGAACCGTCCAGCTCTCATGAAACACTTCCGGCACTGGCCAGTGAAGAAGATACAGGTCAATATAGTCGATGTTCAGCCGCTCCATGCTCTCCCAGAATGCGTCTTTTTGGCGATGGGAACGCTGGTCGCTGTTCCACAGTTTTGTTGTGACAAAAATCTCAGAGCGTGGAATGCCGCTGTCGCGGATCGCCTTTCCGACGAGCTCTTCGTTGCCGTACAGTGAAGCGGTGTCAATGTGGCGATATCCAATGTCGAGTGCGCTGCGCACGGCATCGTATGTTTTCTCGGCAGACTGGAAGACGCCAAGGCCAAGAATTGGCATGGATTTGCCATTGTTTAATGTGACGTTGCCAGATAAATTCATGCGAATCACCTTTTCCTTTCTGGATGTGCGCTTCCGAACGGATTTTGCGGGGACGACCCGGGGAAACGCAAAAAAATGGATTGACAATCTATAGTATAGATGCTAAAGTGAACTTTAGGTCAAGAGAAACGCAAAAAAAGGCTGGAAATTTGACCGGAAGGCTGGAGATGCTGTGTCGGACGCGATAGGGAGTGAGACGATAAGTTATGGAATATTATACAATCAAACAAGTATCAGAGCGGACAAGCCTGCCGATCTCTACGCTGCGCTACTATGACAAACAGGGGCTGACCCCCCGGATTCATCACACGTCCGGAGGGGCAAGGCAATACTGCGAGGAGGACATCAGCCTGCTGGAGATGATTTGCTGCTTGAAAAGAAGCGGGATGCAGATCAGCGATATTCGGAAATTTGTAGAGCTGTGTCTGTCCGGCGAGGGGGACGAGGAGAAGCGAAAACTTCTTCTGAATCAGAAAGAATGGATTGAGCGGCAGATGGAACAGTTAAAATGCAGTCTGTGCCTGATTGAATATAAACTGGAGCATTACCGGGAAATTGGAATGTTTCATCAATGCGGCATCGGGGAGCGCTGCACGGAGGAACACGATCGGAGAAACAAGCAGAAATGAGGGACAATATGACAGACATTCACGCACATATTATACCTGGGATCGACGACGGATCCCCTGACATGATGGAGTCGCTTGAGATGGCGCGCATTGCAGTGGAAAGCGGAATCCGCAAAATGATCTCAACGCCGCACTTTAACCTCCCCTGGGACAAAGATCCTTACACGAAGAAGGAGATTCTGGGGCGTCTTCGGGAGCTGAATGAACAGCTGGAAAAGGAGCGCATTCCGCTGTCTGTTCTTCCGGGAATGGAGGTGTACGGGGACGATGATTTGCCGCGCCTTCTGGAGGAGGACCGTCTGATCCCGCTGAACGGGACAAAGTATCTTCTTATGGAGTTTGACTTTGATGAGATAGAAGAGCGCATGGCGGATTTACTCTCTCTTGTGCAGGAGAAAGGGCTGATTCCGATCATCGCACATCCGGAGCGCTACCGGGCGGTTCAGCACCGTCCGCAGTTTATTTACGAGTGTATCTGCGGCGGATGTCTTGTCCAAGTAAACAAGGGGAGCATTCTCGGGCGCTTTGGAAGAGGACCGCGCCGGGCGGCCATCGCACTTTTGGATCATGGACTTGTGACGTGTGTGGCAAGCGATGCGCACTTTGCAACGATGAGGACGCCGGATTTGCGGGAGGCCTACGAGGAGGTGCGGGATCACTTCGGATGGGAATATGCCAAAATGGTCTTTGACGACAATCCGGAGCGGATTGCACAGGGAAAGGAGCCGTATATGCTGCGGCCGCTTCCCTTTTCCGGTGACAGACGGCGGGATCTTGCATAGCAGTGTGCGTTCGGGTCAACATCACAGATCATGAGAGCAGAGGGAGAAGGTACAGGGCGGAACAATGGAGACAGAGATTGAAAAAGCAATGAGAGTGGCAATGCAGTACCATCAGGGACAAACGCGCATCGGAGAAGGGGGACGAAGGGTTCCCTACTACGAAGAGCATGTGAAGAAGGTGTATGAGATTCTGGAGCAGGAGGTCGGCATCCGGGATACGCCGCTTCTTGTGATGGCACTTCTCCATGACACACTGGAAGATACGAGGCTGACCCGCGCGCAGATTGCGGAATCGTTTGGGGACGAGATCGCAAGACAGGTCGATTTTCTGACCCGTCGGAAGGGACAGCCGTTTGAGGAATATACGAATCGACTCTTTCGGGAAGGGGATGACCGGGCGATTGTCGTTAAGCTGGCCGACCGGCTCCACAATTTGAGGACCATTCTCTGGGTTAGAGATCAGAGGTGGATCGTCAAAAAACTGCGCCAGACGCAGCGGGATATTCTTGGAAATCTGTCAGAGCGGAATTTAAAAGAACCCTACAGGAGCGCCGCCCGATATTTGGAGGGCAGGATCCGGGAGAGAGTGTGCCAGGTTCAAAACAGCCTCTGCCTTTCCGGGGAAGAGGAAGAAGAATGAAGGGAGCAGATTGTGGAAGAATTTTATGAAGCAATGGAAGAGCAGATCCGAAAAGCCGGGTATCCGGGACGGATCGACGGTGAGGAGATCTATGAGGAGATCAGCGATCTGATTGAGGAGAAGGAAAACGGAGATTATGTGCTGAGGTCGGAAAAAGGGGACGGATGCAGCATGGAGTACCATGTAACTGTCCTGGAGGAGGCCTTTGATTTACGGCGCATCCTCATCTGTGAGCACGATAAAAAATGGATTGTCGAGATGTGAGCCGAATCGGAAGGCCATCTGGGATCCAACGCAGCATCATTTGAAATTGAGAAAAACGATCGAGCGCGCAAAGAGCGCGGAAAGGGGTTTCAGGATGAACCATGTAGTAACGAGATTTGCACCAAGCCCGACGGGATATATGCATATCGGAAATTTGAGAACCGCCCTGTATTCGTATTTGCTGGCGAAGTCTCAGGGAGGAACGTTTATTCTTAGAATTGAAGATACCGATCAGGTGCGCCTTGTGGAAGGTGCGGTAGATTTGATTCTGTCAACCTTGAAGATGACAGGGCTTGAATATGACGAGGGACCGCAAATCGGCGGTCCGCATGGCCCGTATGTGCAGAGCGAGCGCAAGGAGATTTATCTGAAATACGCAAAAATGCTTGTGGAGCAAGGGGATGCCTATTATTGCTTTTGCTCCAAAGAACGGCTGGCGCAGCTCCATGAGGAGAGCAGCGGGGAGGGCGGGTACGACAGACACTGCCGGAACCTGTCCCGGGAAGAAGTGGAAGCAAATCTGGCCGCTGGGATGCCGTTTGTCATTCGCCAGAAAATGCCGCTGGAAGGGACGACGTCGTATGTCGATTCCGTGTACGGGGAAATTTCTGTGGAGAACAAGGAGCTTCAGGATCAGATTTTGATAAAAGCGGACGGATATCCGACGTATAATTTCTGTCATGTCATTGACGACCACCTGATGGGCGTCACCCATGTCGTGAGAGGAAGCGAATATCTCTCCTCCACGCCGAAATATGCGCTGCTGTACGATGCGTTCGGATGGGAGCGGCCGGTGTATGTCCATCTGCCGCTGATGATGGGAAAATCGGCAGACGGAACCGTTTCCAAATTGTCGAAGCGCCACGGGGCAGTCAGCTTCCAGGATCTTGTAAACGATGGATTCTTGCCGGAGGCAATCGTCAATTACATTGCCCTTCTTGGATGGTGTCCGAAAAATACGAACCAGGAAATTTTCTCTCTCGAAGAGCTCAAGAAAGAATTTTCTCTGGAAGGGGTCAACCACTCCCCGTCGGTGTTTGACTATGACAAACTTCTCTGGTTTAACAGCGAGTATCTGAAGAAAATGCCATTTGAGCGTTTTCGGGAATTGGCAGAGGATCGCTTTGACACGGTGAAAGGTTGTGCGAATCTGGAGATGCTGATGCGTCTCATTCACACCCGGATTTCCTCCCTCTCAGAGATTCCAGGCAAAGTGTCCTTCCTCGCCGCACTTCCGGATTACGACTGCCAGCTCTATGTCAACAAGAAGAATAAGACGACTCTGGAAAAATCAGCCGCAATTTTGGAGAAGGTGATTCCGGTTTTGGAGTCGAGCGACCATTTTACAAACGATGCGCTGTATGAGACGCTGCTTGCCTGCGCCCGCGATCTCGGCTTGAAGGCAGGCGCCGTCATGTGGGTTGTGCGCATTGCAGCGGCGGGAGTTGCTGTGACGCCGGGCGGAGCAACGGAGATTCTGGAGATTTTAGGAAAAGATCAGTCTCTTTTGCGTCTGAAAACCGGACTGCAAAAACTGACAGAGGAGAGGAAAACAGAAGCATGAAACGGATTCGTCACTGGATCTGGTTTGCCCTCGTTGTAGCCTGGATGGCTGTCATTTTTCTGTTTTCTTCCCAGAACGCAGAGCAATCGTCCGCCATAAGCGGAGGGATTACCGAGCAGGTGATTCGCCTCTTCTACCCGGAATTTGACCGCTGCTTGTGGACGCAGCAGGAGGAAATTTTGGCGAGGATGACGTTTCTCGTCCGAAAGACGGCACATTTTACCGAATATGGGGTGCTTGGCTTTCTGCTTTCGGGATGGCTGTCCAATGTCCCGGCCTCCTCGAAGCTTCGGCGTCTGGGCAGGGAAAAGAGCGCATGGATGATTGGAACCGTCTATGCAGTCGGAGATGAAATTCACCAGATGTTTGGCGACGGGCGTGCCGCCCGCCTGTTTGATGTGTGCGTAGATTCGATTGGAACGGCTGCGGGAATCCTCGCCTTTCTCCTCGTGTGCCGAATCGGGACGTGCTGTGCAGGATGGAGGAGGACGCGGAAATAGAAGCGATAACGCAAAAGACCCGTCCGGGGTGGCGCTGTATTTTGGGGCGGGCCGAACAATGAAACAGCGCAGAAAGAAGTGAGAAATATGATTGCAGAGAGAATGGAAGCATTGGTAAAGAACAATTCTGCGATTCGAGCCATGTTTGAGGAGGGAAATCGTCTGGCGGCTCTTTACGGCAGGGAAAATGTCTTTGATTTTAGCCTTGGAAATCCGAATGTTCCGGCGCCTCCTCAGGTCCGTCAGGCCATTTTAGACATTCTGGAAGAGGAAGAGTCGACGATGGTACACGGATATATGAGCAACGCGGGGTTTGAAGATGTCCGTCAGGCGATTGCGGATTCCTTGAATCGCCGTTTCGGGATACACGTTTCCGCCAAGAACCTGATTATGACAGTTGGGGCGGCCAGTGGATTGAACATTGTATTCAAGAGTCTGTTAAATCCGGGGGAAGAGGTTATCGTGTTCGCCCCCTATTTTGTGGAGTACCGCGCGTATGTGACCGGATACGGGGGAAAGCTTGTCGTAATTTCTCCCAATCTGGAGACATTTCAGCCGAACCTTTCGGAGTTGGAGCAGAAGATAACGCCAAAGACACGGGCGGTGATCGTCAATTCTCCGCACAACCCGACCGGAGTTGTATATTCCGAGGAGACGATTCAGGAACTGGCTGCGATTCTAAACAAAAAAGAGAAGGAGTACGGGCATCCGATTTTCCTTGTGTCGGATGAGCCATACCGGGAGCTCGCCTATGACGGGGTAACCGTGCCGTATTTGACAAAATACTACCGGAATACGATTGTCGGCTATTCTTACAGCAAATCACTGTCGCTGCCCGGGGAGCGAATCGGATATCTTGTCATCCCGGACGAGCTGGAGGACAGTGAGACTGTAATCTCTGCCATCACCATCGCCAACCGCGTCATCGGATGCGTCAATGCGCCTTCGCTGATGCAGAGGGTCATCCGGCGGTGTGTAGACGTGGAAGTGAACCTGGAAGCGTATGACAGAAACCGCAACCTGCTGTACAGCCGTCTGATCCAATACGGATTTGAGTGCATTAAGCCGCAGGGCGCCTTTTATCTGTTTGTCAAATCTCCGGTTCCGAATGAAATGGAGTTTTGTGAAGCCGCCAAAAAATACAATATTTTGTTTGTCCCGGGAACGTCCTTTGACTGCCCCGGATATGTGCGGATTGCGTACTGTGTATCTTATGAAATGATTCAGCGCTCTCTCCCGGCATTCCAGAAGCTGGCGGAGGAATACCATCTGCCGGGGAGTGGATCATGCCATTGCGAGATCGAAAAACAGTGAGCAGAGTGGAGAGGCGATGAAAAAAAAGAAAAACAAGAATGAGGGGCAGCTTTCGCTGCGAACCCGGATGGTGGATGCGCGGGAGTACATTGGAGTGCTGAGAGAGCTGATCGGGGAGGGAAAAACCGTTTCTCTTGTGATTACGGGAAGCAGCATGTCCCCGTTTTTGATCCATCAGCGGGATGCGGTCATTTTGGCTCCGATTGATACCCCGCTTGAGCGCGGCGACATGGCGATGTTTCAGCGCGCGAACGGCCAGTATGTGCTGCACCGGATTTGCCGAAAAGAAGGAGAGGCGTATTACTTTGTCGGGGATGCCCAGAACTGGATCGAAGGCCCCATTTCTCGGGAACAGATTTTTGGCAGGGTCACCGCTGTCCGCAGAGGCGGCGTGTGGATTCATCCGGGAGATTTCTGGTGGGAGTTTTTTGAACATGTGTGGCTTAGGATGATTCCGCTTCGGCAGTTTGCGGTCGGTCTGTATGGGGCAGTATACCGGATCCGGGGCGGGGGAAGAAAGACCCCGGACAGAAAAGAGTGAGACGAGGATCGGGAGGATGTGTATGAAAGCGTGGGAAGAAAAGATACGAAAGGTCGTTCCCTATGTTCCCGGGGAGCAGCCCCAAAAGAAAGGGATTATAAAATTAAATACCAATGAAAATCCATATCCTCCGGCGCCGGGGGTAGAGGAGGCGAATCGGGCGTTTTCGATAGATTGTCTGAGAAAATATCCGGATCCGACCGCTTCCGATCTGGTGAATGCGCTGGCAGATCGCTATGGAGTCCGGCCGGAGCAGATTTTTACCGGGGTCGGTTCGGACGACGTGCTTGCGATGGCGTTTTTGACGTTCTTTCACTCGGACAAACCGATTTTCTTCCCGGACATCACCTACTCTTTTTATGATGTGTGGGCGGATCTGTTCCGGATTCCCTATGAGCGAAAACCGCTCGATGCCAATTTCCATCTCAATCCCCGGGATTATGATGCCCCCAATGGGGGAATTGTCTTTCCCAATCCGAATGCGCCGACAGGGGTTTATGA
Source organism: uncultured Eubacteriales bacterium (assembly GCA_949299375.1). Taxonomy (GTDB): domain Bacteria; phylum Bacillota; class Clostridia; order Lachnospirales; family Lachnospiraceae; genus UBA2942. The sequence continues at coordinate 5,233 of CASGAH010000043.1, read as the reverse complement.
GGACAAGTCTGTGCTAGAGGACATTTTGCAGCACAATGCGGATGTGATTGTCATCGTGGACGAGGCATATGTGGATTTTGCAGCGGGAGGTTCGGCGCAGACGCTGCTGGACCGGTACGAAAATCTTCTCATTGTGCAGACGTTTTCCAAATCCCGCTCAATGGCCGGGATGCGCATCGGATTTGCCATCGGCGCTCCCGTCCTGATCCGCTATCTAAATGATGCCAAATATTCGTTTAATTCCTACACGATGAGCCATCACGCGCTGCGCCTCGGGGTGGCAGTCGTCTCGGACGAGGCATATTTTCAGCATACGATAAAAAAGATTGTGGAGACAAGGGAGTGGACGAAACGGGAACTTGCGGGGCTTGGCTTTGTCTTTCCGGATTCACAGGCCAATTTTGTCTTTGCAAGTCATCCGGCAAAACCGGCCTGTGAGATCTTTGCCGCCCTGAAAGAGCGGGGGATTTATGTAAGATATTTTCCGAAGCCGAGAATTGACAACTTTCTTCGGATCTCCATCGGTACCCAAAGGGAGATGGAGCAGCTTTTGCAGGCGCTGAGAGAAATCGTATCCGATGAAAAAATCTGCGAAGAAAGCTGAGGCAGCGCAGGCGCTTACAGGAGAATCTGCCCGCTTTGGCGGCAGTAGAGGTAGGCGTGATCGGACAGCCAATCCCGCTCTGGAACGCTGGAACGGTTGATTTCGCGCACCATCTCGTCCATCTGCTCTTTGCTTTGCGTCTCGTCCCAGGCGGTGACGAGCACTTCGTGGATGGAGGAGGGAAGAATGCACAGATCCGACTCCAGCCTTCGGGCGAGCTCCTCCAAAACCCCGGGGTAGAACAGACAGCACGCGCCGTGCAGCTTCGTCTGGTTTGTCACGACATAGACGGGGGTGGGGGAGGGCTGGGAAAGGATGTCTTCGATCGGGCAGATCAGGGGCGGGATGGATGAGAGCTGGTTGCGCCAGGCAAGCGAAAAAAGCGTTTCCTCGTTCAGGCCAAGCGCTTTCATAAGCGGCGTGGTCACAGCGCAAACCCCGTATCCCTCCCCGGCATGGGGAACGGCCACCTCACAGAGAAAAGCCAGGTCAAGCACCCGGCGATGCGGGACGGAGCGAAGCCATTCTCTGTTTTGATTGTAGTGAACGAGCCGGATGACAATCTGTTCCCTGAAATGCGCCGCATTCCGGGGAAAATCCGGGAAACTTGTCTCAAAGGGAACGCTGTTTTTGTAATTCTCAAGCAGATAACATGCGGCATCGTGCAGCGACAGACCGGCGCGATATGCCTCATAAAAAGGGAAGAGATCCAGCAAGGGCGCTCCGCCGGCATCCGCCCGCTCCATGTACAGACCGTATGTTGCCGTCTGATTGCCGCGCTGCATTCGGATGGCCGCTGCGTGTGTGTCGTCGGGGAGAAGGCGGGAAATCTCCTCCAGAATCGCATTCGTAAAATGTTCAAAATCCATAAAATAACTCCTTCTGATTTCTCGGGATGGCGTTTTGGGCATCCCGTGACGGGCAGGCACTCCAATGGGGACAAGACCGGAGAAAAGGAAGGAAAAGGGTATCTTTAGGATAACATAAAAATCGTGAAATGTACAGAGGAAAGAACGAAAAAAAGGACCGCGAAGGTGAAAAATCATCTCATACGGTCCTTTTTTTACACACCTGAAGGGAATCGAACCCCCGCACGTGGATCCGGATTCCACTGCTCTATCCACTGAGCTACAGGTGTATCAAAACATACTCCTACATTATACTATAAAGTTGAGAAATTGCAAGTGGTTTTTGCAAAAAAGATTGATTTTTTTGCTTGTTTGTGATACGATGCTTTCGTGCCGGAAGACGGCGAATCAAAAAGGAGATGCGAGTGTGAAACCAAGAAAAAACAATGGAATAAGGCTGATTCCGTATGTGATATCCTTTCTGATTGTGGCAGGCATTGTCGTGCTGACGGTGAGGGAGACAAAGAATGTTGATTTTGGGAATGAAGGGGAGACGGTCAGCCCTTTGTCCGGGGAGAAAGATGCGCTGATGATAATTTCTGACGATGAAACGGTCGTGCAGATTTACACGGAGTCCATCCGGAGTGAGTCCGGGCAATACGAAGAGATTGAGGCACTGATTGTCCGCTACTTTGATGCGGTGAGCCAGTGCAGTGTAGATGTATTAAACAGCATTGTGGAGAACAGCGGGGGGCTTTCCGAAGAAAAGCTTCAGCAAAAAGCAGAGCAGATCGAATCGTACCAAAACATCGAATGTACGGTGCGGGAAGGTCTTGCGGAGGACACCTATATTGTATATGTCAGCTACGAGGCGCAGTTTCGGGAGATTTTAACACCTCTGCCGAATCTGGAGCGTTTCTATGTAAAACAAAATTCTGACGGAGCCGTTTACCTCTACGAAGGGGAAGTGGACGGGGAATCCGCTGCCTATATGCAGGAGCTGGAAAAGAGTGAGGAGATTGTCCGCTTGATCGAACAAGTGAGAGAGAGCGCTTTGTGGGCGTGCCGCCAGGAGAAAGCCCTTCAGCAGAAAGAGGAAATTGTGCAGATCAACATTTGGGAATAGAATGTATCTTCCTTAGGAAGATACATTTCGTACCTTCCGTGTGAAGCATTTTTTGCTGCGAATGAAATGTGCGGGCAGTGAGCCGGAATCCTTTTGGAAAAATATCCGAATCGGTTTGTTTGTTTTTGGAAAATAAGCCGCTTCGGATGTTTTTTTTGGAGGGACAAGAGAAAAAGTAGAGCAAGGCAGTTGACTTTCCCAAATAAAAAATGTATCATTAAGGGCGGGGGACATCTGCCGGATGTCCCTACAAAAAAAGAATGGAGGAAGACGTATGAAAGGAAACGTACGTGGAGCAGTCAGAAGAATGTTGGCTGCTTTGATGGTTCTGGCTCTTGTCCTGAGCAATCAGTCGATTCCTGTACTTGCAGACGGGGATGGATCGCTGGCGAAATTTCAGACAATCGGAGAAGTGACGGATGCTCAATTGCAGAAAGAAGACGCAGATCCGGATGAAGTCGTTGACATCATGGTTCGTCTGGAAGAAAAACCAGCTCTCGCAGTTGCGCAGAGTCTGGAAGAGGCGCAGGCATTGTCTGTGGGCATGAAAGAAGAACAGCTTCATGTGGAACGCAGCATTGAGCAGACACTTGGAATCAGCATTGAACCAATGTATCATCACACATTGCTGTTCAATGGATTCTCTTTCCAGGGAGAGAGAAGCCTGATTGAGGAGCTGAACAAAATGGACGGTGTGGTTGCCTATGAGGCACCTGTCTTTGAAGTGGATCCTCAGATGAGTACAAGTACAGGCGTCATCAATGCGGCAGAGTCCTGGGATCTTGGATATACCGGAAAGGGAAGGCTTGTCGCCATTATTGACACCGGTATTCTTCCAACGCATGAGGCATTTTCTGTCGTTCCGGAAGATGCAGCACTGGATGTGACAGAACTGCAGGCCCGAGTGGATGCTGCAGGAAGCAACTTCAATGCAGGCAGCGATGCGTCGCAGCTGTACTACAGCGGAAAGATTCCGTTCCGCTATGACTATGTTTATCAGAGCTACAGTGCAGACCATGGCGCAAGCGACCACGGCACCCATGTGGCAGGTACTGCTGCCGGAAACAACGGAAGCGATTTCAAGGGCGTTGCCTATGATGCGCAGATCGTTGTCATGCAGGTGTTTAGTGCCAGCGGCGGTGCTTCCTGGGCAAACATTCTTCCGGCATTGGAAGACTGTGCATACCTTGGCGTTGACGCAGCGAACCTGAGCCTTGGTTCTGCCTGCGGTTTCTCTTCCTACTATCAGGAAGATTACGGCGTAGTGTTTGATACACTGACAGAAGCCGGCGTGAACGTATGCGCTGCAGCAGGAAATGACGGCAGCACAAGAGATTCCAACGCACAGGATGGGTATTCTCTTGGCATGAATCCGGACTACGGTGTTGTCGGATCTCCGTCTACGTGGACAAGCAACCTGTCGATTGCGGCAGGCAACAACGCAGGCATCACTGCGGGAAGCATTCAAGTTGACGGCGAGTCCTACAGCTACATTGACCGGGCAACAGAGGCATCGGAGCAGATGGCTTCTCTGGAAGGTCAGACACTTGAATATGTTATGGTCGGCGGTGTCGGAGAAGCATCCGACTATGAAGGCCTTGATGTGACGGGAAAAGTTGCCGTTGTATCCAGAGGAAGCATTTCCTTTAGCGAGAAGGTTACATATGCATATCAGGCAGGCGCTGTTGCTGTGATCATCTACAACAATGAGGCTGGTACGATCAATATGCAGGTTGACGCATACTACATCCCGGCTGTCTCTGTCACCCAGGCAACCGGAGCAGCGATGAATGCGGCTGCAGGGGAAGACGGTGTGGGAACACTGTCGATCACAGTATTTGACGCAACCGGAGTTCCGACGGATTTCTCCTCCTGGGGAACGACAGCAGACCTGAAGATTAAGCCGGAATTGATGGCTCCGGGTGGAAGCATTACTTCTGCCATCGGATTCGGCACCGATTCCTCCTATGAAGCATGGGACGGAACTTCTATGGCAACGCCTCATGTGACAGGTGCAATGGCACTTCTGAAAGAAGCACTGGAAGGAAAGATGACGTTTGCCTCCGCGGAAGAAGAGAGCAATCTGGCAGACTATTTCTTTATGAGTACCGCGGATCCTGTAGACAACGAGAACGGAGTACTCTATTCTCCAAGACAGCAGGGCGCCGGTATGATGAACGTGGGAGATGCTGTGACTTCTCCTGCCTATGTGACGGTAAATGGCGGAAGACCGAAGCTTGAGATCGGCGAGTTCGAGAGCGAGACATTTGATCTGACGTTTACCATCCACAACATCGGCAGTGAAGATCTGACGTTTGTTCCGTCCGCTACCGTTCAGACAGAGACTGCATTTAATGTGGACGGCACAGTAAAAATCAATGGAACTCCATATCTGCTTCAGACCGCACAGGGAAGTGCAGTGACAGTACCGGCAAATGGAAGTGCCGATGTGACTGTATCGGTGACACTGTCTGCAGACAGCCTCGCATATCTTTCCCAGTTTGAAAACGGAATGTATGTGGAAGGATTCGTAACCGCCAATGCACAGACCGCAGAGGGCGCATCGGTAGAGATGAACGTTCCGTATCTTGGCTTCTATGGAGACTGGGATGAAGCTCCAATGTTTGATCCTGGTACATACTACAATGAAATTGG
>CASGAH010000042.1 GCA_949299375.1 uncultured Eubacteriales bacterium | reverse complement strand
GTGAACCCGCGGCACAATGTCAACTTCTGCGGCAAGCGGCCGGATCTGCGTGATGGCCCGTCCGTCCGGGCGCTTGTGATCTTTCAAAATCATTTTGCGGACCGTCTTTTTCTCGAAGAGGTAGAGTGCATCTGCCACAAGTTCCGCCCATTGCGGATTGGACTCCTCGTAGCGCGCTTTCAGCTGTTCCTCCAGCGCATCCATGTTTGCCTCTCTCGTCTGCTTGTCGTCGGTAAAGACTGCACGCTCCATTGCCTCGGGTGTGATGAAGCGAACCATGTCGTCGTACATCTCGTCCGGAATTTTGCAGCTCGTGTAGGTGAACTTTTCTTTTCCGCACTCTGCTACAATTTTATCAATAAAGCCGATAATTTCTTTGTTTACCTGATGTGCCAAAAAGATGGCTTCAATCATCGTGTCCTCCGGCACTTCATTGGCTCCGGCCTCAATCATAATGACTTTCTCTCTCGTGGAAGCGACGGTCAGCTGCAAGTCGGAGGCAAGCTTCTGCTCATTTGTCGGGTTGATGACAAGTTCCCCTCTCACAAGCCCTACATTGGAAGCTGCAATCGGTCCGTCAAACGGAATGTCGGAAATCGATGTGGCGATGGCGGAGCCGAGCATTGCCGTAATCTCCGGCCCGCAGTCCGGGTCCACCGAAAGGACAAGGTTGCTGATGGTCACTTCATTGCGGAAGTCTTTTGGAAATAGAGGACGCATCGGGCGGTCAATGACGCGGGATGTTAAAATCGCATGTTCCGAAGCCTTCCCCTCTCTCTTGTTGAATCCGCCGGGAATTTTCCCGACTGCATACATCTTCTCTTCGTACTCTACGCTCAGCGGAAAGAAATCCACTCCCTCTTTCGGAGCTTTCGCAGCCGTCGCGGTGGACAAAATCGTTGTGTCGCCGTAATGCATAAACACGGCTCCGTTTGCCTGTGCCGCAACCCGTCCGATGTCAACGGTCAGCGTTCTCCCGGCCAGCTCCATGGAATAACTCTTATACATATTTTCCTCATTTCTGCGCTGCTTCTCTGTCCGTCTTTCCTGTCTGTGCAGCGCTGCGGCAGGATCGGATCTTGCTCCGAAGGAAGCAGCCGAAACAACTGAAACAGGCAAAAGCCGCCCCGTTTTTGCCCATTTCAGCAGTCTCGGAAGAAACTTCCCCGGAAGGCAATGTCAGAATGACATTTGTCATCAGATGGTTCCATACGGAAAAGTGTGAAAAGAATCCAACATTCCCTTCACACTCCCCAATACCATTCTTATGACACAATAATTACTTTCTGATTCCTAATCTCTCAATCAGGCTGCGGTATGCGTTGATGTCTTTCTTTGCCAGATAGTCCAGCAGTCCTCTTCTCTGTCCAACCATCATCAGCAAACCTCTTCTGGAATGGTGATCTTTCGGATTCTTCTGAAGATGCTCGGTCAGCTCTGTAATTCTTGCAGTTAAAATCGCAATCTGAACTTCCGGAGATCCCGTGTCCTCCGGTGTTCTGCCGTACTGTGCTACAATCTGTGCTTTCTTTTCCTTGGAAATCATTGTTTTGTCCTCCTAATCATTGTTCTGACCCGGTTCTAAGCATGGGGCGGAGTATCCGCAAACTGTGAACGGGGTGACCGGATGGGGCGGCACTGCTTTTCGCCGCAGCCCATACCTTTGTATCATACCATAAATCCATACAGATGTCAAAGACTTTTTAATCTGTAAAATCGGTGAAAAATTTATGCTGTATATCGCAGAGACAACGCCTTCCTCTCTTTGGCTCAGTCTCCGATAATATTGCGGACAAACGCATACGGCACATAGTCGTATTTGTCCATCCGGATTCCTTTCTCCGCGTTCGCGGCATGGATAATTTTTCCATCTCCCACATACATCGCCACATGGCGAATGAACGAGTTGTCCATATAGTAGAAGACAAGATCTCCCGGCTTCATCTCGTCCGTGGAAACTTCTCTTCCCTGCGTCGCCTGCGCACGGGCCACACGCAGAAGTGAAATTCCCTGCGATTCATAGAGGCGCATTGTAAATCCGGAGCAGTCTACGCCGACTCCGAGCGTGACGCCTCCCCAGACATATCGTCCGCCAATGTAGCTCCACGCCATATTGACGAGATTTCTGCGGGTCTGAGACAGATTTGCGTAATCCTCGCTGATGATGGGCGTATCCAGCCCCATCATAATGTCCACGTAATCGGAGTGGACAAATCCCTCCAAATCTCCGCTCACCTGAATTTTCATCCAGTTCTCATATACTTCCTTCACAGCGTAACTGCTCTGAGCAACCGCGCGCCCCAAAACGTTGGTATGGGTGGAAGGTCCTTTTCGAATGTTTAGTGCAGCCGCATTGACGACAGCCCGCCGCTTGATGCTGTTCATCGCCAGAGTTCTCGCCTCATCTCCTGTCACAATAAAATCTTTCGATACATATCCGTAGGCGCCATTCTCCTCTATTCGATACCACTCTCCGAGATCCTCCACGATATGGACCGCTGCATTCTCAAACGCCTTTCCCATAATAAATGCACTTGTGGAGGGCTCCATGCGAACATTTAGTACCCCGCCGGCTGTGTTATGTACGATACCCAGCCAGTCATACTGCGCAAGAATTGCCTCCTTTTCCTCGAGCGGAATGTAGGCCGGATCATCCCAGACGGACTGTAACGGATCCAACGGATCCGTTGGATCCGATGGATCGCTCTCCATGCCCGAAGCATCCGATGTCACTTCCGTGGAATTGAATTCCGTGGAATTGAATTCCGTGGAGTCAAGAAGGTCTTCGATTCCCGAACTTCTTCTGGCACAGCCAACTCCGGAGATGGACAATAAGGCGATCAGTCCGCATACGTATATTTTATTTCTAATTCGATTCATGCTTCTCCCTATTTTTTTCTATCGCTGAATTTCGCAGGGCGGCAGAGAAGAAAAGTAACGTTTTCCATCCCGCACATCCCGCTCCATTTGTTCTTTTAACACCCGGACAGAGGGAAATGTCTGCTCTGCCCGCACAAATGAGTATAGCATAACCCGAATGGTTTTTCCATATACAAATTTATAAAAATTAAATAAATAGGTTTCCAGCTTGACTTGATTTTGATTCGTGACGGTCGGCTTGCATCCGAGATTGGCAATGCCGTCATACCACGTTCCCTCCACAAGCGCTCTCACGCAGTAGACGCCAAAGGGCGGAAGCAATTTTTGGCTGGAAGGGTGAAGGTTCATCGTCGGAATGTTCAGTTTTCTGGCAAGCTCTATCCCGTGCATGACCGTCCCCTCAAACGAATACGGTTCCCCGAGCATCTTTGCGGCATGTTCCATCCGGCCCTGGAGAATCTCTTCCTTGATATAAGTGCTGCTGATTTCTCTTCCGCTCTCCTCGTCGAGTTCCTTTTCCTCTGTGATCAGTTCGTATCCATAAAAGGGCGCCAGCCGCTTTAAAAGACTTGGATCTCCCGCCCTCCCATATCCGAAGCGGAAATCCGTCCCCACAATCAGGACATCGGCATGGCATTTTCCGATGACGATGTCCTTCACAAACAGTTCGGCGGATGTGCGGATCAGCGTCTCATCACACGGATATTCGATGAGATAGTCGATCCCGATTTCCTCCAGATACCGTTCCCGCTCCTCCATCGTCATCAGCACTTGGGCGGATTGTCCTGTCACAATTGCCCTGGGCGACTGGGAGAACGTAAACACAACCGCCTTTTTCCCTCGTTTTTTCTCCTCCAGCAGCTGTCTCATCAATTTTTGATGTCCACGGTGGATCCCATCAAATTTTCCGAATGTCACAGCTGCGGGTTCTGTAAGTGCAAACGCTGCATCCCGAAAAATTATCATCGTTTTCCTCAATTCTGTCCGCTGTAAAACATTTTTTCCGAAACATACCGTCCCTTTTCCTTGCGCCAGGAAAAAATTCCGATGAACGCGCCGTGCGCATCAAAGAGCAGCAGCGGTGTCTTTTTGTCCTGCGGACACCCGACGAGATGTTTTTCTGCGACCGGATTTCCATTGTATGCGAGGAAGGCATACTCCTCTTTTATCGAGACCCGGGGATAGTCCGAAAACAGATCCGGAACGGAAATGACTGCCTCCCCGATGCTGCCATCTGCCTTCATCTTCTCGATTTGGCCAAGTGTCTTTGCCTCGTTTATGGAGAAGGCGCCGACTCTGCGCCGTACAAGCGCCTCCATGCATCCCCCGCAGCCGAGCGCTTTGCCGATGTCATGGCAGAGGGTGCGGATGTACGTCCCCTTGCTGCACGAGACAGTCATCGCAACCCTCGGAAGACAGATCTGCGTGATCTGAATGTCATAAATCCGGATCGGTCTTGGCGGACGTTCCACCGTCTTTCCCTCCCGCGCCAGTTCATACAGCTTCTTCCCGTTTTGCTTTAGGGCGGAATACATCGGAGGAATTTGCATACACGGTCCGATCCAGGAGGCCGCACATTTGCGGATCTCCTCCTCCGATAGCGAGACGTCCTGCTCCCGGACAACCGTTCCCGTATTGTCCTGCGTGTCTGTCTCCCTTCCGAGGAGAAGCACCGCATCGTAGACTTTATCCGTATCGGTCAGCACATCGCACACTTTGGTGGCGCTCCCGAGGCATACCGCAAGAACGCCCTCCGCCTCCGGATCCAGTGTCCCGGCATGACCGATTTTTTTTTGCCTTAAAATTCCCCGAAGCTTCGCCACCACATCATGGGATGTGTATCCTTTTTCTTTATATACATTTAAAACACCGTTTAACTCCATTCTCTCTGTCCTCGCCGTTTCTCCTGTGGTGTCACAGCATTTGCTTTTTGATTTCTTCGGAAACCATGGCTGCAATCTGTTCCGGTGTCCCCGCAATGCTGCATCCGGCTGCCTGAACGTGACCGCCCCCGCCAAACTGGCCGCAGATTCGGCTCACGTCAATCTTTCCTTTGGAGCGCATACTGACGCGGTACAGGTTCGGCTCTGTCTCATAGAGAAAGAAGGCGCAGTCCGCTCCCTTTGTATCCCGAAGCTTCTCTACAATTCCGCTCGTATCGCGGTCGCTTACGCCCATCTGCTCCATCTGTTCCCTGGAAACGCTGGACCAGATGCAAAATCCATCCAGAATCCGCTGGCTCTGGTAAAGGCAAAAGCCGAAGAAACGATTTTTTCGATATTCCTGTTCCAAAATCGTCTCGTTGAGAATGCGGGTAAAATCGACGCCTTTTTCCATCAAATCTGCCGCGATGCGCATCGTGCGGCCGCTTGTATTGCTGTATTTGAAGATGCCGGTGTCGTGGGAAATCCCGGTGTAGAGACACTCTGCCGTCTCTTTGCTGATTTTCTCCATCTCAAACAATCCGCACAGCACTTCTGCGGTCGAGGAGGCATGCGGAAGAATGAGATTGACATCGGCAAATCCGACATTGCTGATGTGATGGTCAATGCATACCGTCTTTCCTGCCGACGCAAAACAGCCTTTGCCCGCGCCAATCCGCCCCTCGGAACAGTCCAGGGCAATTCCAAGATCGTAAACGCACTTCGGTGTCTCTTCGTGCAGAACCTCTTCCGCAAAGCGCATATATTGATACACGTCCCGATAAGTTTCCAGATAGACATCGACATGCAGATCCGGAAAACAGTCAAACAGATAATTGCGCAGCCCCAGACAGGAACCGATGCAGTCCCCGTCTGGCTTCACATGGCCAACGATGCAGATCTTCGCAGCATTTTTCAGGAGTTCACTCCACACGATCTTCTCCATCGTCCTCATCCTCCGTCTCTTCGGAATCCACAAGGTCTCGTGTCACCTCATCGATCAGCCGTGTCATATTGACGCCATATGCAATGGATTGATCCAAAACGAATTTCAGCTCCGGTGTGTTTCTCAGATTCACGGTCTGTGCCAGCAGCCGCCGGATATAGGGGGCGGCATTTTTCAGACCTTCCATCGTTGCCTTTTGCTCTTCCTGTGACCCGAGTACGCTGATATACGCTTTGCAATATTTCAGATCCGGCGTCACTTCTGCATGCACAACCGATGTCATCGGGTGAATTCTTGGATCTTTGATTTCACTGCGGATGATGCGGCTCAGCTCTTTTTGAACTTCCCCATTGATTCTTGTGTTTTTGATACTATTCTTTCTCATTCCAATGCCTTTCTTCTTTTTCTGACTATCTTGGAACTTCTACCATCTTATATGCTTCCAGCATATCCTCTTCCTGAATGTCATTCCACTTTTCCAGGACAATACCGCATTCATATCCTTCCCGGACTTCCTTTACATCATCCTTAAACCGCTTTAAGGTTGCAATCGGACCGTCAAACAGCTGCTCGCCATTTCTCGTCAGGCGGATTTTGCATCCTCTCTGGAACACACCGTCCATGACAAATGTACCGGCAATGACACCGACGCCGGAGGCCTTGAATGTCTGTCTGACCGTACCGTGACCGATGACGCGCTCCTCGAAAATCGGATCGAGCATTCCCTTCATGGCAGCCTCGACATCCTCGATGGCCTGATAGATGACATTGTACAGCTTGATGTCTACCTTCTCGCGCTCGGAAACCGATTTTGCCATTGCATCCGGGCGAACGTTGAATCCAATGATGATCGCTCTGGATGCAGATGCCAAGATGACATCGGATTCGTTGATTGCACCTACGCCGCTGTGAATGACCTTGACAACGACTTCGTCGTTGGACAGCTTGAGCATCGACTGTTTGACCGCCTCCGCCGATCCCTGTACGTCCGCTTTGATGATCAGGTTCAGCTCTTTCAAATTGCCGGCCTGAATCTGGGAGAACAATCCGTCCAGCGTCAGTTTTGCCTTTGTCTCCTCCAAAAGCTTTTCTCTGCCCTCGGAAATAAACGTCTCCGCAAATTCACGGGCAACCCGGTCGTTCTCGGTTCCGACTGCGACCTCACCGGCGTTGGGAACTGCGTTCAGTCCCAGAATCTCAACCGGGGTGGACGGTCCGGCTTCCCGGATTCTTCTTCCCTTGTCGTCAATCATTGCGCGCACTCTTCCGTAGCAGGGGCCAATTGCCCTGAACAAGCACCGTTGCCACCGGTCCGCGTCCTTTGTCCAGCTGCGCCTCGATGACGATTCCTCTCGCCTTGCGGTTCGGATTGGCTTTCAGTTCCCGCATCTCTGCCGTCAGAAGGATCATTTCCAGCAGAGTGTCAATTCCCTCTTTTGTATGTGCGGATACAGGAACAAAAATTGTCTTGCCGCCCCAGTCTTCCGGAATCAGATCATACTCGGTCATTTCCTTCATGACGCGCTCCACGTTTGCGCTCGGCTTATCGATCTTGTTGACGGCAACGATGATCTCCACTCCCGCTGCCTTTGCGTGATTGATTGCCTCAACGGTCTGCGGCATCACTCCGTCATCCGCTGCTACGACGAGAATGGCGATGTCGGTCGCCTGTGCGCCTCTCATCCGCATGGCGGTAAACGCCTCGTGTCCCGGCGTATCCAAAAACGTAATATTTTCTCCGTTGCATTTCGTAACGTAAGCACCGATGTGCTGCGTAATTCCGCCCGCCTCTTTCGAAGTCACATTGGTGGAGCGGATGGCATCCAGCAGGGATGTTTTTCCGTGGTCTACGTGACCCATGACGCACACAACCGGAGGGCGAGGAACGAGGGTTTCCTCCGGATCGTCCTCATCCCGAAGCATTTCCTCAATCACATTTACCTTGACTTCCTTTTCACAGAGGAAATTGTATTCCAGCGCGATTTCCTCCGCTTTCTCATATTCGATATCGGAATTCAGCGTCACGGCATTGCCCTGCAAAAACAGCTTCTTCACAATCTCCGCAGCGGAGACTTTCATCATATCCGCCAGCTCCTTGATTGTAATCTTTTCCGGAATGATCAGCGATTTGATCTCTTCCTCTTTTGCAGCCTGCGCAGCACTCTGCTTTCTGGCAAGCGCCATCTTATCAAAGCTCTTTAAGTTCTCCTGTTTCTTTCCAGTCTTATCGCCGTATTGCTTGCTCTTTTCCCGGATCTCCCGCTCTTTCTTGTTCAGCGTCTTTCCGCCGTTTTTCATTCCGGAGGACAGGCTGTCCATTCCGGACATTGCGCCTCTCTTGTCATCGCGCTTCTGCGCCACTCTCGGACGTTCCTGCGTATCCTTGTCTTTGAGGAAGGCCTCTTCCCTTCCCTGAACTGCACGATTGGAAGTCCGGTTTCCGTCACGGCGCTGTGTGCGGTCTGCCGGGCTGCCTTCCCAGCGTCCGCCTTTGTCCTGTCTGTCGCGAGCCGGATCTTGCATTCCCTCTTTGCGGATGCCGCCTCTTGTCTGTCCATCGCGGCGCTGTGTGCGGTCTGTCAGGCTGCCGTCCCGGCGTCCGCCTTTGTCCTGTCCATCACGGCTCTGTCCCTGTCCGGCATCCTTTCGAACGCCTCTTGTCTGTCCGTCACGGCGCTGTCCCCGGCGTCCCTCGTCCTGACCGCCGTTGGCAGCCCGTTTCGCCGCCGCAATTTTCGCCGCAGCCTCCTGGATTGCGCGAGCGCGCTCGATGGCCTTTCTCTGAATCTCTTCTTTCGTCAATGGCTGCTCGGCCTCACTTGGCGCAGCGCCGGGAGTGCTCGCTTCGCTTGGCACAGCGCTTGGCGCATTCTCCGCCTTCTGCGAAACATTTGGCGTGCTTTCTGTCTTCTCAGCGACGCTTGGCGCACTTTCTGCCTTCTCAGAAGCTTTTGGCGTGTTTTTTTCTCTTTCCGGTGTTTTTACGCTATTCTCCTCTCGGATCGGAGTCTGGATGTTCTCCTCTTTTGCCGGAGCTTTCGCACTCTCTTCCTTCTCCGCAGCCTTTGGAGCGCTCTCTGCCTTTTTCTGCTCCATTGCTTTTTTCCGTTCCTCAGCCGCTCTTCGCTCCGCGCTGCGCTGTTCCGCAGATTTTGGAACGGCACCTTTCTGTCCGCCGCCTTTGTTTGCGCCCCGGCCCATCGGCTGCGCGCTGTTTTGCGGGCGGAATACGAGCGCTGCCTTCTTCTTTCTCATTCCGAGTTCCCGTTTTACGAACTCTTCCTGCTCCGAGGTGAGCACTGCCTCTTCACTCGTAATGGATTTGTCTTTCTTTTGTAGAATTGCCAATATGGCATTCGGGGCTCTCCCCAGTTTCTTTGCTAAATCCTGAACTTTAATTTCAGACATGGATTTTTGTCACCAACCTTTTCTTTCTCAATCTTTTTGTGCCATAGCCCTGCGTTCTTGTTCCATTTGTGCCCGGGATAAAATCGCCTCTGCCAAACCGCTGTCGCAGACCGCAATCGACGCCCGAAATTCCTTCCCGATGGCATGCCCCAGGCTTTCTTTGTCTTCCATACTCAGCATGGGAACTTTATAATACGTACACATATCAGAAAACATTTTCTTTGTATTGTCTGACGCATCTGCGGCGACGATGACCAGAAATGCCTTGCGGCTCTTCACCGATTTCTCGGTTCCATATTCTCCGCTGACGATTTTTCCCGCTTTTGCCGCCAATCCAATCAGCGATAAGGTTGTATTGTTTGTCAAGGACTCCCAGCTCCTTTCCCAGCAGTTCATACAACTCCTGTGAAATTGCGGTTTTTAAAGAGCGTTCCAATCCCTTGTTTTTTCTCGCTTTTTCCAGACACTCAGGGTTTGCGCAAAGATACGCTCCTCTTCCGTTTTTTCTTCCCGTCGCGTCAAGGAGAACTTCATTTTCGGATGTCTTAATGACGCGAACCATCTCTTTCTTGCTCTTCATTTCACCACAGCCAACACACTGCCTTAACGGCACTTTTCTCGTACCCAATCCATCACTCCCCATTCTCTGGCTCATTGCCGCCGTTCTTATTCGCCGTCATCCTCTTCATACGGCGCATACGCATCGTCATATTCTTCGCCGTAGTCCTCATCATAGTCCTCGTCATACTCCATGTCGTAGTCCTCGTCCTCGCTGTCTCCTACGTACTCTGTCTCCATATCGATTCCGTCAAAGTATCCCTGCTCTCTTGCCTGTGTCTCTGACTTGATGTCAATCTTGTATCCGGTCAGCTTGGCAGCCAGGCGCGCATTCTGGCCTTCCTTTCCGATGGCAAGGGAGAGCTGATAGTCCGGAACGATGACAAGCGCGGACTTATCTTCCTCGTATGCGGCAACACAGATGACCTTCGCCGGGTTCAATGCATTTTCAATCAGAAGCGCCGGATTTTCATCCCAGCTGATGATGTCAATCTTTTCTCCTCTCAATTCCTCCACAACCGCGTTCACTCTCACACCGTTGAAGCCGACGCAGGCGCCCACCGCATCTACGTTCTCGTCGTTGGACCACACCGCCATCTTTGTTCTGGATCCGGCTTCTCTACTGATGGCTTTGATTTCGACCGTTCCATCCTGGATCTCCGCCACTTCCGCCTCAAACAGACGCTTTACAAGTTCCGGGTGTGTTCTGGAAACGACAATTTTCGGTCCCTTTGTGGAATCCTTTACCTCCAGAATGTATACCTTAATCTTCTCATTGGGTTTTAAAATCTCTCCCGGAACCTGTTCTTTCTCGGAAAGAATTGCCTCCACCCGTCCCAGATTTATGGTAATGTTTCTTCCGTAAAAGCGCTGCACAATTCCGGTGACAACTTCCCGTTCCAGCTGAGAATATTTCCCGCACAGCACGTTGCGTTCTTCCTCGCGGATCTTTTGAAGAATTACATTTTTCGCATTGGTTGTGGCAATCCGTCCGAATTCCTTTGAGCGGATCTCCACATGGACAATGTCCCCGGGCACCGCTTTTTTGGAAATGCTTTTCGCGTTCGGAACGCTGATCTCTGTAAGGGGATCGGTTACCTCCTCCACAACCGTCTTTTCCGCATACACTTCAAAATCACATGTCTCTCTGTCTATGACAACCCGGATGTTGTCGGTTCTTCCAAAATGATTTTTACACGCCTGCATCAGTGAATTTTCAATCGCGTCCAAAAGGACTCCCTTGCTGATGCCTTTCTCTTTCTCCAAAAGATTCAGGGCATCCAAAAGTTCCTTATTCATCTCTATCCTCTCCTCTCATTCTTGCAGCTGTCTTTCAAAAATCAAACGCAAGGCGAATGAATGCGATTTCATTGCGGGGAATTGTCAAGCGTTCTCCTTCGTCCGTCTCAATGGTGACACTGCCCGCATCGTATTCCTGAAGATACCCCCGGTACTCTTTCTGTCTGTTGAGAGGACGAAACAACCGGACCTCCACTTCTTTTCCGACTGCCCTCGCAAAGTCTTTTTCTTTTTTCAGTGGTCTTCCAAGACCTGGCGAACTCACCTCCAAAATATAGCTGTCATCGATAAAGTCCAGCTCATCCAGCCGATCGCTGAGCCAGCGGCTGACCAGTTCACAGTCGTCAATGGTAATTCCGCCCTCTTTGTCGATGTAGGCGCGCAGGTACCAGTTTCCCCCTTCCCTGACATACTCCACATCTACCAATTCAAACTGATTTTCCTGTATAAACGGGGCAAGCAGCTTCTCGGTACGGGATTCGTATTCTTCTCTTTTTGCCATCGTAAATTCACCGCCTTTTTCATTATTTATGGGAAACAGCAAAACTGCCCTCCATCCTCTTGTCGGGCTTATCGCTCATAAAGGAAAGAGTGGGCGAATGACCCACTCTCTGCTTAAAACGTTATTTCCATAACTAGTATATCACATTTTATAAAAAATGCAAGCAAAAAATACGATTTTCTTCACTTTCTAAAATGTCTGTGCCTTCCGATAGATGACAAGCACTGACGGTATCGACTGAAACACTTCGTATCCCTCTTCTTCCAGCAGGGCGACCAGATTTTCATATCCGTTGTCTTTCCCCCCTGTCGCATACTTTTTGTAGGGGTTTACGGAAGAGACGCTGAGCACAACGTATTCCATCTCCAGGAGATGCTCCCGGGAGCAGTATTGAACGTCGTATAAAATATCGCGCTGAGAAAGATGTGCGGTGTAAAACGTTGTCGCCGTGACCGGGGCCTCTTTTGGAATCTGATCCAGCACATTCCGGATCTCCTCATAGTACGCCCAGTTCTCTCCTGCCCGGATCGGATACCGGATGGCCTTGGGGACGACAACGCTGCCAAAGAATCCTGCACACACCGCCGCAGCTGCAGCCAGGCAAACCGTCCGCTTCCACTCCGCCTTCCACTCCGCCATATTTCTCACCGTCAGATACATCAGACATGCGTTGGAGCCAAATGTGTATTGAAATAAAATGTCGTGCTGATAGGAGTAGTCCGGAATCAGATTCACCAAAAGGTAGGGAATCAGAAGCAGAAACCGCTCATAGTGTCTCGTCATCAGAGGAAGTCCGAGAATCGGAATCCATGTCAGGAGAAGAAACTCCCGTTTATTCGGATCGGCACACTCGTAAATGATTTTCATCGGAAACAGGAGGATGGCCTTCACAATGGCAAAAAGAGGGGACGCCCCGTCGTACAGCAGATTGTTGTAACGGTTTGTCATAAGCCCGTCTCCGCTCCCGGCAAGGTAACCGGTGACAACAGCGAAAACGGCGGCAGAGCCCAAAAACAATGCGATTCCCGTCAGAAGCATTTCCCGGTTTTGCTCTCGGGACTCCCGATCGGAAAACGGAAGCACTGCCGTGACAATCAGCCACAAGCCGATTACCGCCACATAGACAGCGGCATCTTCTTTGACCATCAGCACGAGCACGGCAAAGAGCGCCGTAATCCTTTTGTTTTTCGTATCGATGCCGTAAAAAAGCCAGAGCAGCCATGGCGTGAGAAAACAGTTCTCATGGATGTCATACCCGGTCCCGCCAGAATACGCCGGCAAAAGAAGAAGCGCCGCACAGACAAGCATTCTCTGCACCCCTGTCAGACCGTGATGTCTGCCAATTTTCCAGAGCGGAATGACCGCCGACGCGAGGACTGCGGCCTGTGCAGCCTGCAGCGTGGCCGGTGTCGGGAAGATGAGATAAAGCGGCAGCATGAAATAGTAGGCGGGAGAAACGTGAACGGCAAAATGAGACAGAAGTCCGTCCCGCTCTACGGTCGTCATCGGCAGTCCGCACTTTTTCATGTAGTAAAACATCTGAGAAAAGATCCCAAAATCGAAGGTCGGCGAGGAGAAACTGTATACCCGCCCGATCGTCCATGCGCAGACAAACAAAAAGAACGCCACCGTAAGTCCGGCCGTAATCCAGACAAATGCTCTGTGCGACCGCTTCGCCTGCACGGACGGCTCTCTCGACGAATTCCATCCTCTAACCGCATAGATGACAAGAAAGACGAGGATTGCTGCCAGGGCGCCGGGAAACATTCCACCTGACGATGCCCGAAGCGATGCGGCCGCAAGTCCGGCAAAACAGACCACAATTCCCCATCGCTCGGCTGTTTTTATTTTTGCAATGCGGGATATGCCCGCCAAGAAAACGGCAATGCCGCATGTCATCCAAAGGACGCGCAGAAACGACATCTTCGCCAAGCCGTCTAGGCCTTCCAGATTCCGAAGATTTTCCGGAAGAAGAAGATACTCTATAAAAACGGCAATCAGCCACCCAAGCGCCAGATGGCGCACTTTGTCCGCAGCGATCTCTCTCATCCGCTCTCGGGATAAATTTGACATTATAACACCCCCTGTTTTTTATCCTTTATCATACAGGGGGTATCTTTCATCCGTTTGAGATAAATCTTACAAGTTTCTTTCAATCCTGGGAAGTTCTACGATCGCGCTGAATTGATCGCCGTCTACCATCACCCGAAAGGTTCCTCCGACGGACTGCGTATACGTCTGGGCAATCGCAAGGCCAAGTCCGCTGCCCTTTGTGGAGCGGGCCTTGTCTCCTCTGACAAATCGCTGCGTGATTTCCTCCGGCCGAAAGTCCATCTCATAGGAGGCCGTATTTACCATGCGCACAGAGACGCACTCTTGTCTCTCTCTGACATCCAGATAAATCCGGGTGCCAGCCATCGCATACTTGATCGCATTCCCGAGAAGATTGGAGAATACCTGATGCATTCTCGCTCCATCTGTTGTCACAATGACGGCGTCCGATGCATAATTGCGCCGGACGGACAGGCCGGCCGTTGCGAGCTGATCGTCAAACAGCCCAATCGTCTGTTCCAGCAGGCGGATGAGATCGATTTTTTCCTTTTTGCTCTCAAGGACACCGCTGGAAACTTTTGTGAGTTCAAAAAGGGATTCCACCAGTTCGTTCATGTATCCCGCTTTCTGATGCAAAAGGCGAAGCTGGTCGCTTCCCTCCGGCGACAGCGACTCATTTTTTAGAAGTTCACTGTAGCCAAGAATGGATGTCAGCGGCGTGCGCAGATCATGGGAGACGTTGGAAATCAGCTCTACCTTGAAGCGCTCGCTTGTGACAGCCGTGCGCACCGCTTCTTCATTTCGCTTCTGCATGTCCAGAAGCTGCGATTCCATATGCGAAAAGGCGCCCCCGCCGACGGCAATCGGCTTTCCCTGCCGCTGGTTGTCCAGCTGTTTCAGAAAATGACTCAGATCGGCGCCATACCGCCAGAGACAAAGCAATCCGAATGCCGCGCTGGCAAGGCAGAGCACACCGCAAATCCCCGTACCGCGGCGATCGCTTTCGACAAAAAAGAAGAGCGCGCCAATCCCGAAGCAGACCGTCCACCCCACATATGTCAGCAAAGACAGCTGCGGAACGGCGCACCGTCTGGCGGCTCTTTGTACAAGACACCACGACAGCGAACATTTTTCCCGCATCCATCCTGTCAGCTCCCAGACTCCGGTCAAGATTGCAAACATGCAGATGCCAAAAGAAAGCGGCAGTGCGGCGGGGGAAATAAGCATCGCATCTGCCACTGCCAGCGACGCCAGAATCAGACAGATGCCATCCAAACCAAAAACCGGTGTCTTGGGATAGAGAAAGAAAATTGTAATGATACAGACAGCGGCAGAGACAAGGCAGAAAAGAATTCCGCCCAGCCGTTCTGCGCCAGATCCGCCGCCCAGGTTGTCCTGGGTCACACTTTCTTCGAACGGATTTGTATCTCCCGAGGCGTTCGTCCCCTCGAATGTCATCTCATACGTCGTCTCATACGTCATCTCAGCCGACGTCTCGCAAACCATACTGGACGAAAAAGAACTGTCCACCTGCTCATAGACGACAGACGACTCGTTTCCATCGGGCAGCGGATCGTTTGAACTTCGCGCTGAATCCAGGAGCTGTTTCCCGAGCGTCGCGCAAAACGCCACCAGCAAAAGAAGGGCCAGCGCAGCGATGTTACGATTTTTCAAAGACATATCCAATCCCCCAGACAACTTTTAAATATTCCGGCTTTTTCGGATTGATCTCTAGCTTCTCCCGGATTCGGCTGATATGAACCATCACAGTATTTTCCACTGCGTAGGCGTCGTTTTTCCAGACGCGCTCATAAATTTCCTCTGCCGAGTAAACCCGCCCCGGGTTGGACATCAGCACTTGAAGAATTTTAAACTCCGTTGCGGTGAGCCGGACCGACTCGCCGCGGACGATGAGCTGTTTGGATGCCGTGTCCAGGACAACACTTCCCACCTGAATCTCATCCTCCGACTTTACTTCCCGGATGGAAGCAAGATCGTCGTATCTGCGGAGAAGTGCCCGCACTCTGGCAAGCAGCTCCTGCTGGTAAAATGGTTTTACAAGATAATCGTCCGCTCCCGCCTCCAGTCCGATGACACGGTCGGACCCTTCTGCCTTTGCCGATAAGATGAGAATCGGCGTATTGTATTTTTGGCGAATTCTCATCGTTGCGAGAATGCCATTGCAATGCGGCATCATCACATCCATCACAATCAGGTGCGGGCGCATTGTATCGGCAAGGCGGCAGGCCGTCTCCCCGTCATACGCCGTCAGCACTTCATATCCTGCCTGTTTTAGTGATGTCTCAATGAGATGGACAATTGAAACGTCGTCATCGACAACAAGAATTTGATATCTATTTTCCACAAAACATCTCCTTCTTTTCGTCCCTGTTTTTCGGATTCTATCTGTTTCTGACCGTTTCCGGGTACAAATCGTGGTGCGTCAGCCGCTCCCATGCGACTTGCTCCCATTTTGTCCCCGGCGCTCCATAGTTGCAATACGGGTCAATGGAAATTCCGCCCCTCGGCAAAAATTTGCCCCACACTTCGATGTAGCGGGGGGACATCAGACGGATCAGATCGTTCATAATCACGTTGACACAGTCCTCGTGGAAATCCCCGTGATTGCGGAATCCAAACAGATACAGTTTCAAAGACTTGCTCTCCACCATCTTTTCCCCGGGAACGTAGGAAATATAAAGTGTGGCAAAGTCAGGCTGCCCGGTGATCGGACAAAGACTTGTAAATTCCGGGCAGTTAAATTTCACAAAATAATCTCTTCCCGGATGTTTGTTGGGAAATATCTCCAACACCTCCGGGCAGTAGTCCGATGCATAGCGCGTTTTCTGATTTCCGAGAAGCGTGATGCTTCCCATCTCCGTCTCATCTCTTCCCATCTTCGGATGCTCCTTTCTTCTGTGCCGGATCTTCGATGCCGTTTACCCGAAAGGCTGCAGCGCGGTCAAGACACGTTCCGCACCGTCCGCAGGGCTCTTCTTTGCCCTCGTAGCAGCTCCATGTCAGCTCATAGGGAACCCCGAGCTCCAGACCTTTTTGGACCACCTGTGCCTTGTTCTTATGAATGAACGGCGCTTCAATCCGAAGCTTCTGCCCGCTTCCAAGAAAGACAGCGCGGTTCATGGCCTCATAAAAGTCGTCACTGCAGTCGGGGTACGCATTTCCCGCCGCATCGTCGCGATGGGCGCCGTAATAGATGACTTCACACCCGAACGACAGCGCAATGCTTGCCGCCGACGACAAAAACAGGCCATTTCGAAACGGAACATACGTGGCGACCGGATTTCCGTTTGTGTGCAGCAGCTGCTCGGCGTAACTCTCCTTTGGAATCTCCTCTGTGGATCCCGAAATCAGCGGGCAGTTGGAGTCTGCAAAGATCATGGACAAATCCAGTCTCTTTAACGTGACACCGTAGTGCTGTGCAATCTTTTGGGCGGCCTCCACTTCTTTTTGATGCGTCTGACCGTAGAAAACCGACAATGCCAATACTTCTGATACACCATAGCGCGAAATGGCAAGTCCAAGACAGGTCGTGCTGTCCACTCCGCCGCTGAAAAGAACCAATGCTTTCATTTTTTCCTCCTATACGCCCCGCTTGTTCGGGTCCCAGATATATTTGTGCAGCTGCAGCTGCATTCGAACTCCATTCCATCGTTTTTCCTTCATGAAGTCTACCATCGTCTCCGGGGAGATCTTGCCAAATACAGGGCTGATATATACATGACAGCGACTGACAAGACGGTGCGCACAGGCGATTTCCCAGGCCCGCTCCAAATCCTGTCGGCTGCCAACGACAAACTTTACCGTATCTTTGGAGGTGAGATGGCATAAGTTTTCCAGATCCATCTCCTGCTCCATGCCGCTTCCGGGCAATTTATAATCCATCGTAAAAACCGGACGGTTTGGCAAAGATGCCAGTTCCCGAATCGGCACACTTCCATTTGTCTCAATTTCCACTTCAAACCCAAGCTCGCCGAGCAATGAGACGAGCTCGCCGATCGATTTCTGCAAGAGAGGCTCTCCGCCTGTAAGTGTCACATTTTTGACGCCCTCCGACAGCGCCAGATCCGCAAGCTGGCGTGCCGTCGCCTTTTCACACGGCGTTTCTTTTCTGTTTGCCCAGCGCGTATCACAGAAGCTGCAATTTAAATTGCAGCCGCAAAAACGCAAAAACAGAGCAAGCTCCCCTGCTTTTGTCCCCTCTCCGTTTATACTCACAAATTTTTCTGCAACAAGAAACGGTTCCATGCTCATTCTCCTTCATACGCGGCGCAGTTGTCCGGCGTCTCATAAACCGTCACAACAGAAACCGGAAGCCCTTGACCGCGCAAAGTCTCGTAAAAACAGCGGGCCAGATTTTCCGCTGTCGGCCGAAAGCAAACCGGGGTCATACAAAATCCTTCCTGCCGCAGCGCCTCCAGTGTCGTCTGCGCCAGAGAATGTTCCTCGTAAATGAGTGTGTGGTCGTAGCGGTCGGCAAGCGCCCGCACCAGCCGCTTCATCTCCCCAAAATCCATCAGCATTCCCTTCGCCTGACCATGATCCGACAGCTGTTCCCCTGCGATTGTCACTTCGATCACCCAATGGTGTCCGTGAAGGTTGGAACACTTTCCCTCGTATCCATGCAGAAAATGCGCACTGTCAAACGACGCGCTTGTTTTTAAATAGTACATCTCTTCTCCCTTCAAAACATTCTCAAAATCCAATCCGGTAAAATTGTTTCCGATGTCCGTTGCCTATCATATGCATCTTTGTTTGTGCAAGCTAGCTTGCACAACAAAGATGCGCTTGACAGGCGTATCGCAAAAATGCAGCCGATCGAGATCGACTGCAGGTTTGTTTTTTGGTTTTGTTCGGAATTTTGCCGGATGAGATGTGCAATGTCTGCGCTCTGATTCGGCTTTTATTTTTCTTCGGAGGTTTTTTTCTTTTTTGCCTCGTCTTCCAGGTAAATGCCGACTTTGTTGAGCAGTGTCATTGCAGCCATAATGACAATTGTTACGCCAAAGATGCCGCCCATTCCTTTCAGCATAATCGGCAGTGTCTGCAAAAACATTTCGATATCCATACGTTCTTCCTTTCTTTTCTGCGGCGGACGGCACGCTTTCGCGCTTGTCCGCCCAATTCATCTGTTTTCGGTTCCGCTATCACAGAATCGAGGATACAAGGCTGATGATCAAACCGCCCGCAATCACGGAGGCAATCTGACCTGAAACATTGATTCCAATGCTGTGAGGCAGAAGGAAGTTTGTCTTGTCTTCTTTCAGACCCATCTGGTGAATGACTCTCGCAGACATTGGGAATGCGGAGATTCCCGCAGCTCCAATCATTGGATTGATCTTCTTCGGATTGAAGAGGTTGAGCAGCTTGGCAAACATAACGCCGCCCACTGTGTCAAAGATGAATGCGACAAGTCCCAGCGCCAGAATCATCAATGTCTGCCAGTTCAGGAATGCATCCGCCTGCATTCTGGCAGCGACAGAGATACCGAGAAGCAGTGTGACCAGGTTTGCCAGCACGTTCTGGGCGGTATCGGAGAGGCCGTGCAGCACACCGCATTCGCGAATTAAGTTTCCAAACATCAGACATCCGACAAGGGAAACGCTCTTTGGAGCCACAAGACCTGCTACAATTGTGATGACAATCGGGAAAAGGATTTTTGTGATCTTTGCCACACGGTTTCCTTCGTATCCCATTTTAATCCGGCGCTCTTTTTCTGTCGTGATCAGCCGGATGACTGGCGGCTGGATGATCGGCACAAGCGCCATGTACGAATATGCCGCAACGATGATCGGTCCGAGGTAATTGGAGTGGAAGAAATTTGCCACAAAAATGGATGTCGGTCCGTCTGCAGCACCGATGATGGCAATGGAAGCCGCATCTTTTAAGTCAAAGCCAAACAGGGCAGCCATACTCAGTGTAAAGAAAATTCCAAACTGGGCGGCAGCGCCAAAAAGCATCAGCTTGATGTTTGACAGAAGCGGTGTAAAATCAATCATCGCTCCGATTCCAATGAAGAGCAAAAGCGGAAACAGCTCGTTGGCAATTCCGTTGTCAAAGAGGTAGTCGATGATGCCGACTTCCTCGCCCTGTGTGAGCGCCCCGGAGTTGGGCAGGTTTACAAGAATCGCGCCAAATCCCATTGGCAAAAGCAGTGTTGGCTCCATCTGCCGTTTCACGGCCAGATAGATGAGAAGTGCGCCGATGATCCACATACCGATCTGTTTCCACAAGAGCGCATTTTCCAGGATAAATTCTCCTATGTCTATCATTTCCTTTTCTCCTTCCTATTTCCGGCAGCCATCGGTCTCTCCTCTCATGCAGAGGGGCTGCCTGCCTACGTTCCGATTATATAACAAAAGCGGGAAATAATCTACCCTTTTTTTATTGTTCTTTTGGTCGCTCTCAGATCATCCGATCCACAATCGAGAGCATTTTGGCCGCCTCTGCGCGTGTGGCAAATCCCTCCGGCAGGAGTATATTCTGCGTCACACCGGAAAGAATTCCATTTCCGACTGCCCATGAAACGGCTTCCTCTGCCCAGTCAGATACTTTCCAGGCATCGTCATATGCATCCAGAGAAGCGCCAGATCCGACATTCGTATTGGCTGACGCATACCGATACAGCATCGTCACAAGCTGCTCCCGCGTCACAAGCTCGTTTGCTCCAAAATATCCTTCCCCGTATCCGGTGGCAATTCCATTTTCATTCGCCCACATGATGGCGTCCGTGTACCACTGTCCGTCGGGGACATCTCCAAAGACGTTTTGGTATGTCACATTCGGAGATCCTTCCATGCGGTACAGCACAACAACGGCCATTGCGCGCGTCATATTCTCATCCGGTCCAAAAAGCGATCCTCCGATCCCCTGCATGATGCCATTGCTGTACACGTAGTCAATATACGGTCTGTACCAGCTGTCCGAAGGCACATCCGCAAACGGCAGCGTGTCCGCTTCCGGCATTCCCGACATCGCATGCAGTTTGCCAATCTCCATCATACCATACCAGCTCTGATCGCTGTCGTGCTGAATGATCCACACCTGTGCGCCGGTAATGCTGCCTCTCTTGCTCCAGTTTCTCAGGTCAAAGGTAAGATTTTTCGTCGTACCGACCGGAATGGTCACAGTCGCCGAATAGTAACTCTCTCCGGAGTACAGCCTCAGACATACATCGACTTCTGTTACGCCATAAACGTAAGAATCCACCCGGATTGGAAAACCGATCCACGGATTGGATCCCATCGAGATGGCGCCTTCCTGTTTCACAACCTTATAATTGGAGAAATGATTGCCTTCCTCCATGTAAGCTTCGTTTCCGGGATAGAACACATACGTATGATACGAACTTTCCCAATACTCTCCTACCTCTGTTCCGGTAAGCGTTTTCACTGCACTGCCGCTTCCCTCCGTAATCGAAGGCATCGCTGCATATACGGAACTGTCAAACCCAGATACGACCTGGCTCCAGTCTGAGATGCCGATGAGCGATTTTGCGAAGGCGGTATTGGCAAGCGACTGGGCGGTGTCCATATATTTAAACACACTCCAGGAATATTTTTTCGTACTTGCATTGGACGCGCTGGACGAAGAGTTCCAAAGACCAAATTGATAATAGGAATTTCCCATATCCGTGGCATCGACCTGGCGATTGAAAATGATCGCATCCAGATACGGATTGGCCTCTGTCTTATAGTAGGCATATACAATGGAGGCAGCCTGCGCCTCTTCCATAACCTGATTGCGGGATTTGGAAATCGATGTATATCCCTGTTCTGACAAAATAATGTGGCGCACTTCCCCGTCCGGATTCAGAAGATGGCTGCGCTGGAAATAGTCCGTGAGGACTTCAATGTTCTTCATGGAAATGCCAAATGTATTCTCATTGAAACTGATTTCCCCTCCGCCTGCATCTCCAATGGCCGTTCCGTCATCCCACACTTCCGGCTCGCTTAAAGGGAAGGAATAGGCGTGAAACGCCAATCCCCAGTCAATGTCTCCCTGCTGATCCAGGTTCGAGGCAAACGCATTGATGTACTCTTTGGTGGCAAATTTCTTTCCCTCCAGCACATAAGACCAGCTGTGATCCAACGATATGTAGACACGGTCGTTGGCATTGACACTTTTTAAAGCGGTATAGGCCAGACGGAACGTGCGGGAATACGCAGAAACATGGGTGGACTGATCTGTGATCCCCATATAGTGCCAATCGATGTTGTTGTTTACCTCATTTCCAATGATCCAATTCCATACGATTCCGTTGTAAGCTTCCCCAAGCATCGTAAAGAATGCCTTGTAGGCCTCTGTGCCCTCTTCCTCCTCCGTGTTGAAGGCATAATAATTGGCTCCTCCTGTCACGCCCGGATACGTCAGGTAGGCATAATCCGGGTTATAATCGTTGACAATGACGAGCGAGACGATCGCTCCCGCATTTGCCAGATTCTCAAGGCCGCTCAACAGGCTTCTGTGGTAGTTGCTGAACGTATACGTCTTTCCCTCAAACTCATATTGATATGTCCCATACGAGGCAGTGTTGAAGAAGTCAGAGACTCTTACGGTGACAGCAGCATGGTGAATGCCCAGATCAACATAATCGGTTACCATATAAAAGTGCGTCATCAATCCTTTTTTCGAGGAAACCTCTGGAAAGGACATCGTCTGGTCGGCACACGCCTCCGGATTGGTAATGAATCTGGAATTGCTTGCCAGAGTATACACGTCATTCCCCTCTTCATCCTGCCCGGTTTTCACTCCGACAACAAACTTGGAAAAGAGCACCGAATCCTCACTCTCTTGTCCAAGCGGAACCGAAAAAGAAAACGAGGAAGCGGACGAAACCGACGCCAAAGGTGTCTTCCCTTCCAGGTCACTGTCTTCCTCATACGTTTCAAGGGCAAACAGATATAGT
>CASGAH010000041.1 GCA_949299375.1 uncultured Eubacteriales bacterium | reverse complement strand
GAAGCACCATTGATAAAAGCTGACAGTTCCGATAACATGCAGGCAACAATCCAATAAATCTCAGCCACAAATGTTACAAAAAAGCTTGACCACTACAATTTCAGACTGTGGATGAGAATGAGCAGGAATACATTATGGTTTGTGAGTTATAAGCATAGGACAGAAAAAGAGGATAAAAGTGATGATACGGTTTGGAATTTCAACGCGGATTGAAAACAGGACGAAATAAAAACCATCGTTGCTCTAAAACAGTCTGTTCAATGGTTGCGGGAGGAGAAGCTATTATGAATAAAGTAGGAACACAGAGAATAGAAACGCAGAGACTGATTCTGCGCAGATTCAAGATAGAAGATGCCGAGGAGATGTATACGAACTGGGCATCAGATACAGAAGTCACCAGATATTTGACTTGGCCCGCACATTCGAGCGTAGAGGTTACAAGAAGCCTGCTCACAGAATGGGTTTCGCACTATTCGGACGGTGGATTTTTCAACTGGGTGATGGAGTATAAAGAGACAGGAAAAGTCATCGGAAATATATCTGTGGTTCAGCTGCACGAGAACAGGGAAGCCGCTGACATAGGATACTGCATGAGCAGAGCATATTGGGGACATGGATTAATGCCTGAAGCCTTAAAAGGGGTAATGGCATATCTATTTGATGTTGTGGGATTGAATCGTATTGCGGGCTGCCATGACGTGAACAATCCAAAGTCAGGACGGGTAATGGATAAGGCAGGTATGAAGCGGGAAGGGATTCTTCGCGCAGCTGGGAAGAACAACCTTGGAATATGCGATGAAGTATGGCATGCGGCAATCCGTGAGGACAGAGATCCCCTCTCGGAACTTGCGATTGAGCTGCAGGACACAGAATGGCCGTTTGAGTTTACAGATCATGACCGTATGATCGCCAGGGCAATCTGCTTTGATGACAATGGGTATTTTTATTTTGTCAGAGCAGAACGGGACGATGATTTTGGAAAGGCAACTTTAATCGAAACTTCCGGTGGCGGTGTAGAGGCAGGTGAAGACTTGCAGTCCGCGATTAAACGCGAACTTAAGGAAGAATTGGGTGTGGATGTTGATGTTGTCAGCAAAATCGGTGTTGTCAGCGACTCCTACAACTTGATTCATCGACACAACATAAACAACTATTTCCTTTGCAGGATTGTGTCCTTCGGGGATAAAAACCTGATGAAAGATGAGATCGATGATTTTCATTTGTCTACGCTGAAAATGACTTATGAAGAAGCAGTGGAAGAATATGAAAGACGGAGAGAGACGAGGCTGGGCAGGCTAATTGCAAACAGGGAATTGCCGGTGCTGCGAAAAGCCAGAGAAATCATTGACAATTACCGAAAGAATACTAAAAATAATTAAACAGATTTAATGATAGCAGTTTGAGATCCCACTTGGTTCTCGGCTTCGAAGAAGGGAACAGGATCATTTGCTTTCTATTTTGGCTATGATTGGTTTGGAAAATTCTGTATACACCAGAACTTAAAAAGAAAATTGTCCGTCTTCATTTAGAAGAAGGGCGAACCTAAAAGAGCATCACAGCCGAGTATGGCGTATCGCACATTTAAAACGGGAAGAACGCCGTCAGAAAAAAATCGTATCGTTTTCAGGGCGAGCGGTCTATTGACGATTCTGCCAAAACCGTTCAAATTAGTGGGCAGGATATTGAACTTACAAAACTTGAATACAGTATTATAGAATTTCTTTCGATGAATCCGGGAATTGTCTATGACAAAGAACGGATTTTGAGAAAGTCTGCGGATACGATGGAGAGGGAGACAGCCGGGTCATCACAGAACTCATCCGGCGTATCCGGAAAAAACACAGAAATATACAGATACGGAATACATTGAAACAGTCTGGGGTGTCGTAGCTTGTGAACTCTTCCTGGCGGAGCATAAAGTATGTCAGGAGAGTCGCCTGTATTCCTTTGGTGTCATTCCATAGCGAAGTTTGAATTGCTTATAGAAAGTAGTTCGATTTTCATATGAAAGATAAAAGAGGTGGAAAATGAGTCAAATGTTTGAAATGAAACTTCGCCCGGATCCGTTTCATCGGATTTGTAGCGGCGAAAAGACAATAGAATATCGTCTGCACGATGAAAAAAGGTCTCTTCTGAACAAAGGGGATTATATTCAGTTCACAGAGATATCAAAGGTGGTCTATTGCTTTCTCCTCTCGCTGTCGGGAAATGAAAGTGTGTCGGAGGAACTGACGCAGGAGACGATGTTTCGGGCAATTATGAATATCAATTCTTTTCGGGGGGACAGTAAACTTTCTGTCTGGCTCTGTCAGATCGCAAAAAATTTGTATTATGAATGGAGGAAAAAAAACAAACGATTTGTACCGATGGAGGAGAGTCTGGATCGATGCGACAGCAGGGGGGACTTTGCGGACGAGCTGGCGGACAAAGACGCAGCCGACCAGATTCTGCGGTGCCTGCACGAACTGGAAGAGCCGTACAAAGAAGTGTTCACACTCCACGTACTGGGAGACATTCCGCTCAAACGCATCAGCCAGCTTTTCGGAAAGAGTGACAGCTGGGCGCGCGTCACATATTATCGCGCCAAAGCAAGGATTGCCGCCGGGCTAGAGGAGGGTAAAAATGAAAAAAATTGAATGTCATATTGTTCAGGATTTATTGCCGCTTTATATGGATCATGTTTGCAGCAAACCGACGGAGGCGGATGTAGAAGCGCACCTGGAGTCGTGCGAGAGATGCCAGGCGCTCTGTGAAAAAATGCGCATGGACATGAAGGCTGCGGTGAAGACGCCGGATCTGGACGGCAAAAAAATGTTTCGCCAGGCAGAGAAGAACATTCTTGTCATCATCGCTGCCCTGGCTGTTGTCATTAGCTGCTTTGTGACCAATGCGGGCGGCGGCCTTGCGGGCGGAAGAGCAAACGGAATCCACTTGACTGCCACCATTTTCTATGGAGTCTTCTGGATCTTGTTTCTTGTCTGCTCCAGAAATTATATGCCGCTTGTGAAGTTTTCCTTTGTGATCGGCTGCATCAGCTTTGTCTCTGCTGCGATTGGACTGCTCGCAACGCTGTTTTCGTTCGGGGGATTTTTCACGGGGATCCTGGTTGCTATTCTTGTGGGCGCCCCGTTTTATGGACTTCGCGCATTTATGGACTGGACGGAATTGTATGCGGTGGCGGCAGGATGCTCGCTTGTGTGGGTGATTTTCACATGGCGCTGTAAATCTAGGCTGGAAAACAGACTTTCCGACACTTTACAGGGGAAAACGGACTGAACGTTATTTTTTGCGCTGGCCGGGAGGGAATGCCCTTCCGGCCAGCGCAAATGTGCGTCATCGTCATCTTCCGGATTCGGTCTCTCCCGTCCAGTCGTTGATTCCGCCGAATTCGACGATATTTGTGTACCCGAGCGCGGCCAGCTTTTCCGATGCCTGCTTGCTGCGGTTTCCGCTGCGGCAGTACACAAAAATCAGCTGCGTCTTGTCTGCAAGCGCGGCAATGTCAGTGTCTCCGATTGTCTCATTCGGAAGATTGACCGCCCCTGGAATGTGGCCGCCGAGAAACTCCTCCTCTGTGCGGACATCAAGAATGATAAAATTGTCAGATTCCTCCATCATCGCCACGGCCTCGTCCATGGAAACCTGGCGGTAGCCGGATTTGCGCGAAGAAGAGCGCGCGCTGCATCCCGCAAGAAAGACGACAAACAGCAGGAAAAATAGTGTCTTTTTCATAAAATAAATCCTTTCTGGTGTTCCCAAGCGGATGCGGAAAGTCCCCTCTCCGATTGGAACTGGCTCATTTCTCATATCGATCTAGAATCGCGGCAATGCTCCCCAGGTAAGAGCGCCCAAATAAGTTTAGATGATTTAAAAGATGGTAGAGATTGTAGATGTCCCGTCGCTCGGAATATCCGCCCTTGTCGATGGGATTTGCTTCGCTGTAGGCCGAATAAAACGAAGGGGGAAACCCGCCAAACAGCTGCGTCATCGCCAAATCGGTCTCAAAATCTCCCACATAGACGGCAGGATCGATCAGCCATGCTTTTCCATCCAATCCGCGCAGCACGTTGCCGCCCCAGAGATCCCCGTGAAGCAGGGAGGGAAACGGCGGCTCCCGCAGATAGCGGTCCAAATGTTCCAAAAGGCGCTCCGCCTGCTGCCTCATCTTAGGAGGAAGAAGGCGGTCTGCCATCGCAAGCTGAGGGGCCAGACGGCAGTCTCTGAAAAAATCAATCCATGCTTCCCTCGGCGAATTGCGCTGGGGACTGAGGCCAATGTAGTTGTCATGTGCAAATCCATAACGCTCTGCGTCGCGTCTGCCGTCAAAGGAGGAACCGTGCGCAGACGTATGAAGCGCGGCCAGCTCCCGGCCAAACGTCTCCCAGTAATACGGAATGGAAAACTCGCTTTGGACGTACTCCAGAATGAGAAATGCCGTTCCCTTTCGCGCATCTTTCCCAAGTCCCAGAATCCGCGGGGTTCTCACGCAGGCGCAGGCGCTCAGCGCTTCAAGCCCCTCCGCCTCGGCAAAAAAGAGGGCAAAACAGCGGATGGAATTGGTCTTGACGAAAAGCTGCTCCCCCGAGGAGAGACTGACCCGAAATGCATTGTGGATGTCTCCGCCGGAAAGCTTTCTCTGCCCGGTGATGCGCACAGAAATCCCAAAAATATTTTTTACGGCCTCATCAAGAGAGGTGTATATGTGCTGCAATTTCCTTCTCCTCCTTTTTCCTGTTGTCTGTGCTGTTGTCCTCTTCCTCCGGATCCATTGGGGAATCCCCGTAAAATTTCCGGTAGCGGTGCGGCGTCATTCCTGTACTTTGCTTGAACTGACGGATGAAATGCTCCGGATTGGCATATCCGCAGCATTCCGCAATCTGCCCGACCGTGTCGGAGGTAGAAAGCAGCAGCTCCTGCGCCGCCTGGATTCTCGCCCGGATGACATCGGAGAGGAAGGTTGTGTGAAAATAAGTCCTGTACAGCAGATGAAAGTGACCGCAGCTTAGGCCGAGTGACCTGACTGCATCCTCTGCCCGGTAAGCGCGGGCGGGAGAATGAAAGATTTCTTCCCGCAATTGAAGAAACGGATAAAAAAGCGGACCCGGAAATTCGACTTCTGAGACAAGCATCGACAGCAGGGCAGAGCAGAGGGCGTGGACGATGCTCTCCCGCATACGTCCCTCCGCGAAGTATTCGTTTCGGAGAATGCGAAACAGGGAATAGAAGCGCTGCGCGGAGTGCAGCGGGATGGGGCGCCCAAAGGGAAAGCCGTCGAAGAGCAGCGGACTGTCGCTTTGGATGTGCATCCAGCAATCGGTGTAAGCCTGCCTGTGTGCGCGGTAGCTGTGCCGCTGATTGGGTGCGAACAAAACCGCGGTGTGTGCGGGAAGCTCACACCACCCGTGTTCGGCCTCGATCTGCGAAGGCGTCTCAATGAGCAGAAGAAGGTAAAACGGATATCCGCTCTTTCGCAAAACACGAAAGTCCTCCCCGTGCGTTGTCTCTCCGATCCGTAAAATGTCCATAATTCCTCCGATGTGAGAAAAGATCAATTGTATATCATGATAC
The DNA here is from genome assembly GCA_949299375.1 of uncultured Eubacteriales bacterium. Taxonomy (GTDB): domain Bacteria; phylum Bacillota; class Clostridia; order Lachnospirales; family Lachnospiraceae; genus UBA2942. Next base: position 9,948 of record CASGAH010000041.1, on the reverse strand, counting down.
TTCATTGATTTTCTCCTGTCAAGATGATACGATGCAATTGTCTGAGAGAGGGAGGAATTATGGTTTTTTTTGTATTAACGGTAGCATTTTATACGATGTCGTCGCTTGGCGATAAATTTATCTCAAAAAAACTCAATTGCAGCGCCAGAGAATTTGCGTTTCTTGTCTCAGCTCCACTGCATTGTTTCTTGCTGTTTTGCTCCCCTTTGTCGGGTGGAGGTTTCCGTTTACGGCAAAGACGGTGCTCGCACTTTTGGTGCTCGTTGGCTGCAAAAACCTTGAATTTTATACGAGTGCGGTGCTCTTAAAGACCGTCTCGGCCTATGAACTCAAAGCGTGGCTGAGCCTGAATGTGATCGTTTCCTTTCTCGTGGATCTTGCGCGGGGGAGCGAATCGTTTTTTGCCGCGTTTGTGCCGTGCAGCATTGTTCTGGTCATCGGCATTGTTCTAGTTGCAGTGGAAAACAACGAGGGGAAAATGGGGCGCTATGTGCTCTGGAGTCTGCTGTACATTGCATCCAAATTTTTGTATGGACTGCAGATGAATGTGCTCCCAAAGAGCACCTCTCCGGTTTGCACGCTGATGATCGTGATGGTCTGCGTTGCACTCCTGCAGCTCCCGTTTATCCGGGCAAACACGTTTCTGCAGAAAAAAGGACTCTGGACCGGTGTGCTCACCCGCATTCCCAACACTGCGGGGCTGTGGACGGAAGTGATTGCCGCACAGCAGAGTTTACTCTTGTATTCTCTCGTACAGCCCGCCCAATTTGCCATCCTTTTCCTTGTGGCATGGATTCGCCGTGAGAAGCTGGGGAACGTCAAGTTTGCGGGGAGCATTGCAGCGCTTGTGAGCGCGACTGTCTTGACACTGCTTATTTATTGGAATCGAGGTGCCATATGATACGATTGTTTCAAACCCATACCATCCGAAAACAGGAAGAATTGACAGAAAAACTTTGGAATTTCACGCCCCTGCAGGGCGAACATGCCGGTGAGACATTTGCTGTCCCTACGCCGAGCTGCTGGGAGACGTATCCGCAGTTTGGACAGTACCGCGGGCAGGGCTGCTATGAGACACAGTTTGAGGCGGAGGGAAATGTGCACATTGTGTGCAAGGGCGTAAGCCATACGGCGTCTGTCTATCTGGACGGGGAGAAGATTGCCGAACATTACAATGCGTATACGTCTTTTTCTGCGGTCGTATGCGGCGTCCCCAAAGGGGTGCATACGCTTTCGATTGTTGCCGACAACCGCTTTTCGGAGGAAAGTGCGCTTCACGTTCCCAATGACTATATGTCTTACGGAGGTGTCTCTCGACCGGTCGTTTTCGAGCAGGTGGAGCAGTGCTTTCTGGAGGCCGTTCATGTCGCTCCGTTTTGGGCAAATGGCGCATGGCGTGCGAAGGTGACTGTATGGATTCACAATATCGGGGAGCAGGAGTCCATCTCGGTTCGGGTGCGCATCGCGGGAAACGAGCTCGTATTTTCCCCGATTCGACTGTGCCCCGGAGAAAACAAACTGTCCGGGGAAATGGCGTTTTCCGAGGTGCTTTCGTGGCAGCCCCAGCGTCCGGCGCTGTATACGGTGACGGCAGAGCTCGAGCGAAACGGACAGCCTTTCGACGATCTTGTGGACCGGTTCGGGTTCCGGGAGATTGCTATTGCGGGGAAGCAGATTTTGCTGAACGGGGAACCGATTCAGATCCGCGGGGTGTGCCGGCACGAGGATCATCCGCAGTACGGATGCGCGCTCCCGTTTCAAGCGATGGCGTATGATCTGCAGCAGATCCGGGATCTTGGCGCCAATTCGCTGCGCACAGCGCATTATCCAAACGATGAACGGTTTCTTGACTTGTGTGATTCGCTTGGCATTCTCGTGTGGGAAGAAAACCACGCCAGAGGATTGAGCTTAGAGCAGATGAAAAACCCGAACTTTGAGCGGCAGGCGGAGCAGGTGACGCGCGAGATGGTATGGCAGCATTACAACCATCCGTCAATCTATATTTGGGGAATTTTAAATGAATGTGCAAGTGACAGCGAATACGGGAAAACTTTTTATCAAAAACAGCTGGATCTCATACGGGAGATGGACTCGACGCGCCCGCGCTCCTTTGCAAGCTGTAAGTTTAAGACGGATCTCTGTTTTGGGCTGCCGGAAGTTGTCTCCTATAACATCTACCCGAAGTGGTATCACGATACGCCGGCAGGCGAGTACATTGCGGATCTCTACGAATGGATTCAAACGGAGACAGAAGGGGCCGGCAAGCCATTTTTGATCACCGAGATCGGTGCCGGCGGACTGTATGGATACCGAAGTCCCTATCACACGAAATGGAGCGAAGAATATCAGGCGGAAGCGTTAAAAGAGCAGCTGGAGGCAGTCTTTTCCTTCCCGGACTGTGCGGGGGGATACATTTGGCAGTACTGTGACATCCGCATCAGCGAAGAATGGTGGGGAGGAAGGCCGCGAACGATGAACAACAAGGGAATCGTCGATGAATATCGCCGCCCGAAGCTGTGCTATGAGGTGGTAAAGCGCTGCTTTGCGATCGAATAGCACAGCTTCGCCAAACGGATTTGTTTTGTCCGCCCAACAAGACGAGCCGGAGAAGGGGTTCCTTCTTCGGCCCGTCTTGTTTTATGTACAATGGCGGAAAGAGCGGTCGGTGATGATGCGGGCGCAAATCAGTCCAAGCGGCAGCATCATAATGATGAGAAGCGCGGAGACGAGCCAGTTGGCAGAGACATCCAGCGACATCTCGCCCATGTTATAGACAGCACGGAACAGATAGAGTCCCGGAACCATAATGACGATGGACGGCACGGTGACGGAAATTCTCGGATATCCGAGGCGCTTCATCAGGAAGGAGGAGAGCAGTCCTGCGGTCAGCGCGCCGAGAAATGCGGCAACGGCTGCCGGGCAGTTTGCATAATCAATCAGCTCCAGACGAAACGTATTGGCGACTGCGCCGATGACAGCCGCAGAGGCGGCGATGGCCAGCGGGCTGTTAAACATGATGGAGAATCCGAAGACACCGACAAAGCTCGCCGCCAGCCGCAAGAGCAGATGGATTGCGGGCGGAAAGGACAGCACCGCAAATTCTGTCGGCTGTAAGTTCAGGAGGGAGGAAATAACCCAGCATGTTGTGGTGGCCGTCGCCACGATGACAACCGCATAAGCAAGCCGTTCCAACCCGGACTGCATATCAAGCTTGGCAAGGTCAAAGCCGCTCGTAATAAAGGGAAAGCCAGGAATGATAAACAGCATGGCGCAAATATAACCGGCTTCATGGTTCCCTGAGAGGGAGAAAATTGCCTCCAAAACGCGCAGAGAGGCGATGTAGGACAGGCAGGCAAGCGCCACGGAGGAGATAATGCAAAGGTACAGCGTAAAATGGCGCTTGTTTAGGTGGCAGCGCAGGAAATTTCCCATCCCGGCTCCGATGAACGCGCAGAGCATTTCAACGGGCCCGCCTCCGAGAAGAAACGAGAAGGCGGCGCAGGCGAAGGCGGCGGCCAGCCCGAGCTGAGCGGGGGAATACAGACCGCGGATTTCCTCGATCTCATCCAGGCGGTTGTGCAGCTGCTCCCCGGATAAAAAGATTCCCTCTTTGGAGAAATCCCGCACAAAACGATCCAGCTGATTCAGCTTGGATGTATTGACGCCGGTGTTGGTCAGAGCCAGAGAGTTCGTGAACGTCTTGTGGCCGTCAAAGCACGTGTAGAGGATCGTTACAAGACCGATGCTTGTCGTGCAGGTGACGTCAAGCTGCTTGGAGAGAGAGTTCATGGCACTTCTCACCCGCCATGCTCCGGTTCCACAGGACAGGAGCATCAGGCCAACCCTTCCGATCAGGGCCGCTTTTACCGGTACGCTGGCCTCTGTGATGGGTTTATCCTTGATATGGCCGGTATAATCATGCCAATAAATGTTCATGTGATTTGGAATAATGTTATCTTTTACCATAATTGTTCCTTTCGATGCGAGTGCGTGGTGGATTAAGGCACATATCCTGATTATAGCTTCTTTTTCCGAATCTGTATAGTAGAAAATGTAAGAATATGAAACCTTTTTTGAGGAGCACATTCGTTCGCCCGCTTTGCTGGCGCTTGACATCAACGGGAGGATATCGTATAATTTTGCCGAAATGGATTGCTTTAAGGGACGGATTCCCTGAAAATAGGAATCCGGGAGAGGAGAGATGGTATGAGTCTTTTAGAAGATCCCTCTGTTTGGGCGGAGGAGATTGCCCGCAAAATCTGGGAGAAGGAACGCGCTGTCGCGATGCGAAACCGAAACAAAATTCCCTATACGGCAAAAGACGGCGTGTTTGACGATCTGACAGAGCGAAACATTTGCTGGTGGACGAATGGATTTTGGGCGGGGCTTTTGTGGCAGATGTACGGATTCCAGAGAGATGAAGTATTTCGGGAGACAGCGGAAGGAATTGAAGCAAAACTGGACAGAAATCTGATGACGGCGCAGGGGATGGATCATGACAGCGGATTTCGGTGGCTGATGACAGCAGCTGCCAATTACCGCATGACCGGATCAAAAGCGGCGCGAAATCGTGCTCTCCTTGCGGCATCGGATCTTGCCGGAAGATGGAATCTTGCCGGAAGGTTCCTTCGCGCATGGAACGATTCGGGGGACGGAGAGAAGGCGGGATGGGCGATCATCGACTGTATGATGAACCTGCCGCTTTTGTACTGGGCAAGCAAGGAGTTAAACGATCCCCGCTTTGCCCAGATTGCTGTGAGCCATGCGGACACGGCAGCTCGCGCCTTTGTGCGGGAGGACGGATCGGTTTGCCATATCGTTGTATTTGACCCGGTTACAGGCGAGCGGCTGTACTCCCTTGGCGGACAGGGATTTGGACACGGGAGCGCCTGGACACGGGGGCAGAGCTGGGCACTGTACGGATTTGCGCTTTCCTACCGGCACACAAAGAAAGCGGCGTATCTGGAGACGGCAGAGAAGGTTGCCGCTTACGTTCTCTCGCAGATCCCGGAATCCGGAATCATCCCGGTTGACTTTTGCCAGCCGAACGACTGCACATGGGAAGACGATTCTGCGGCGGCCATTGCCGCCTGTGGTCTGATTGAGCTGCAGCGGATGACGGGGACGACTGCATACATGGACGGGGCAATGCGCCTGCTCCGTGCGCTTGCCGGGCAGCGCTGCAATTTTTCGCCCGAGGTGGATCCGCTTCTGGAACGGTGCAGCGCCGCATACCACGACACCGAACATGAATTTCCGATCATCTACGGAGATTATTTCTTTTCAGAGGCGATACTAAAACTCTGCCAAAAGGAAACGTTCCTCTGGTAAATCGCTACGGGAAGGACAAAGGAAAGGAAGGATTGGATGAAGGCGTTTCAGAAAAATATTGTGCGGACGACGCTGGATTTGGCGTGGCCTGCAATCGTAGAGTCGTTTTTTGTCGCATTTGCAGGACTCGTAGACTCTTTTATGGTGAGTGCGATGGGTTCTTCTGCGGTCGCCGCTGTCGGGCTGACGACGCAGCCAAAGTTTTTGGGACTGTCATTTTTCTTTGCTTTGAACGTGGCCATCTCCGCACTTGTCGCGAGACGGTTTGGGGAGGAGAAACAGGAGGAGGCAAACCGCATTTTGTATACAGGACTGATTTTCCTCACGGCGGCAGCCATTTTCTTCAGCATTCTGTTTGTCTTTTCCGCAGACGCCATCATCCGGCTGTGCGGGTCCACGGAGGATACCCATCAAGGAGCGGTGCAATATTACCAGATTATTATGGGAGGAATGATTTTCAACTGCATTCAGATGGGAATCAATGCGGCGCAGCGGGGCGTTGGAAATACAAAGATTACGATGCGGACCAATGTAACGTCAAATGTCATCAATATCATTGCCAACTATTTGCTGATTGAGGGGAACTTTGGATTTCCGGCTCTTGGAATCCGGGGCGCAGCACTGGCGACAGTTCTCGGCACAGTCGTTGCCTGCGGCATGAGCATTTTGTCTTTGATGAAACCGAGCGGTTTTGTCAGCATCCCCTTCCTCCTGGAAAACAAAATCAGGCCGTCGCTTCGCGCGCTGACGAGTCTGATCCGGGTTGGCTACAGTGTATTTTTTGAACAAATGCTGATGCGCATCGGATTTATGCTGACAGCGGTGATGGCGGCGCACCAGGGAACCGATGCGATGGCGGCACATCAAGTCGGGATGAACATTATGGGGCTCTCGTTTTCCTTCGGGGACGGACTTCAGGCCACGGCGGTGGCGCTCATCGGGCGAAGCCTCGGCGGAAGGGACGAGCGTCTGGCAAGGGAGTACGGCCGCACGTGCAAAATGATCGGAAGTGTCATTGCGGCCTGCCTTGTTGTCGTGTACTTTGCGGGGGCGCGGCCTATGATGCGGCTGTTCTTTGAGGAGGAGCATATCGTCGAAATCGGCGTCAGCATTATGCACATCATCCTTTTTGTCGTCGTATTTCAGATTCAGCAGGTCATTTATATGGGCTGCCTGAGAGGGGCCGGAGACACGTTGTACACGGCGGCTGTCTCTATGGTCAGCGTCACGCTGATCCGGACCGCATTTTCCTATTTGGGCGGATATATCCTTGATCTGGGGATTATCGGAATCTGGTTTGGCGTATTGGCGGATCAGATGTCCCGCTACTTGTTTGCCTCGCTTCGTTTTCGCGCCGGGAAATGGACCAAAATTCAGATCTGATCGGAGCGGGCCTGTCAGACGGCGCGTTTTCACCTGAAAAATTTCGGGAAAAACGTTTTCCGGAGAAATGTTTGCGGATTATGAAAACTGCCGGAAAATGTGATGGAACTATAAAAAAAATATAAAGAAAACATAAGATTCATCTTTACAACTTGAAATTCTGCTGTTATAATAACGTTGCTGTGAAAATCTTGTCGGGTATTGTTTGGAGATCTTGTCGATGGCCGCACATCGAAAGGTTTTGAGACATACCTGTACCGAGAAATACAAAATGAGAATCATGAGAGGGAGGAAAAAAAACATGATTACATTTTTAATCGGTCTTGCCATCTTAATTGTTGGCGCAGCACTTTACGGCAGATTTTGCGAAAAAGTGTTCGGACCGGACGACAGAAAGACACCCGCTTACGCAAAACAGGACGGCGTCGATTATGTGCCGATGCGAGAGTGGAAGAACAGTCTGATCAATTTGCTCAACATTGCGGGAACAGGCCCCATCTTAGGCCCGATTCAGGGAATCTTATTCGGACCGATTGCATTCATCACCATACCGATCGGAAATATCATCGGCGGTGCGATGCACGACTATTTTTCCGGAATGATTTGTCTGAGAGACGGCGGATCACAGATGCCGGAGATGATCCGCAAGTACAGCAACAAAGGAATTTACGGCGTCTATCAGGTATTTTGCAGCCTTCTGCTTTTGCTGGTAGGTGCGGTGTTTATCTATACGCCGGGCGACATTGCCGCTACGCAGGTGTTTGGATTTGACGGCAAGGTTGGCTCGGTCTCCACATGGGTAATCTATGGAGTGATTTTTGTATACTACCTGATCGCAACGGTATTTCCGATTGACAAGATCATCGGACGGATTTATCCGGTGTTTGGAGGCATTTTGCTGTTTTCTGCAATCGGCGTATTCATCGGCCTTTTTGTAAAGGGATATCCGCTGACCGAACTGTGGGACAACTGGAACGGGGTTGTCGCATACGGCGATTACTTTAAAAATGGTCATTTTATTCCGATCTTCTTCATCACCGTTGCCTGCGGAATTCTGTCCGGGTTCCACTCTACGCAGACGGCAATCATCTCCCGCACGATGAAGAGCGAGAGACAGGGCCGGATGACGTTTTACAACATGATGGTTCTGGAAGGATTCATCGCAATGGTATGGGCTGCAGGTGCGATGGGCGTTTACAACCTTGCGCTCCAGGAGGCGAATGCCAGCTTGGCAACTGCGACGATCGGTGTTGTCTGCAAGAACATCCTCGGCTCGATAGGCGGTGTGATCGTAATTCTCGGCGTCATCGTTCTTCCCATCACATCCGGGGATACAGCGCTTCGCTCGCTTCGTCTGGCAATTGCCGAGTCATTCCACATTGATCAGTCTTCCAAGACAAAGCGCCTTTTGCTGTCGGCAGCTATTTTCGCGCTTGTTGCAGCGATCCTTGTATTTTCAAAGATGAATGACGAAGGATTTAACATTCTGTGGCGTTACTTCGCATGGTCGAATCAGACGCTGGCGCTGTTTGCGTTCCTTGCCATCTCCATCTGGATGTTTGAGAATGGAAAGACAAAGTTTGTCTGGATGCCGCTGATTCCGGGAGCCTGGTATGCATTTGTCACCATTACATACATCGTAAATGCGAAGATCGGGTTTAACGTTCCGTGGGGCGCATCCTATGTGATTGGCGTATGTGCGGCAGCGGTTTATGTCGGATTGATTCTCTGGTACGGCAAGAAGCGGGCTGCAAGAAAAGAAGAAAAGTAAGACACTCTGGAAGAGAAATCGAATGGAACAGGAGGCTGATGGCGCTGCAGCGGCGCCGTCAGCCTTTCCCTGTCTGTTTTGGGGAATGAAAGAAGAAAGGATGAAAAGACAATGAGACGAGACGATTCTGGACGAAACGTATGCATAGGCGTCGTTGGCCTTGGATTTCGGGGACTCCCGCAGCTGGATGTGCTGCTCGGGATGCCGGATGTGGAGATTGCGGCTGTGTGCGACATATATGAGGACCGGGTGAAAATGGCCCAGGACCACGTGGAAAAAGCCCGCGGCAAACGGCCGATGGGGACGCTGGATTACCGGGAACTCAACGCCTGCAGGGAAATTGAGGCGGTTGTCATTATGACCGGGTGGACAAGCCACACGGCGATTGCCATCGATGCGATGCGCAAGGGGAAAATCGTAGGAATGGAGGTGGGCGGCTCCGCCTCGCTGGAGGAGTGCTGGGAGCTTGTGCGAACCAGTGAGACGACGGGAATGCCTGTGATGCTTCTAGAGAACTGCTGCTACAACCGGGAGGAAATGACACTGCTCAATATGATCAAGAAAGGCGTTTTCGGAGAGATTGTCCACTGTCAGGGCGGATATCAGCATGATTTGCGGGATGAAATCGGGGAGGGCGACAAAAACCGCCACTATCGCCAGAACCAATTTCTCCATCGGAATGGAGAGCTGTATCCGACCCATGAGCTCGGACCGATTGCCATGTACCTGAATCTGAACCGGGGAAACCGGATGGTAACGCTTGTGTCGATGGCATCCAAAGCGATCGGGCAGCATGCATGGCTTCAAAGACACCGCCCGGACAGCGACCTGGCGCAGGCTGTCTTTCGCCAGGGGGATGTGGTGACAACGATGATTCGCTGCGCCAACGGGGAGACGATTGTGCTGACCCATGATTGCACCCTTCCGCGCCCGTATTCCCGGGGCGGCAGGATTCAGGGGCTGAAGGGGATTTGGCAGGAGGACAACCGCTCGATCTATCTGGAAGACCGCACGCCGTCAGATCCTTCCTACTGGACACACCGCTGGGAATCCGATGCCCCGTATATGGAGGAATACCTCCATCCGCTCTGGAAAGAATATGTCCGCGACGGCCTTCGGGGAGGGCACGGCGGAATGGACTATCTGGTGCTGCGCGCATTCCTGGAATCGATTCAGCAGGGAAAGGAATTCCCCATTGATGTCTATGATGCGGCGAGCTGGATGGCCATCACTTGTCTGAGCGAACAGTCCATTGCGATGGGAAGTATGCCGGTTGCCATTCCGGATTTCACCTGCGGGCGCTTCTGCTGCCGCAAAAAGCGGGAGAAAGATCGCTACTCGCTGGATGATGTCTATGATGACGTGTTTGCGCAATAGATTTTTCACACAAAAGTCCGGCAGCGGATGGGGCCCTGGGCCGCCGTCCGCTGCCGGACTTTTGCAGTAAAAAAATCAATACAAAA
>CASGAH010000040.1 GCA_949299375.1 uncultured Eubacteriales bacterium | reverse complement strand
CTTTGTGGAGTATATGGATCAAAAACAGTGATGGAAAAAAGCCCCGCACCTTCCGCCCAAAGGCGGAAGGTGCGGGGGTTTGCCGCTTTCTCTCATCTTCAACTCGGCGAAGAGCAGAGAGACCTTTTCTCACTCTTCCAGCTGAATCTGATCCAGTTTCCAGATCTCATCCACATATTCCCGGATCGTACGGTCAGACGTGAACTTGCCGGCATTGCAGGTGTTGAGCATGGCCGAACGTGTCCATGCCGCCGTGTTGCGGTATGCCGCATCAATTTCCATGTGCGCTCTGTGGTAATCCATAAAGTCTTTGAGGATAAAGTACGTGTCTGCGCGGTCGCTGCTATACGTGTTGAGCAGGGAATTGTAGATTTCGCGGAACAGCTCCGGATCCTGCGGCGCATAGAAGCCGTTGATCAGCTGCATCAGCACCTGACGGATTCCCTGGTTGACGTTGAAAATCTCCATCGGATTGTATCCGCCCTCTGTCTCGTATTGAATGACCTCATCGGAGCTCATTCCGAAGATAAAGGCATTTTCCTTCCCGACTTCCTCTACAATCTCTACGTTGGCGCCGTCCATTGTTCCAAGCGTCAGCGCTCCGTTCAGCATAAATTTCATATTTCCCGTTCCGGAGGCTTCCTTGCTGGCGGTTGAGATCTGCTCGGATACATCCGCTGCCGCAAAGATCAGCTCCGCATTGGACACACGATAGTTTTCAATAAATACGACTTTGATCTTTCCATTGATCGATTTGTCGTTGTTGATGACATCGGCCACACTGTTGATCAGCTTGATGGTAAGCTTTGCGCGGCGGTATCCTGCGGCTGCCTTGGCTCCGAAAATAAATGTTCTCGGATAGAAGTCCATGTCCGGATTTTCCTTCAGCATATTGTAAAGGTACATCACGTGAAGGATGTTCATAAGCTGTCTCTTGTACTCATGCAGTCTCTTTACCTGGACATCGAAGATGGAGCGCGGATCGACATCGATTCCATTGTGCTCCTTGATATATTTTGCAAGGCGGAGCTTGTTCTGGTACTTGATGTTCATAAACTCTGCCTGACATCTCGGATCGTCCACATAGACTTCCAATTTCTTCAAATGCGGCAGATCGGTAATCCACTCGTCGCCAATCTTGTCGGTAATCCAGGAGGCAAGCAGCGGATTTGCGTGGAGCAGGAAACGTCTCTGGGTGATACCGTTTGTCTTATTGTTGAACTTCTCCGGCATCATCTGATAGAAGTCTTTTAATTCCTGATTCTTTAGGATGTCCGTGTGCAGGCGCGCTACGCCGTTTACAGAGAAGGAACCAACGATGGCCAGATGCGCCATTTTCACCTGTCCGTCAAAGACGATGGCCATCTTGCGGATCTTGTCATAGTTGTTCGGATACTGCTTCTGGATATCCAGAATGAAGCGGCGGTTGATCTCCTCCACGATCTGGTAAATACGCGGGAGAAGACGGGAGAACAACTCATACGGCCATTTCTCGAGTGCCTCAGCCATAATGGTATGGTTTGTATACGCACATGTCTTTGTTGTCACTTCCCATGCCTCGTTCCAGGTCAGTCCCTCCTCATCCATCAGGATGCGCATCAGCTCCGCAACCGTTACCGTCGGATGGGTGTCGTTCAGCTGGAAGACAACCTTCTCGTACAGCTTGCGGACATCTTTGTGTTTGTCTTTGTATTTCTTTACCGCTGTCTGAATACTTGCGGAGATGAAGAAGTACTGCTGCTTTAAGCGGAGTTCCTTTCCGGCGTAGTGGTTGTCGTTTGGATACAGCACCTCTACGATATTTTTGGCGAGGTTTTGCTGTTCTACCGCTTTGTAGTAATCTCCTTTGTCAAACGAATCCAGATTGAAGGTGTCCATCGATTCCGCGTCCCAGATTCGAAGCGTGTTGACAATTCCATTTCCATATCCGACAACCGGCAGATCGTATGGAACGGCGCGCACAGAGCGGTATCCCTCCTGAACAAAGTGGTCTCTTCCCGTCTCCGGGTCTTTGTAAATGCGCACATATCCGCCGAATTTTACTTCACACGCATATTCGGAGCGGCGCACCTCAAACGGATTGCCGTCCTTCAGCCAGTTGTCCGGAACTTCCACCTGGTATCCGTTTTCAATTTTCTGTGCAAACATTCCGTAGCGATAGCGGATACCGCATCCGTATGCCGCATATCCGAGCGTCGCCAGGGAATCCAAAAAGCAGGCGGCAAGCCGTCCAAGTCCGCCGTTTCCAAGAGCGGCATCCGGCTCCTGATCTTCAATCGCGTTTAAGTCAAACCCGATTTCCTGCAGCGCCTCTTTGACTTCCTTCTGGGCACAGATGTTGATGATGGCATTTCCCAGGGCGCGGCCCATCAGAAATTCCATTGACAGATAATATACGGTCTTGTTGTCTCCCCGGTCGATCGCCTTGTGTGTGGCAATCCACTGGTCAATGATCGTCTCCTTGATCGCATATGATACAGCCTGAAATACCTGAGCCTCTGTCGCCTCGTCGATGGTCTTGCGGTAAAGGTTCTTCACATTGGTAATTACACTGGCCTTAAATGCTTCTTTATCAAATGCCAATTTGTTCATGTTTTCCTCCAATTCTCTCATTTTTCTGGTAACGGTTGGATCGCTCCCTCCTACAGAGCGGCGGATTTCTTGACAGAGAGCGCCGTTTTCTCGCCGTTGATATCCCACTCCTTCTGGTATCCTTCCAGAACGTTCGCCGACAAAGCGTCCGCCAGCACATTCGAGCAGATCTCGTTCTCATATTTTTCAAAGATCTCTGCGATGTGCTTGTTGTTGGCATATCCAACGGTGATATGGTCGGTCACCTCAAATCCCGCCTCTTTTCTCATCGTCTGAATCTTGCTGATCAGCTCTCTCACAAAGCCTTCCTCCACAAGTTCCGGCGTCAGGTTGCTGTCCAGCACAACGGTCACATCCCCGTTTGTCTCGCTGACATATCCGGGAACCTGCACCTTCTCGATGAGCAGATCGTCCTTTGTCAGCACCACTTCTGCGCCGTCCAGGGAGAGCGTGAGCGCACCTGTCTCATTCAGTTCGTCCATCGCAGCGTTGCCGTCCAGTGCAAGAAGAGCCGGACGGATTTTTCCGAGAAGCCGTCCATACTTTGGCCCGACGGTTTTCAGCTGCGGCTTGAACACATACGTCGTGAATTTGCGGACATCATCGGCAAACAGCACTTCTTTTACGTTGAGTTCTTCCTCGATGATCGTTCCATAAAATTGTTCCAGACGGAAAGGCGCCTGAATCATCATCTTCGCCAGCGGCTGACGGTTTTTCAGGTTTGCCGCGTTTCGGCATGCGCGTCCCATCACGACAACTTTAAGAAGGTTCTCCATATCCTGTTCCAGTTTTGCGTCGATCCACGCCTCATTTGCTTGCGGATAATCACACAGGTGAACGCTCTCGGGAGCCGAGGGATCGATGCTGCACACAAGATTCCGGTAGATCTGCTCGGACATAAACGGAATCATCGGAGCGGCAAGCTTCGACAAGGTGACAAGCGCCGTGTACAGTGTCATATACGCGTTGATCTTGTCCTGTTCCATTCCTTTTGCCCAGAACCGTTCCCGGCATCTTCTGACGTACCAGTTGCTCATCTCATCCACAAAATTGTCCAGCGCTCTTGTCGTCTCTGTGATTTTGTATTCGTTTAAGTTGCTGTCGCACTGCACAATCAGGGTATTCAGCTTCGACAAAAGCCATTTGTCCATAACCGGAAGTTTTTCGTACTCCAGGCGATACTTTGTGGCGTCAAACTCATCGATGTTGGCGTAAAGGACAAAAAAGGCGTACGTGTTCCACAGCGTTCCAAGGAACTTTCTCTGTCCTTCTGTCACCGCCTTGTCATGGAAACGGTTCGGAAGCCACGGGGCGCTGTTGGAGTAAAAGTACCAGCGGATTGCGTCGGCGCCATGCTTGCGCAGCGCCTCAAACGGATCGACCGCATTTCCTTTTGACTTGCTCATCTTCTGCCCGTCTTTGTCCTGTACGTGTCCCAGCACAATGACGTTTTTGTACGGGGCCTTGTGGAAGATCAGGGTAGAAATCGCAAGCAGCGAATAAAACCATCCTCTCGTCTGATCGACGGCCTCGGAAATGAAGTCTGCCGGGAAGTTTTTCTCAAAGAGCTCCTGATTTTCAAACGGATAATGATACTGGGCAAACGGCATCGCCCCGGAGTCAAACCAGCAGTCAATTACTTCCGGCACACGGGTCATCGGCTTGCCGCACATTGGGCATACGAGGTGAACCTCGTCGATAAACGGGCGGTGAAGCTCAATCTCCTCCGGGCAGTCCATTGCCATCGCCTTCAACTCTTCCTTGCTGCCAACGGCGTGCATATGGCCGCACTCACATTTCCAGATGTTCAGCGGGGTTCCCCAATAACGGTTCCGGCTGATTCCCCAATCCTGAACGTTTTTCAGCCAATCGCCAAAGCGGCCTTTGCCGATTGACTCCGGAATCCAGTTGATCGTGTCGTTGTTGCGGATCAGTTCCTCTTTCACGGCAGTCATCTTGATAAACCAGGATTCCCTTGCATAGTAAATAAGCGGAGTATCGCATCTCCAGCAGTGCGGGTAACTGTGTTCAAACTTCGGAGCTGCATAGAGAAGCCCTCTGGCGTCCAGATCCTCCAAAATCTTAGCGTCCGCCTTTTTGCAGAACAGCCCCGGCCACGGCGTATCTTCTGTCATCTCGCCTTTTCCATCGACGCGCTGCACAAACGGCAGGTCATAGATCTGTCCCACCTTGGCATCGTCTTCTCCGAAGGCAGGCGCAATGTGTACGACGCCGGTACCGTCTGTCAGCGTAACGTACCCGTCACATGTCACATAGTAGGCGTCCTTCGTCGGATCCATCTTCTCGCACGGATACAGGGGCACATATTTTTTGTACTCCAGTTCTTTTCCGCTGAACCGTCCCAAAACGGTAAATTCATCCCGCAGCACACCGGTCAGCGCCTCCGCCAGGTAATACGTCTCGCCGTTTGCACATGCCGCTTTGACATACGTTTCAACCGGGTTGACGCAGACCGCTACGTTGGAAGGCAGCGTCCACGGCGTCGTCGTCCATGCCAGAATGAATGTGTTCTCTTCCCCGACCACCTGGAATTTAACGATCGCGGAGCGTTCCTTTACATCCTTGTATCCCTGGGCAACTTCATGGCTGGAGAGGGGCGTACCGCACCTCGGACAGTAGGGAACAATTTTAAATCCCTGATAGAGAAGTCCTTTCTCCCAGATCTTTTTGAGTGCCCACCACTCCGACTCGATAAAGTCATCGTGATACGTCACGTATGGATTGTCCATATCTGCCCAGAATCCGACTGTCCTGGAAAAGTCCTCCCACATTCCTTTGTATTTCCAGACGCTTTCCTTGCACTTCTGGATAAAGGGTTCCAATCCGTATTGCTCAATCTGTTCCTTGCCGTCCAGGCCGAGAAGTTTTTCCACTTCCAGTTCTACCGGAAGGCCATGTGTGTCCCATCCGGCCTTGCGGGGAACCTGGTATCCCTTCATCGTGCGGTATCTCGGAATCATGTCCTTGATGGTTCTTGTGAGGACATGACCGATGTGGGGTTTGCCGTTCGCGGTAGGCGGTCCATCGTAAAACATATAGTGCGGACCATTTTCCCGGTTTTTGATGCTCTTCTCAAAAATTTTGTTCTCTTCCCAGAACGCTTCAACTTCTTTTTCCCGCTCGACGAAGTTGAGATCTGCGGAAACTTTCTTGTACATTTCTTCTACCTCCATCACCTGATTGATCTGTCCGTTCCCCCACAGCCGCCTCTTTCCGGCTGCATTTTCGGACATCTCTTCTGGAGTCAATTGCAGATTGGGATGTCGCATAACTTCCTGCAATCCTCTCCATTTTATTACTTTTCCGGCTTTTTGTAAAGTATCCTGACTGCAATACGGAAATAGCAACAAAGATGTTCTTTTTATCTGTTTTTTTCTGTCCAAAAAGACAGACTTGATGTTTTCCTGTGGGATACTGCGAATTTTTTTCCGGAATTTTGGACAAAAACAGAATCCAGAATATAGGCATATCCTCCGAAACCGTTTTGTCTGGAAAATGCCGCTTTGGTTAAGATCCGTTTGACTGGCAGCGCATAGCGAGCAGCTATGCAAAAAGCCTCCGTCCTTTCTGCTTAAAGGACGAAGGCATCGTGTTTTTCCGGCTTCGCTGTACCACCTTCCGCATACATTCCTCCGGCTGTCTGTTCTTAGCCGGTCTTGATATGAGTTCCGGATAACGGCGGAATTCCGGCGCGCCCTACAGAGCGCATTTTGCACGCAAAATGCGCTCTGTTCAGACGGCAACTCAAGAGTGATGTTCGGATTTCTCTACTTGTACCGGGCTCGCACCTTCCCCGGCTCTCTGAAACGTTCCAGAAATCCTACTGTCTCTGTCAATGTCTTTGGGGGATTTTTCAGATGAGGCTTTCGCCTGCAAAGACAGTATAGCGGGAAATGCCGCCCTTGTCAAGTAGGTGAGACCACTTCCGAACAAGCAATGCCGGGCAAACAGTTTTCAAAGCAGCCCCTCTGCCCGCAGAAACATCGTAATCCCAAACAGCGTTGCCACTGCACCGATGCTCGTCCACACAACAAGCTGTCCCGCAAGCTGCTCGTCGTTTCCCATCTCTCCCGCCATGATGGAGCTCGACACAGCCACCGGGGAGGCAAACAGGGCAACCATCGCTGCGTAATGCGCCGGGGAGAGCGAGATGAGATTTGTATGTTCGGACAGGAAGATGGCTGTGCCGAGCCCAATGGCGGGGGCGAGAAAGAGTCTCCAGGCCGTCCCCATCACAATCTGTCTCCACAGCCCCCGAACCGCCTGGAACGTAAACTGACCGCCCAGAACAAGGAGGGAGAGCGGTGTTGACATGCGGGCCAGAAATTCCAGCACATGATATCCAAAGTAGAGGTCGCGTTTCAGGGAGAATACCGTCTCCCCGGCCGCCCCCAAAGGAAGAAGGGAGCGTACGCCAACGCACAAGAGCCCCGCAAGCGTTCCGAGAATCAGCGGATTGGTGATGATGTTCCTCCCCATATTTTTTCCCAGTTCCCTGGCGGTTTCCCCTTTTTCCACAAACAGAGACAGCGCGACAACCGCCGCCATGTTATAGAGAGGGATGGTGGCAGAAGACAGGACCGACACAACCTCAAGCGCCCCATCTCCCCCCAGTGCTTCCGCCAAAGGAACTCCGATGAGCGCGAAGTTGGAGCGGTAGGCGCACTGGAGAATGACGCCTTTCTGCTTTGGATCCGGCACAAATGCGATTACCCAAAGCAGCGCCAGCGCGCAGATGGCGAGCACTGCCGCCACGGAAAACAGCACGATATCCCACTCCATCGAGGCGAGATTTTCAATGTCGTACACGCTGCAAAAAAGGGAGCAGGGAAGACAGACCCGAAACACAAGCTTATTGCCATTTTTCAAAAATGCGCGATCCAGAAATCCCGTCTGCGCCAGAACATACCCCAGCACAATCAGAAGGACAAGCGGCACAATCGCGTTGAATGAAAACAAAAAAACAGACACCTCAACATCTCCTTCTACCCCGGAAACCGGATGACAATTTCTGTCCCCTTCCCTTCCTCGCTTTCCAGCTTCAGCTCTGCCCCGTGCCATGTGACAATATGTTTCACAATGGCCAGGCCAAGCCCGGTTCCGCCGGTCGACTTGGAGCGGCCTTTGTCCACCCGGTAAAACCGCTCGAAGACCCGCTGCTGATGTTCGGGAGGAATCCCGATTCCGGTGTCTTTGATGGAAAGAAACGGCCCTTCTGCCGTATGTCCGACTGTCACGGCAACCGTTCCGCCTCTTTTGTTATATCGAATTGCATTGTCACATAAATTGTAGATCAGCTCTTCCAGCATTCTCCTGTCGCCTGCGACCGTCTGCGGGGAGCCGCCAAGCGTCATCGCAATCTCCTGTTTCTCCGCATTCACCTTCAAAAGATCCACAATTCCGCGGGCCGTTTGGTACAGATCGACTGCCTCTTTTGCCATCTCCCGGTCGTCGGAATCGAGCTGGGAGAGGCGGATGATATCATTGATCAGTGTCAGCAGCCGACTGGCATTTTTGTGAATTTCTCCGGCAAAGCGCACCGCATCCTCCCCGGAGGCAATCCCGGACTGAATCAGTTCCGAGTATCCGGAGATAACGGTGAGCGGCGTTTTCAGCTCATGGGACACGTTCGCCGTAAACTCCTGACGGATGTGGGCGCTCCGCAAAATATCCTCATGCTGTTGGCGGATGGTGTTGACAAACGGCGCCAGCTCTTTGTACACTGGCTCCACGGTATTGCTCCCGAGATGTTTTGCCATCTCCTCAATCGGTTTGACGAGATGGCGGGTGACTGCGTGGGAGACAAATACACTGACCGCCGCCATCCCCGCGACGACGAGGAAAATGGCGGGAAAGGCGGTCTGAAAAATGCTCCAGATGCTGTCGGTTTCCCGCGCCGCGCGCAGTACCGAGCCGTCCTCCATGAGAATGGCATAGTAAAACGTGTCGCGGGACATCGTGTCGGATCTGCGGATGGCCGTTCCCTCCCCTTCCCGGATTGCCTGGGCAATTTCCGTCCGGTCCAGATGATTGTCCATCTCGTCCACATCCGCATTGGAGTCCGCCAGCACCGTGCCGTCCGCATCCATCCAGGTGATGCGGATCTCCTCCAGATTGCTGTCCCCCTGCGGAATTTCTCCCTCCCTCTGGACAGAGGCTTTCAGCAGATAGCAAAACGTTCTCAGATCACCCATCACCTGTCTCTGGAATATCCCGTAAAACACGGCAATCAGAGAGAGCAGCGTAATAAGAATGGTCATCCCCGCGATACAGAGAAGATATTGATTGATTTTCCGCTTCATCCGCGTCCTCCCGTTGTTTCCTTGCCATTCTTTATTCCGCGTCCAGCATATATCCGACGTTGCGGACGGTTTTGATCACCTTTCCGCCTGCGCCGAGTTTTTGGCGCAGCGTCTTAATGTGCATGTCTACCGTTCTCGATTCGCTGTAATCCGCCCCCCATACCCGGTCCATAATGACGTCACGGGAGAGCACAATGCCCTTGTTTTGAACGAGAAAAAACAAGAGCTGATATTCTTTGTATGTCAGTTCGCAGAGCTGCTCCCCGACATATACAGCTCGTTTCTTTCCGTCGATCGAAATGTCGGCCGCCCGGAGAAACGACTCTTCCTCCATATTTTTGCTTCGCCGAAGAAGCGCCTTGACTCTGGAGATCAGCTCCATGATGCCAAACGGTTTCGTAATGTAGTCGTCCGCCCCGATGTCCAGCCCCTTGACTTTGTCGAGTTCGGTTGTCCTCGCCGTCACCATGATTACAGGGATGTGCTTCAGTTTTGGCATCGAGCGAAGCTTTTTCACGATGCTCAGCCCGTCCTCATCCGGGAGCATCACGTCCAGCAGGATCAGGTCCGGAACACGTACGGCAAGTCTGGCATAAAAGTCTTTTGCACACACAAACCCCTCTATGAGAAATCCCGCATTGCGGAGGGCATACGTCTCGATTTCATGAATGTTCTGGTCATCTTCTACAATATAGATCAGTGC
Organism: uncultured Eubacteriales bacterium; assembly: GCA_949299375.1. GTDB lineage: Bacteria > Bacillota > Clostridia > Lachnospirales > Lachnospiraceae > UBA2942. The sequence goes on along the minus strand of CASGAH010000040.1, from coordinate 6,615 downwards.
CATTTTTTCCTCTTTCCGCGCCTTTGCGCCTTCTTTCTCCTGCCATTTTAGCGGGTATCTGTAAATTCTCCAAGGATGGTTTGTAAAATCAGCGTAAAACCATTCTCCTACAGGCGCTGAATGCGGCGTACCGCCTCCAGCGTACTCTCATACGTCCCAAATGCCGTCAGACGGAAATACCCTTCTCCGCTCGGCCCGAATCCGGATCCCGGTGTTCCAACGACGTTGGCCTTGTTCAGCAGTTCATCAAAAAACTGCCAGGATGTCATTCCGTCCGGCGTTTTCATCCAGATGTAGGGCGCATTGACGCCTCCGGATACGCGGTATCCCGCCTTGCAAAGTCCTTCCTTTATCACAGCGGCATTGTTCATATAGTAGGCAACCTGTTTTGTCAGCTGCTCTTTTCCCTCCGGAGAATACACCGCTTCCCCTGCGCGCTGAATGATGTAGGGCGCGCCGTTGTATTTTGTGCCGTGTCTTCTCGCCCACAGAGCGTGAAGCGCAACGCCGTCGCGCTGAATGTCTTTCGGGATGACGGTAAATCCAAGGCGCACGCCCGTAAATCCCGCGTTCTTCGAGAAACTTCTCATCTCAATGGCGCACGTTCTTGCCCCCTCGCACTCATAAATCGTGTGCGGCACATTTTCCTCGGAAATGTATGCCTCATAGGCCGCGTCAAACAAAATTACCGCGCCGACCCGATTGGCATAATCCACCCACACCTGCAGCTGGTCTTTCGTCAGCGTCGATCCGGTCGGATTGTTCGGGTAACACAGATAAATGAGATCCGGCGTCTTTTTGGGAAGTTCCGGCACGAAATCATTGTCCATTGTACAGGGCATGTAAATGACATCGCTCCAGACGCCGCTCTGCGGATCGTATGTACCGGTCCGGCCTGCCATAACGTTGGAGTCCACATAGACCGGATAGACCGGGTCGCAGACTGCAATCGTATTGTCCTGTGAGAAAATCTCCTGTATATTGCTGCAGTCGCACTTTGCCCCGTCGCTGATGAAGATTTCATCCGCCGAAATGTCCGCCCCTCTCGCCTGAAAATCATGTTTTGCAATCGTCGTCCGCAAAAATTCATATCCGAGATCCGGCGCATATCCGTGAAACGTTTCCCTGTGGCCCATCTCGTCCACGGCTCTATGAAGTGCGTCAATGATGACCGGCGCCAAGGGCTGTGTGACGTCGCCAATACCAAGGCTGATTACCTTTTGATCCGGATGTGCCGCCTGATATTCCCGCACTTTTTTCCCGATCGTTGAAAAAAGATAACTTCCCGGAAGCTTTAAATAATTGTCATTCAACTGAAACATCTCTCTACTCCTCTTTTCTGTGTCATATTCTGCGCGGCGTCATCTGACGCTGCGCTCCGGGGCCAGGTGGTATTTTGGCCCCGGATTACGCCATCAGGCTCAGCACCATTTTCGCAGTTTCCACCATATTTGTCCCATTGTCCATGCTGCATTTTTGAATGTAGCGGTGTGCCTCGCTCTCTGTCATATTGTTTCTTGCCATCAAAAGCTCTTTCGCCTGCCGAATGGCAGCCGTGTCGCGCTCGTTTCTCTGCTTTGGCTTCCCCGAAGATCTCCGGCTTCTTCTGGCGTGTGTCTCTTGGATCATGTTCAGCGTGTTCACCAGGTCGTGCAGCCGGACCGGGATGGAGACACACACGAGATCTTCTCCCCTGCACTCTTCCAGCCGCCTTTGGGAGGCGACCAGAATCATCTCAAATCCTCGGGGCAGATCCGCGCGAAGTTCAGAATATATCATATCGGAGAAGGAATATCCGGATACTACGATTCCCGCCCCCAGTTCATCTGCGTGCTGCAGCGCCTGCGCACCGGTCGTACAGATGGCGGGGACTAGAAATCCGTTTTTCACCAAAGCATTTCGTATGTTTTTCGCGTCCTCCAATTTGGGAAAAACGACAATAATATTCATCAAATCCATCACCCCCATATATGGTTCCCATTTGCCCGGATTTTCTCCGTATCCATGTATGGTTTTTGCGTTAGTATTTTCGGAGATATTCTTGTATTTCCCAATCTGTTACGTACTCCTGATACCGTCTCCACTCTTCCTTCTTGCTCTTGAGATACTTTTCAGAGACATGGTTTCCCAGCACCTGCCGCACAAACGAGTCGTTCTCAAATGCGCGAATGGCATCTCCAAGAGAGCTCGGGTAAGAGCGGATCTTATATGCATCCAGTTCCTCCTGGCTCATGGCAAAAATGTTGCGGTCCACACTTGGCGGCGGCATAATCTGATGTTCAATGCCGTCCAGCCCTGCGGCTAAAACAAGCGCCAGCACAAGGTACGGATTCGCCACAGAGTCCGGGGAGCGAAGCTCCAGCCTCGCATTCCGGGCAAGCGCTGACGGAATGCGGATTGCGGTGCTTCGGTTGGCACAGGACCAGGCAATATAAATCGGCGCGTCAAATCCCGGGCGCAGGCGGGTGTAAGAATTGACAAGGGGGTTGGTGATGAGTGCCATCCCCTCCAGGTGGCGAATGACGCCACCCAAAAAATGGTAGGCAAGTGTGCTCAGCCCGTTCGGATCTGCGCTGTCCCCAAACAGATTTCTGCCGTTTTTGTCGTTTAAGGAGACATTCAAGTGCATTCCGGAGCCCTCCTTGCCATTTTTGGGCTTCGGCATAAAGGTGGCATGAAGTCCATGGCGTTTTGCCAAGGTCTTTGCCGTCAGGCGAAATGTCTGGATCGCATCGGCAATCGACAGGCCGTCGGCATACGTCAGGTCAATCTCATGCTGGTTCGGCGCATGTTCATGGTAGGAACTCTCCACGCCAATCTCCATATCCTCCAGATTCATCACAATGTCCCGGCGCACATTTTCCCCACGGTCCAGCGGCGCAAGGTCAAAATATCCGGCCAGTTCTCCCGTATCGGTGTTGACATTTCCATAATCATCCGTCGGGTATACAAAAAACTCCATTTCCGGGCCTACTTCCAGCGCGTATCCCATCTCATCTGCCTTTTTCAGCACCTTTTTCAGCAGCAGACGGCAGTCTCCCTCAAAGGGGGTATGGTCTTTCCGGTAAATGTCACACATAAAGCGGGCAACCTTCCCCTGCTGGGGACGCCAGGGGACAATCATAAACGTATCCAGATCCGGATACAGATACATATCCGATTCCTCAATGCGAACGGAACTGTCAATGGCAGCCCCGTTAAAAGAGCAGCGGTTTTGCAGCGCTTTTTCCAGCTGTCCCGCTGTGATGGCGACATTCTTCAATAAGCCGCCAAGATCTGTGAATTGCAGACGGATGAATTCTACACCTTCCTCCTCTACAATCCGAATAATGTCTTCCCTCGTATACATACTCACCATTCTCTCCATCTATATTGCTTCCGTTTTCCAGTTTAAATAATAGCAGGCAACATTTTTCCTGTCAATCTCTATTTCGCCGCCAATTCCTATTTTCGCCGCCCTTCCTTCGCCGCAAGATTTCAAAATCTTTTCATACTTTTTCTTGCAAATCTATGGTATAATGGGATGGGAATTTTTTTCGTTCTTACGGATTCCCTACTTTTGTAAGTCAATCGGGAGAATAGCATTGAAATTATATTCAAAAAAAGTCAATCGGGGGCTTCTGCTTGCAGGCATTTGTCTCATTCTTTTTCTATTTTATGTCATTGCCGAACAGGTCTCGTTTACAGGGGAGAAAGATCAAATCCAGTCTGTGCTGGAGGGATATCTCTCTCAGACCGAGCAGCTGAATGCGTCTTCCGTCTCTTTTCACGACGCCATTCCGCTGCTTGAGACGCACTGGAGCACCGGCACGACTGCGCTTGACGTCAGCTGGGCGGACATGGCCATCGCGCTGCACACGTTTTTTTCCTCTGACTCCTGCGAGATTGACAAGATTGAGAGCACCGTCGGCCAATATCAGATTGCCCGGAGCGGAACAAACGGCGCGCTCATCACCTGTACCTACTCTTTGACCGCAGACATCCGGCAGACAGGCACCTATTTTCTCATCTGCCGTCCCATCTCGCTGCAGGAGCTGACCGCAGCGGAGTCGGATGCACTCTACCGCCTGTCCGGCACGCTCTGCATTACCGCAGATCTGGTCTATGAGCAGCGCAGCTGGAAGATCATCGGCGTCGACGTTTCTGTGTTGGAGCAAAACATTCAGCCGATCTCTGAGTAAAGGGGGATTGACAATGGAAATCGCATTACGTGTCCGCCATGTAGGCAAGATTTTTGGAAAACATCGCGTGTTAAAAGATATTACATTTGAGATTTTCCCGGGGGAGATTTTCGGTTTCCTCGGACCCACCGGGGCGGGAAAGACAACTTTGATCCGGCTGATCACCGGACTTCTCCCGATGGAGGAGGGTTCCATTGAAATTTTCGGAAACAACATCACGACCCGCTTTGAGGCCGCAATGGGACTGGTCGGGGGCATGATCGAACACCCCTGCTTTTACCGGTATCTCACCGGAATGCAGAATCTGGCGATGCTGTCGCGGATGCGTCCCGGGGTGACGCAGGAGCGGATTTTGGAAGTGTCCTCCCTTGTCGGTCTGAACAATTACCTGAACCAGCGCGTGGAAAAATATTCGCTCGGTATGCGGCAGCGTCTTGGCCTGGCGCAGGCTTTGATGCACAAGCCGAAGCTCCTCATCCTGGATGAGCCGACCAACGGGCTGGACCCGGCGGGAATTCGCCAGCTGTGGGAAATTCTCCGCCAGCTGGCACATGAGCAGGGCATCTGCATCCTCCTCTCCAGCCATCTCATGAGCGAAATGGAACTCATCTGCGACCGGGTCGGAATTATCTCGGCCGGACAGCTTCTGGACGTAAAACCGGTGGAGGAACTCATTCGTTCCGTGGGAGGCGCCAGCACGCTCTACCGCTACAAAGTCAGCGACGCAGCAGAGGCCCGACATGCCATCCGTCTCGTGACGCCCGCCCCTGTTACCCTGTGCGACAGCACCCATCTGGAAGTGCCGCTTCCGACAGAAGAGGCAGACGCCCTTCTGGCAGAGATCAACCACCAGCTGATGGCGTGGGGTCTGGACATTTACACGATCACCCCCGTGGAGAACCGGAGTCTGGAAGACGCCTTTTTCTACATGACGGGAAATGGAGGTGGACCGCTTGCTTAACCTGATCAAAAATGAGTACATAAAACTATTCGGCCTTCCCGCCAACCGCTTTCTTCTCGCCGTTGTGCTGATCCTTTTTATTTTATTTCAGGCCGTGTCGCGGATGACCATCGCGCCGGTTGAGGAGGAGGGAATCACGTTAGATTATATCGAAAAGCAGATTGCTTATCTGGAGAGCGCCCAGCCGGCGCACTACGAGAGCCAAATTCTCCTGTATGAGTTTATGTTAGAGCATGAGATCTACGGAGACGTCAGCGGATGGATCATGGATGCGCTGGAACAGGCGTTTTCCTGCCGTCAGAGCCTTCTGTCTCCCGCAGACCTGTCTCTCCATGAGATGGCGGAATATTCCCGCTGCTACAAGCTGTTTACAGATTCGGTTGCCTCCGGCGACTGGAAGCAATATCTGACACTGAAAATAGAGCAGCTCCAGCTCTCCTCGCAGGGGAGTGCCTCGGAGCGCAATGCACAGATTGCCTCCTACGAGGAGATGATCCGATATGAAGTGGAACCCGGGGTCGGGGACTGGCGCGAAGACGCCATCACAGAGATTCAGGAGTGCCGCCGGATTTTGGAGGAACTCGATTTTTATCAGAATGCGGGGCAGCTCAGCGATGAGGCGGCATGGACGGAAGCCTACAGCCGGATGGCCATTGCGCAGTATCGGCTGGACCACAACATCAGCACCTATCTGTCTTCCTGGCACCAGCCCGACACCCCGTTTTGGAACGTTCTCCTACAAAGCCGCTCCCTTTTGATCCTCATTCAGATCATTCTCGTCATCTGGGCGGGGGGCGCCATCTCCCAGGAGTTTTCCCGGGGCACGATCAAGATGTATCTGATGAATCCTGTCCGGCGCAGCAGGCTCTTTTTGAGCAAATACTGGACACTGGTTTCGCTGTCCGTGCTGTTCGTGCTCGTTTCCTGCGTTTTCAATCTATTGCTGACATTTTTGTGCTTTCCTTCATCTGAAGTGACAGCGCCCTATTTTTATGTCTCCAACGGTGTCGTCTACTTTTATCCGGCACTCTGGACGGTCATAAAGACGTACCTGATCTCCCTTGTCCCGTTTTTGGTCATCACGACCGGGGCATTTATGATTTCTTCTCTGCTTCACAACGCCTCGATGGCCATGGGCATCAGCGCCGCCTCCTTTTTTGCAGGTTCCCTCCTTGCCTATGCCCTCGGAAGCCTTCAGATCGACTGGGGACGGTACTTTCTCTTTTGCAACCTCGATCTGAATCGGATTGCAGCGGGCGCCGGCCTCTTCTCCCACCAGACCCTCGGGTTTTCGCTTGGCGTCATGGGAGTTCATCTTGTCATCTTCCTTCTGACCGCCTACGATGGGTTTGTCCGGCAGGAGGTGTAAAACACAATCGAGTAGGAGGGGGCGGTTGACCCCCGTCCTCTCACACCACCGTGCGTACCGTTCGGTACACGGCGGTTTCAATAGTTGACGTGCACTGACTGATA
>CASGAH010000039.1 GCA_949299375.1 uncultured Eubacteriales bacterium | reverse complement strand
TTTAAACGAAACATTTGATCAATCGTCAAATCTATTCCTGCAATAAGAGAAAATCCGGATTCCGGGCGAGAATAGAAACAAGCTCAGGGGAGAAGTCAATCCAAGCGGCGACGAATGATCCGAGAACAAATGGGAAACGAATGTAGAGCCACAATAAGGATGAAAGGAACTCATATCTAGGATATAACTAGCATCTAGGATATTAAGAAAGCGAAAGGATAAAGGAGTATGAAAATAAAAGAGGGATTGACTTTATTTGTGGGGAAGTACTCAGTTCCGGTTATAATATGTATCCCCCGAGGTTGTCTTATCTGGAATAAGAGAGTATTTATTCTTTGATTCAGGAACAAGGTATATGATAGAGTATAGTAAATGAGGAAAGAGAGACAGACGGATGAGAAGAGTGTTTCGCTATAAAATAAGCACATTGCTGTCAAATCGGATGATTCTGTTTGCAACAGCGCTGCAGTTTTTTCTGATGAATGCCGGCGTCGTCGTCAATTCAAACATACTGCTCTCAGGGGTAAGAGAGTTTAATGCCCTTGTAAAGTATATGCTTTTGCAGGACAATTACATTGCAGTTTCCTCCTTTTACGGTCTTCTGTTCGCGATTCTCTGGGATCCTGCACGCTGGGACCCGATGTTCAGAACGGAAATCTCGGCGTTCTGATGTCTATATTTCCATCCAGAATTCGATTTTTTATTGGAGATATCTCCGCGGTGCTTGTATTTTTGACCATCATTCAGCTGCTGATGACGGGAAACCTTATTATGTTGTACGCAATCTATGAAATTCAATTTGTTTGGAGTGATCTCATTTTGTGCAGCGTTCAGGTCTTTCTGAATGATTCGGTCATCCTGGCGGTTACATCGGTCGGATCCATTTTCCTTGGGGGGATGAAATCCGCAGCGGTAGGGGCTGCGGGATACTGTTTTTATTATCTCTATATGTTTAACAGCATTCCGATCATCAACAGTAGTTTATCCATTCCTATTTCTCCATACAAAAACATTTTGTGCCACGTGTTCCCGATTACCCGGGTTATGGCGCCTTCTTACACCGACGGGGAAATGATCTACTTCTACGGGCTTCAATGTATTCTGCCCCGCGTGGAATGGTATCAGATTTTGTATATCCTCGCCGCACTGATTCTTGGGGGAATTCTCTTCTGGAAAAAGGATCTGTGCTGATCGTGTTTTCATTATTTCTAAAGCGCGCATATTGACAGAAAAAACGAGGGATGTTATAATTTTTGCAGCACAATATGTGTAACATTACAAGAGCTGTCCTGAGAATGACGCTGTTTATGTGTTTTCGCTACAACACATAAACAATACAATGCGCAACACATATAATGCGTAACGCATACAGATTCAGAGACAGCGGAAAGGACAATGGATGGAGAATGCAAGGAAAAGAAGTCTGGCGGCTGTTCTTGCTTTTGTGATGCTCTTTGCGTCCGTCTTTGCAGACGGAACAATTGGAAGGCTCATTCAAGCGGCGGAACCGGCAGCGGTTGCAGCCTGGGAATTTACCGAGGGTCCGGAAAATGGGCTTCCGGTGAGTGCAACGGCGGGAACTGGCACGCTGGACGTCAGCGGAGCGTCGTACACAGGCTACAGTACACAGAGTATATGCGCCAACAATTGGCAGGAGAACGGGTATTGGCAAATTACGGCCGATGCAGTCGGATATGAAAATCTGACGTTTTCAGCCAGTATGAGATCTTCCAATACTGGACCAGCCAATTTCGTGTTGGAATACTCGTTGGATGAGGGAAGCACATGGACAGCTGTGGAGCAGGGTGCAGTAACGGTGGCATCCACCCGCCTGTCTTCCTATTACGATGGACTGGCACTGCCTTCTGACTTGGCGGATGCGGTGGTCATGTTAAGGGTTCGTATGGAGGGAACGACCTCTCTTAACGGCGGGACAGTTGCCCAGGCGGGGACAAGCAATATCAACAATATTGTCCTTAGCGGAACAGCCATAACGGATCCAACGGATCCGTCTGATCCGTCTGATCCGACCGATCCGGTTTATGATCCTGTCAGTGATGAGATGATTGCCTCGGTGGAGGGCGCTATTTCGATTGCGGATGTATATGATGAATCGGTATCGGGAACGGTGACGGCCATTGGACAGGTTGTGTATGCGTATGCCGGATCTGCGGGCGGCGATCTGATTAATATCCTGCTGGAGGATGTGGTAGAGGGAGAGATCGTTGGGCTGCAGATTTACGATTACACGAATGAGAGTTCCTATAGGAAAGGTGATATTGTAGCGGTCACCGGGACGAAAGGGGCTTACGGCGGTGTCACGCAAATTTCCAATGTGACCGAGATTCAGGTGCTTGGTTCAGCGGAGGCCATTGCACCGCAGGAGAAGACAATTGCGGAGCTGATGGCAGGGGGAGACGCTTTCCTGTCGGAATATGTCCTGATTCGGGATGTCGTCTTGGGAGGATATAACGCTTCTGGTAATACGACAGTTACCGATGCGACGGGCTCCATCGGCATTTACAAAGGAGCCGCGTATCCGGACGGCGTTGCAGAGGGCGATACGGTTGATCTTCTTGCCGCGTTTTCCAAATACAATGCCACCTATCAGCTGCGCAATGCGGTCAGCGAAGATTATGTGACGGATGTGACGCCGGGAGAGGGCATTGTCGTTGACGATTCGGTTGTGACGACACTGGGGAACTGGATTGGAAATGGCCCTTATGCGGAAGGTCAGATGTCGATTTTAGATTCTATCAACGGATATCCGATGACGGCTGCCAACGCGGACGGCACGCCGATTGTGCCATTCCAGACAACGGCTGGCAGCACGGGAACCAATTATTATATGGGTGCGAGCCCGCTTCCGGCTGGAAGCTATATGCAGATGGATGTGAGCAGCGAAAAATATGGCGCCCTGGTATTGAATTTCCAGCTTCGCGCCACATCAGCGGCGGCAAAAAGCTATGACATTCAGTACAGCACGGACGGATCCACTTTTGTGACAGCGCAGACGGTGACGCTCTCAGCGTCCGGCCAGTTGGAGCCTTTTGCTGTGACGCTTCCGGATGGGGCTGCCAATGCAGAACAGCTGATCATCCGGCTGACGGCGGGAACTTCCAACTTCAGCGGAGGAACCGCTTCCGGCGGGAATGTCCGTTTCCTGAACGTGACACTGACGGGAAGTCCGATTGTGTCGGACAGCATCTGCGGAATTGTCAAGGTTTCTCCGGAAGCTGGGGAAGTGCTGTATGGGACAGAACTGACGATGAGCTGTGCGACAGAGGGCGCCTCAATCTATTACTCGTTGGATGGGGGAACCGTTCTTTTGTATGATGAGACAGCAAAACCGGTTCTGACGCAATTTCCGTGCAATGTCACAGTTTATGCGGCGAAGGAGGGGTTAAGCGACAGCGTACCGGTTACATATGCGTACACGCAGGCGCAGGTTTCTGCTGTGAAGGCGGCGCCAAACGGCGGTGCCGTAAGTCTGAATACGAAGGTAACATTGTCCTGTGCGACAGAAGGCGCTTCGATCCTGTATTCGCTGGATGAAGGGGAGACATGGAATGTCTATGACGAAGCGGAGCGTCTGACTCTGACCGAGCTTCCCATCTCTGTCCGGGCAAAGGCCGAAAAGGAGGGATATGCCGACAGCGCGGTCAGCACGTTCCAGTATACGCTTCGCCAGAATGAGAAGTACAACATTTATTTTGGACAGCTGCACTCGCATACGTCCTATTCCGATGGAGCAGGCTCCTGCGAGGAAGCATTCGTTCACGCTTCCGGGGTAGACAACCTTGACTTTTTGGCTGTGACGGACCACTCCAACTCCTTTGACAATGCGAATCAGGCAGACATTGCCGATGGCTCTGTGAGCAGTGAGTGGGTAGAAGGTCACGCATTGGCAGAGCAGTACACAACGGATACGTTTGTCTGTCTCTTTGGATATGAAATGACATGGTCCAATGGACTGGGGCATATGAACACCTTCCACACCAATGGATTCCAGAGCAGAACACAGGATGCGTACGCGACGTATGCCACTGCACTGCAAAATTACTACGCAACGTTAAAGACGGTTCCGGATTCCATCAGCCAATTCAATCATCCGGGAACGACGTTTGGCGATTTTAGTGATTTCGCCCATTACGATGAGGAGATTGACAACCTGATTACGCTGATTGAGGTTGGAAACGGAGAGGGCGCAATCGGAAGCTCCGGATATTTCCCGTCGTATGAGTACTATACTCGCGCACTGGACAAAGGATGGCATGTCGCACCGACGAACAATCAGGACAATCACAAAGGTCTCTGGGGAGATGCCAATACAGCCCGCTCGGTAGTGCTGGCGGACAGTCTGACCGAAGACAATATTTATGATGCGATGAGAAACTATCGCGTTTATGCGACCGAGGACAACGACCTTTCCATCTACTATACGCTGGACGGAAATATTATGGGAAGTATTTTGGAGAGCGAGCAAGTAGGGGAGACGATTGAGATCCGCGCAGAGATATCCGATCCGACCGATGCCTCGATTGGCAGAGTAGAAGTGATTGTAAACGGCGGCCTGAGCGTTGCCTCCCAGGAAGTGGCGGGAACGGAAGAGGTCGTACTGTTTGACATTCCATCGGATTACTCCTATTACTACATCCGTGTCATTCAAAGCGACGGTGACATTGCAGTGACGGCTCCGGTTTGGGTCGGCGAAGTAGAGGCAGTCGGAATCAATGACATGACAACGGATGCGGTATTGCCGGTAGCCGGGGAGGCCCTGAATGTGACGGTTGATTTGTACAACAATGAGCCGGTTGATTTGGAGCTCCTGTCGATGGAATTCTCCATTGGCGATACAGTAGTGCATACCGCGGATCTGGAGACGTCCGAATTGACGCGAGTTGCATCCAACAGCACAGCTTCCTACACCTTTTCGTATACACATCCGGGTGTTGGATCCATTGACTTGAATGTTACTGTGACGGCACGCCTGGATGGAGTGGAAAAGATTTACCGGGATGTGCTTCCGCTGACCTATGTTTCTCCGGAGATGGTGACGAATGTCATTGTGGATGGAACACACTACAATGATTACGTGACCGGTTATTACGGCGCCAATATGGGGAACTTTACAAAGATTGCGGCGGAAAAGAATATTAAAGTAAGCATTGAGACGGAGGAGATTACGGCAGAGATGCTGGAGCGCTGTGCGCTGCTGATTGTCTCCGCACCGGCAAAGAGAAGCGGTACAGCCAACGCAGGCGATTATACGCCGAGCCATTTTGAGGAATCCTTTATCCAGCTTGTGGCGGATTATGTGGCAAATGGCGGAACGGTTGTCCTGTGCGGCATTGCGGATTATCAGGATCGTCCGGGATACTACACATCAGAGGAGATCAACAGCCTTCTGGCTGCCATGAATGCCACGATGCGCTTAAACAGCGATGAGATGTATGATGTGGAGAACAACGGGGGACAGGCGTACCGTCTCTATCTGGATACGTTCCAGGAGACAAACCGGTATATGTCCGGAATTGTGGAGGGACAGACATACAGTGCCTACAGCGGATGTTCCGTTGACTTGACGGCGGCGCTGGAAAACGATTTCGTATATGCGGCCGAGTGGCTTGTGAAGGGCCATGAGACAACGTATTCGATTGACAGCAAAGATGCGGAGGGCAATTCCGGTGACAACAGCGTTGTCGTTCCGGAAGGCGAAGTGGTGGCGCTTGCGGTTCAGGAGACAAAAGCCGGCGGCGCAATCTTCCTTGCAGGTACAGTATTTGTCTCTGACTTTGAGGTGGAGGCAGAGCTGGACAACATTTGGGATTTGCCGTACGCAAACCGCACCATCGCAGAAAATATTCTGGAGGACGTTACCGTAGAACTTCCGGTAACACCGATTGCCGATGCCCGCAGAGGAGAACTCGGAGCGGTATTTGCGATCGAGGGATATGTGACGGCTGGAACGGCAGTGGAAGGCAATACGTTTTTTGATACCATTTATGTGCAGGACGAGACTGGCGGCATCACGGTATTTCCGTTTGCACAGGAAGGGGTAGCAGTCGGCACGAAAATTCACATTACTGGTTACATCGACGAATATCAGGGAGACAGAGAAATTCAGATTCTTTCCTATGAGATTTTGAGTGGGGAAGCGCCTGTTGTGTATGAGCCGGAAGACATGAGCGCGGCGGACGCGATGGATTATGAGAACAATGGCGGAAAACTGATCCGCGTCACCGGCGAAGTGTTAGAAGTCGATTATACGGAAGACCAGAAAGGGGTCAGCCAGTACAGAGTCAGAGACGAAAACGGGGACATTGCCACAGTATTTATTGACGGATACATTCTCTCCGCGACAACGGGGACGAACGCGCTTGCCTCTGTCGTGCAAGTAGGAAGCACAGTCTCTAGTGTGGGACTTTTGTACCTTCATCCGGAAGGAAGTTCGGAGGAGTCAGTTCCATGCCTGCGTGTCCGCAACTGCGATGAGATCGTTTTGATTTCTGAGCCGGATAATCCATTCCCGTTTACGGACGTATCAGAGGACGACTGGTATTATGCGTATGTCCTCGGCGCGTATGAGGCGGGACTTATGATTGGCGTATCGGATACACAGTTTGCTCCGGGTGAGCCGATGACACGGGCAATGGCTGTGACAACATTGTATCGGATGTATGGCAGCCCGCAGGCGGATGGCACAAGCGGATTCTCTGATGTGGAGGCGGGAAGCTACTACGAGTGTGCGGTTGTATGGGGTGTACAAAATGGCATTGTCAACGGATATCCGGACGGAACGTTCCGGCCGGACAATGCGGTACTAAGAGAGGAACTCGTTGTGATGCTGTATCGATTCGGCGCGCTTTGCGGAGCGGATATGACTGTTTCCGCAGGCCTGGAATCTTTCGTGGATGCTTCGGTCGTATCCGACTGGGCACTGGATGCGTTCCAGTGGGCCGTAGGAAATGGTCTGATCTGTGGAAATGATATCGGCCAGATCAAGCCGAGAGGAGTGGCGACAAGGGCGGAATGTGCCAAATTGTTCTATTTGTCGAACTTGCTGTTTGACAAATAAAGGTATCTTTTTCGCCTGGATAGACAGACAGCGGTATAGATGGTAAAAAGGGAACCTGCTGCGAACCTGCGAAAAGAGGTCTGCGGCAGGTTCCTCTGTCTGAGACAAACTCTGAAACAAAAATGAGCGGAAGAAGAAAAGGATTTGTTTATGAAAAAAAAGTCAGGTAGAAAAATCGGGATTGCAAAGATCATTGCCGCGCTTGCCGCACTTGCCGCCTTTGCCGGACTGCTCTATTATGCCAACAATGATCGCCCGCGGTATGAAGTTTCCCCATCGTCCGGAATCGAATACGAAAAGGCGGTTGTGCTGGAGGTGATGGAGGATCAGACGGTTGTGGATGCGTCGGCGGAGAATGTGCGGAAAGGAAGCATGAAGCTGAAAATTGAGTTGTTAAGCGGACGATACCAGGGAGATATTGTGGAGATAACCAATTATTTCAGCACCCTGTATCAGGTAGACGTTAGAGAGGGAGATTTTCTTTCGGTTCGTGTCAGCACATCTGGTGTCAATGAGTATACGGTATCGGTATATAACTACTACCGGGTTCCGGCAATCGTTGGATGCGTCGCAGTGTTTCTTCTTGCTCTCGTTGGAGTGGGCGGGAAAAAAGGATGGAAGGCAATGGGAGGGCTTGTGTTTACAGTCATCTGTATCGTCTTTCTCGTCCTGCCGCTGGCGCTGAAAGGATTTCCGTCTGTGATCGTCACACTTGCCGTAATTTTTGTCTCTAACCTGGTCTGTTTTTTCCTGTTAAACGGATGGGGCAAGAAAACAGTTGTCTGCGCAGCCGGAAGCATGGGAGGCGTTTTGTTTGGCGCGGGATTTGCAGAGATCGCAGCCAGACAGATTCATGTGACATCGTTTCAGATGGAAGAGGCGGAGTCTCTTTTGCTGGCAGCGGCAAATTTTGATCTGAACATTCGCGGGCTGCTCACAAGCGGCATCCTGATCGCCTGCATGGGGGCGGTTATGGATATGACGATTGGCATTGTCTCCGCAGTGGAGGAGATTCATAAGGCCAATCCGGACTTGACGGCGGGAGCGTTGTTCCGATCGGGGATGAAGATCGGAAGAGATGCGATGGGAACGATGGCCAATACGCTTATTTTTGCCTTTGCTGGGAATTCTCTGAACATGATGATTTTGATCTACTCCTATGGAGTATCTTTTCAGCAGCTGATGAACACAGACTTTGTTGCCATTGAAGTCATCCGCGCCATTGCCGGGAGTATGGGCATCATCTTTGGCGTTCCGGTTGTATCCGCAGCCAGCGCGCTCGTGCTGGGAAAAGAGAGCGGAAAGCATACCGGAGGGAAGGCAGCGAAGAGATCGCGGAATTTGTAAAAAAGAGACAGAGAAAAGAGGTACAAGTTGGTGGAAAATAACGATTGAAAAAAACAACTTGTGGAAAGTCCTCCGGCAATGTATAATAAAAATACCAAAAAATAAAGGAGGACAGCTATGAAAAGAAGCAAAATCAACAAAGGCGTTGCCTGGCTCTGCGCGATTGCTCTGACGGTCGGATCGATGGGATATCTCCCCAAGAGTGTGCTGGCAGAAAATGGCCAGGAGACGGGTACGCCTTCCACGCAGCTGACAGATGAGGACATCGATCGGCTCTATGCAGATGTCTCGAATCAGTGGACATCTGTTCATGACCCGTCTGTTGTTGCCGACGGAACTGGAAATTATTATATTTTCGGTTCCCATATGGGAGTATCCGTGACGTCGGACCTGCAAAACTGGAGTGTTGTTCACACAGAGACAACAGACAGCACGCTTTACGGAACGATCGGGGAAGATGGGACCGTGACACCTGCGCCCTACACGGAAGCGTTTCAGTCCAATGCGTACACGGGAACGGTCGCCCTGGGGGATCAAACAGAAGTTTCCTTCGGCGACAGCTACAACATGAACAACTGGATTGCCGGAACCGATCACAGCATCCAGGGAAATATGTGGGCGCCCGATGTGATTTACAATGAAACGATGGGCAAATGGTGCATGTACCAGAGCTTAAATGGAAAGCACTGGAATTCCAGCATCGTTTTGCTGACGGCAGACAACATAGAGGGACCGTATGTGTATCAGGGCCCGGTTGTCTTCACCGGATTTGACAGCACCATCTCCTCCTTCTACGAGGGAAATGAAAGCAGAAGCTTTCATGATACCGACATAGAGCTTGTCCTTGGAGAGATGGAGACGCTTCCGGACCGCTATGTGACCGGAAACAGCTGGGGAACATATTGGCCTCACGCCATTGACCCCTGTGTTTCCTACGATGAAGATGGAAACCTGTGGATGATCTACGGATCATGGTCCGGCGGAATCTATGCGCTTGAGCTGGATGAGAATACAGGTCTTCGCGACTACACGGTGACATATGCAAGTGACTATGAGGAAAACGGAGCGAGCGTGACATCCGACCCCTACTTTGGAACGAAAGTTGCCGGAGGATACTACGTATCTGGTGAAGGTCCTTATGTAGAGAGAATCGGGGATTACTGGTATCTGTTTATGTCCTACGGCTTTTACTCTCCGGAGGGCGGCTATGAGATGAGAGTGTTCCGCTCGGAAAACATCAATGGCCCCTACGTGGACACGAAGGGAGAGAGCGCCATCTATACCCGCTATCAGCTCAACTATGGTGCAAATGCCCAGACTCAGAGAGGAATGAAGCTGATGGGTAACTATCAGTGGGATACGATGAATGTGGCGGAAGTTTCGCAGGGACACAATTCTGCGTTCGTTGATGCGGATGGGAACGCCTATGTCGTATATCATACGAAGTTCAACGATGGAACTGCGGGACATCAGGTTCGGGTGCATCAGCTGTTCTTGAATGAGGACGGATGGTTTGTCACATCTCCGTATCAATATGCGGGCGATGCCGCAAACGATGCCTCCATCCAGACGACGCCGTTTACAACGGAGGAGATCGCGGGAGACTATCAGCTGATTCTGCACAAGTACAATGTGAAGTGCATCGACCAGAACGGTGAGATGGAAGTAATTACGCCGGTGGATCTGTCGCTTGGGGCAGATGGAACGGTCAGCGGGGAAGCAACCGGAACATGGGTGCAGACAGAAGGAACCGCCTACATCACATTGACGCTGGACGGATCGGTCTACAAGGGCGTTCTTGCAGAGCAGACGATTGACGGAAGCTCGGTAAAGACACTCTGCTTTACGGCGCTCTGTCAGGAGACGGGTGTGAATGTCTGGGGATCCAAAGTTCTCGGAGATGACGTTGTCGTTGCCAAGAATGTCAAATACAACATTCCGATGATCCCGGAGCGCACGTTTGCAAGCTTCCCAATCTCTTCTGAGGCACTGGATGGCGCTGTCATCACCTGGGAGAGCAGCAATCCGGACGTCCTGGCAGCAGACGGAACGGTGACGAAGCCGCAGCAGGATACGGTCGTTACACTGACGCAGACAATCAGCAAGGGCGACTACTATTATGAGAAGGCTTACGATGTCACGGTACTGTCGGCCGTTCAGAACACAGAAGAGAGTTATACAATCGGAACATATTATCCGGAAGGAATTGATTTAAGCAGTGGAATTGACGGAAGCATCTCCATCGTCAATCCATTCTACCAGTATGGAACGTACGGTCTTGACCTTTCCGGAGGAGCGACCATCGCATTTGATGTGACAAGAACCGGCGATCTC
This sequence comes from uncultured Eubacteriales bacterium, assembly GCA_949299375.1. Lineage (GTDB taxonomy): Bacteria > Bacillota > Clostridia > Lachnospirales > Lachnospiraceae > UBA2942. Next base: position 5,520 of record CASGAH010000039.1, on the reverse strand, counting down.
CATGTGCTTGGAACGATTTTCAGTTTCCTGGCAAACGGGGGAGCAGGAGGACGTCTGTACTTCACACCAGGCTCCTATCTGGGATACAATGCGACAGGCGGATATTTCGATGCGAATATCAAAGACTTTATGCTTGTGCAAGATTATATCGGAGAGAGTGCTCATGTGGAGATTACCCTGACGGATGAAGGATTTACCGTGACCGTCAACGGAGAAGTCGCCTACACAGAGGAGATTCTCACAACGGAAAACGGAGCGGGAACGATTACCGGTTATTCCAATATGATGAGCTGGCTGCAGCGCAGCGCAGACCGGATTTTCTTTGGATATGGTTCCTGGTGGAATGCAGTGGGATTTGACGAGGCCAACTGCACCATCAGCAATGTTTCCTTTACCGCAGGACCGATTGCCCCGGCACCGGACTATTTTCAGATGGATCATGCTTCTCTTACCAGCAGCGATTATATTGATTATTACAGCAATCCGCTGTATGGGAAAGAAGTCTCGGAACTGTACGTACAATATACGATCAACTGGGATGAAACGGCGGCACAAAACGGCTGGGATGGTATTTTCTCCTTCTATAACAGCCAGAATGGCGGTCGTGTCTCCTTCCAGACGTCCCCGTATTTGTGCTATAACGGCGGCGGAAAGTGGATCGACATCAAAAATGATACGCTGATTGGAAGCCTCAACAAGGGACAGGATTACACCTTTACGTGGATTGTGACGCCGGAGAAAGCGGAAGTCTATCTGGATGGCGTAAAGATCGCTACGACAGAAACTTCCAGCGGGGAAGATGCATCGTATTCTGACATTCTGAATTTTGTATCGACCTGCGATCAGCTCACCATTGGCGTTGGAGAGGGAGTAACATCCTTCTGGTATACCGAGATCTGTGAACTGTCCGATCTGTACCTGAGCAGCCATCTGCCGAACCGTGAGCCTTACACGAAGGATTCGATCTCACTTACGACAAATGAAGACATTACATATGAAGACAACCCGCTCTACGGAAGAGATCTGGACAGCCTTCTTGTGGAGTATACGATCAACTGGGATGAGACAGCAGCACAAAACGGCTGGGATAGCATCTTCTCCTTCTGGAATGGAACTGGCGGCCGTGTCTCCTTCCAGACCGCTCCGTATATTTGCTGGAACGATGGAGCAGACCAATGGATGGACATCAATCGGGGAGGTACACTTGCCGCTGCCCTGGAAAAAGGAAAGGATTACACCTTTACGATTTTCATCACCGAAAATGGCGTGGAGATGTATTTGGATGGCGAGGCGATCACCGGTTTTGTCGTGAACCAGAGTGACGGCGCAGCGTATGCAGGAATGCTCGATTTCATTGCCTCCTGTCCTCAGATTACATGGGGTGCTGGACTTGCAGTCACTTCGTACTGGAATACAGAAATCTGTGATCTGAGCGGCATTACCTTTGCACCGGCATATCTGACAGTGGAAACGGAGAAGGGAACGGTGACAGGCGTTGACCATACGTCGCTGACCAATACGCTGACCGCACAGGAACTCGACACAAGCAGCTTTGTCGGCTGGTACAACGGAACAACGCTTCTGAGCGAAAACCCGACAGAAACGTTTACGATCTGCAGCCCGGCTGTTTTGACGGCTCTGTTTGAAGACATCGATAAGACGCTGCACGATCCGTTTTTGGCAGTTTCCGCGCAGGAAGTGACAGTTGGAGATTCGATAACACTGAATGCCTCTGTCACAGGCGGATTGGGTGAGCTTTCCTACAGCTACTACTATACCGTTGGCGAGGACACAAGCGCAGCGGCCATCGAAGAGGGAACCGCAAACAGCAGCATTTCCTTCTCCCCGCAGACGGACGGCACATATCATTTTTATGTGGTGATTACGGATGGCGTGTCCACCGTGACGTCCGAGACTGTTTCGGTAACCGTTCGCTTACCGCGGACGCTGGAGGAGCTGGAAGCAAATCTTGTCTATGGAAATGATTTTGAGAGCGTGCTGGAAGATGCATCGATTGTGGGAAGCGGAATTCTGGAATATGAGGAAGGCGCGTATGGACATATCTTCCAGAATGCTGCAGGCGAACAGGGCGTTCGCAGCAATTACCTCCTTCTTCCGTCCGATCTGATGACAGAGATTGTCGAATCGCAGAATCACCAGATGTCCATCGCTTTCTGGGTAAATGCCAAAGATGCCGCAAATTATCACTATGCGCCTCTGTTTACGATGTACGGCTCTGCTCCGACAGAAGATGGAAACACATGGCCGATGTTTGCACTGCAGTCCCGTCTGCTTGCGCAGGTAAACTGCGATGGATACAGCGATATGACAGCGGCAGAAAATGTTGCAGGCGTCAATGTGGAGGACAGCACCTGGCTGGGTGACGGCGAGTGGCATTACTATACGGCGACCATCACAGACACATCGGTTAAGATTTATGTGGACGGTGTGCTTCAAAATGAATGGCTGCTTGGCGACGGCGAAGGAAATAAAGTCTCCGGATTGTTTGGCGAGTCTGGAAAAGAATTGACATATCTCTGCCTTGGCGGAAACCAGGCGTGGGATTGGAATGATGCAGATGCTGCCTTCGAATTTGATGATCTGGCCATCTACTCCACAGAGCTGAATGTGCTGGAGATCCAGACGATCATGGAGGACAAGCCAAGCCATGAGACATGTCATGTTCCGGGACCTCATGCGACAACGACGGAAGATCAGGTTTGTCTTATCTGCGGTGCAGTGCTGGAGGAGGCACACTTCCCATTCGTGGATGTGACGGAAGATTCCTGGTATTATGAATATGTTGTAAAAGCATTGGATTCCTGCCTGATGAATGGAGTGACAGAAAGCCTGTTCCTGCCGGAAGAAGAGATGACAAGAGCGATGGCAGTCACTGTACTGTATCGGATGTACGGTTCACCGGATGTGGCGGCAGAGAGTCAGTTTGCCGATGTGAAAGAAGGAAGTTGGTTCTACGATGCCGTACAGTGGGCATCTGTCAGCGGTATCGCCAACGGATTTGATGGATGCTTCTTCCCGGATCGGCTGGTACAGAGGCAAGAGCTTGTTACAATGATCTATCGCTATGCGCAGTTCTGCGGTACAGATGTGAGTGCAGCGGCAGATCTGAGCGGATATGCAGATGTGGCCCTGGTTTCCGACTGGGCTTATCCGGCGATGCAATGGGCGGTGGCGTCTGGAATTATATCCGGAATGCCGGATGGCAGCCTAAATCCGAAAGGAGCGGCGACAAGAGCAGAGTGCTGCAAAGTACTCGTATTGACGAAGGAGCTGCTTTCGTAAGAGAAATGCTTCGCTAATAAAAACAGAATCATAGGCTGAGGGTCCGCAGGATTCTTGGCAAACGGTCAAGGCACGCCTGGGTGGACTCTGGGCGTGCCTTGACAAATGAATAGGGGAATGCTACAATGAACGCGATAAGAAAAAGGAGGGAAATGATGAGTCAGAAAAAATGGTGGAAAAATGCGGTTGTTTACCAGATCTACCCGAAAAGTTTTCAGGACAGTACGGGAAGCGGGATTGGAGATATTCCGGGAATCATTCAGCGGCTGGACTACCTGCAGTGGCTTGGCATCGACGCCATCTGGCTGTCGCCAGTGTGCAAGTCTCCCCAGGAGGACAATGGATATGACATCTCGGATTATCGGGACATTGATCCGATGTTTGGAACGCTGGGCGATATGGAGCGGCTGATTGCAGAGGCCAAAAAGAGAGACATTCGCATTATTGTGGATTTGGTGCTGAACCATTCTTCCGATGAACATCCCTGGTTCATTGAGGCAAAGAAGAGCCGAGAGAATCCGTACCACGACTACTATGTCTGGAGAGACGGAGAGGAAGGAATCGCGCCAAACGAGATGAGAGCCTGCTTTGGCGGATCTGCGTGGGAATGGGTTCCGGAGCTGAAACAGTACTATTTTCATCAATTTGCAGTCAAGCAGCCGGATTTGAACTGGGACAATCCAAAACTGCGGCGGGAAATCTACGATATGATTCTGTACTGGATGGAGAAGGGCGTCGGAGGGTTCCGCCTGGATGTGATCGATCAGATCGCAAAGGAGCCGGACAAGAAGATAACGGCAAACGGGCCGAATCTTCATCCGTACATTCGGGAGTTGAGCCGGGAGACGTTCCAGAAAGGCGATCTGATTACCGTCGGTGAGGCGTGGGGCGCCAATCCGGACAATGCCAAATGGTTCAGCAATCCGGACGGAAGTGAATTTTCGATGGTATTTCAGTTTGAACACATCGGGCTGGACCAGCAGCCGGGAAAAGAAAAATGGGACATCGCTCCGCTCTCTCTCATCTCCCTAAAGCAGGTGATGGCCAAATGGCAAAAGGAACTGGCCGGGTGCGGATGGAACAGCCTGTTCTGGAACAACCATGACCTCCCAAGAATCGTATCCCGCTGGGGGAACGATACGGAATACCGGGTACAATCCGCCAAGATGCTGGCGACCATTCTGCACGGAATGCAGGGGACGCCGTATGTCTATCAGGGGGAGGAGCTTGGCATGACCAACGTTTCCTATGAGATTGAGGAATACCGGGATCTGGAAATCCTGAATATGTACCGCGAGAGGCTGGAAGCCGGATACACAAAGGAAGATGTGATGCATTCCATTCACCGGAAAGGGCGGGACAATGCACGGACGCCGATGCAGTGGGACGACAGCCCGAATGCCGGATTTACGGCGGGGACACCCTGGATTCGGGTCAATCCCAACTATACACAGATCAATGTGGCTGCTCAGGAATCCGATCCGGACTCGATTCTTCATTACTACAGAAAGCTCATCGCGCTCAGAAAAGAACATCGGATTTTCTCAGAGGGAGAAAACTTTACGCTTTCGGCAGAAGTTTCTGGGACACAGAATACCCCCGTGTGGTCGAGCAGCGAGCCGGGCGTTGCGGCAGTAGGAGGCGACGGAACTGTTTTCGCTACGGGCGTAGGCACCGCGAACATTACGGCGACGGTAGACGGAGTAAGTGACACCTGCGTCTGCACCGTGGCGGGAGAATCGTCGGTTTTGGATTTTAGTTACGTCAACCTGCACAAAGGGGACGAAATAGAGCTGTATGTGGGCGAAACGTTTACAGTGTTGATTGAAAACGAGTCCGATTATGAAATTATACAATTGAGCGTCCGAGATACTACGATTGCCGATATTGACGGCAACGTCATAACCGCCGTGGCGGAGGGCAACTCTTATATAGACGTGTCGGTTGTACGCGGCGGCACGACGCTTTACGACGTTCTGACGGTAACGGTAAAAGAGCATAGTTACATTGACTTGTCGGAGAGCCGAATCGAACTTGAAATCGGGGAGAGCGCCGAGATAAGCGTTACCGAGCTTTACGACGGCGGCAAAGACGTGCTTATTCAGAAAGTCGGAGAAGTTTCCTTTAATACGGAAGACGAAGCGATAGCAGAATTCAAGGACGGTAAGGTTACCGCCAAGTCTGCGGGAGAGACGAAACTCGTCGCGAGTTATACGT
>CASGAH010000038.1 GCA_949299375.1 uncultured Eubacteriales bacterium | reverse complement strand
GCGGGGGATGACACAGAAATATCTCGGTATGGCGCTGGGCTTCCCGGAGAAGTCTGCCGATGTGCGCCTGGCACAGTACGAAACAGGATCAAGAACCCCAAAGGCCGATCTGACTGCCGCCCTGGCGCAGGTACTGGATGTCTCGCCTCATGCACTCTCCGTGCCGGATATAGACTCCTATGTGGGGCTGATGCACACCCTGTTCACCCTGGAGGACAACTACGGGCTCAAGATCAGTGAGATGGATGGAGAAGTCTGCTTGAAGGTTGACGTGCGGAAGAACAAGGACGCCGCCCGGCTGCATGAGATGCTCTGTTCCTGGCAGCAGGCCGCCGCCATGCTGGAGGCGGGTGAGATCTCCAAAGAGGATTACGACAAGTGGCGCTACCACTACCCGGAGTTTGATAAGACCCAGAACTATGTGAAGGTGCCGCCCCAGGACCTCTTTTGACCCTCCCACTTGTAGGCCACAGGAAAGGCCGTTTGTTGCAAATATCAAGTGAAAATATAAATTTTTGTGTGTAGGAGGTGCCTGGATGGCCACTTATAAAGAAATTCAAGGCTATGTCAAAGAGACTTACGGGTTTTTACCAAAAACCTGCTGGATTGCTCACATGAAAGAGCTTTGCGGTATCCCTGTAAAAAACGCGCCCAACAGAATCTCTCCCTCCCATCGCGAAAAAACTTGTCCTCCTGAAAAAATGCCGTACATCAAAGAGGCGTTCCGATATTTCGGAATGATATAAAGAAAAAGAGAGCTAACTGACTAATCAAAATCAGTTAGCTCTCTTTTTATGAATAATGAAAAAATGTTGCCAAATCGTTGCCACAGAGGGTCTTAACCTCTCAAAAACCCAGTCATATCAGGCTTTTCCGGGCTTCTGAAATCATTCCCACTCGATCGTTCCCGGCGGCTTGCTCGTTAAGTCATAAAATACCCGATTTACGCCCTTTACTTCATTGATGATTCTGCTTGTTACTTTAAACAGCACCTCATACGGAATCTGGGTGCACTCTGCGGTCATAAAGTCCGATGTATTGACGGCTCTCAATGCCACCGCATAATCATAGGTCCGGAAATCTCCCATAACACCCACAGAGCGCATATTGGTCAGACCTGCAAAATACTGGCCCATGCTTCTGTCAAGCCCTGCTTTGGCGATTTCTTCCCGGTAAATGAAGTCGGCATCCTGCACGATTTTCACTTTTTCCTCTGTCACTTCGCCGACGATGCGAATGCCAAGTCCCGGACCCGGGAACGGCTGGCGGTATACGAGGTGCTCCGGAATGCCAAGTTCCAGCCCGGCACGGCGCACTTCATCTTTAAACAGCATCCGAAGCGGCTCTATGATTTCCTTGAAATTCACAACGTCCGGAAGTCCTCCCACGTTATGGTGCGATTTGATGACCGCAGATTTTCCAAGGCCGCTCTCAATGACATCCGGGTAGATGGTTCCCTGGACAAGGAAATCTACTGCGCCGATCTTTTTTGCCTCTTCCTCAAAGACACGAATGAATTCTTCTCCGATGATCTTTCGCTTCTTCTCCGGTTCTGTGACTCCCCTTAGTTTCTCATAATACCGCTGCTGCGCGTTGACACGAATGAAGTTCAGCTCGTAGGGGCCTTCCGGTCCGAACACAGCCTCCACTTCGTCCCCCTCATTTTTGCGGAGCAGTCCGTGATCGACAAAAACACAGGTCAGCTGTTTTCCGACGGCCTTCGACAAGAGCACTGCCGCCACGGAGGAGTCAACCCCGCCAGACAATGCGCAGAGCACTTTTCCGCTGCCGATTTTCTCTCTCAGCGCCTGGATTGTCGTGGCAACGAAGGAGTCCATTTTCCAGTCACCTGCACACGCACATACGCGATAGACAAAGTTGCTCAGCATCTTCATGCCTTCCTTTGTATGCATCACTTCCGGATGGAACTGAACCGCATACAATTTTCTCTCCGGGAAGGACATGGCAGCCACAGGGCAGACCGGCGTATGTGCCGTAATGCGAAATCCTTGCGGAACCGAAGCGATGTAGTCGGTATGACTCATCCAGCAGACCGTCTTGGGAGAGACGCCGTCAAACAGGATATCGGTCGGATCCACACACACTTCTGTGTGGCCGTATTCACTGACCGGAGCGGTTTCTACCGTCCCTCCAAGGCTCCATGCCATAAGCTGAGAGCCATAGCAAATGCCAAGAATGGGGATGCCAAGCGAAAAAATCGCTTTGTCGTAGTGGGGGGATTCTTCATCGTACACACTGTTTGGACCGCCTGTGAAAATAATTCCTTTCGGATTTTTCTCTTTTAATTTTTCCAGACTTGTCGTGTGGGGCAGTACTTCACAGTAAACATTGCATTCTCTGACTCTTCTGGCAATCAGCTGGTTGTACTGACCGCCAAAGTCCAGGACAATTACCATTTCTCTCTGCATCGTTTCCTCCTAATCTGATTTTTTGTCTGTTCACGCTTTTTCTTTTTTTGTCACGGCAATGGACAATTCCTCCAGCTGCTTTTCCTCGACCGCATCCGGTGCATTTGTCATCAGGCAGGATGCATCCTTGATCTTCGGGAATGCAATGACATCGCGAATGTTGTCGGTCTGCGCCATCAGCATGATAAGGCGGTCAAGACCATATGCCAAACCGGCGTGAGGCGGAACACCGTACTGGAACGCATCCAGCAGGAAGCCAAAGCGCTCATGCGCCTCTTCCTTTGTAAATCCGAGCACCTCAAACATCTTTTCCTGAATGTCACTCTGGAAAATGCGGACGGATCCGCCACCGATCTCATTTCCGTTCAGAGTAATGTCATACGCCTTGGCGCGCACTTTTCCCGGATCGGTGTCCAAAAGCGGGATATCTTCTTCCATCGGCATCGTAAATGGATGGTGCTTTGCCACATAACGGTTCTCTTCTTCCGAGTACTCCAAAAGCGGGAAGTCTGTGATCCACAGGAACTGATATACGTCTTTTTTCAGAAGCCCCATTGTTTTTGCCAATTCCAGGCGAAGCGCTCCCAGTACGCTCCAGACAAGCGTTGTCTTGTCGGCTGCAATCAAAAGCAGATCTCCCGGCTTTCCTTCCATCCGCTCTACAATGGCATCCATCTCTTCGGGTTTCATAAACTTCGCAAACGAGGATTTATAGGAACCGTTTGCCTGGATTGCAAGATAGGCCAGTCCTTTTGCACCATATCCTTTTACAAAGTCAACGAGCGCGTCAATCTTTTTGCGCGGCATTCCTCCCTGCCCCTGCGCATTGATGCCGCGAACGGTTCCGCCCGCTGCCAGGGCATTCCGGAAGACTGCAAATTCACTGTCGGACACCACGTCGGAAATATCTTTCAGCTCCATTCCAAATCGAATGTCCGGTTTGTCAGAGCCAAAGCGATCCATCGCTTCCTGCCATGTCATGCGCGGAATCGGAAGAGGAACGTCCACGCCGATGCATTCGCGAAACATCCTGGCAAGAAGGCGCTCATTGTATGCGATGACATCGTCCACATCTACAAATGACAGCTCCATATCGATTTGCGTAAATTCCGGCTGGCGGTCTGCACGCAGGTCCTCATCGCGGAAGCATTTGACAATCTGATAATACCGGTCGTATCCGGAACACATCAAAAGCTGCTTGAACAGCTGCGGGGACTGCGGCAGCGCATAGAACGCTCCGGGATGAATGCGGCTTGGAACGAGATAATCTCTTGCTCCCTCCGGGGTACTTTTTGTCAGCATTGGCGTTTCAATTTCCAGAAAGCCTTCTTCCAGAAGGAAGTTTCTCGTGACAGAAACGGCCTTGCTTCTGAGCATCAGATTTTTTTGCAGCTGAGGTCTCCTCAGGTCGAGATACCGATACTTCAGGCGAAGTTCCTCCTTTGTGGCGATGCCGTCCTCAATTGGAAATGGCGGTGTCTGCGCTTCTGAGAGGATGCGAAGCTGCGTCACCCTCAGCTCGATGTCCCCGGTTGCCATCTTCGGATTGACTGCGCCGGAGCGTTTTACGACTTCTCCCTGCGCGGCAATCACAAATTCACTCCGCAGTGTCTCTGCCTTTTCGAACCCTTCGGCTCCAACAGACTCCGAATCAAACACGAGCTGCAAAAGACCGGAGCGGTCTCTTAAATCAACGAAGATCAGACTTCCCAGATTTCTTCTTTTTTGTACCCAACCCATCACCGTCACCACTTCACCGATGTTGGCGCTGGAAACTTCTGTACATCTATGGGTTCTTTTCATCCCTTTCATAGATTCTGCCATATTATCCTCCTATTTTGCTGTAACCGCTGTGATTTCTTCCCGCCCCTTCGTTTTCCCGCGAAAAACAGGCGGGAAAGCTGTGTAGAATTATTGTCTCAGCGGATTGATGTAGAATTCTTTCCACTCGGTATATCCTTCTTCTTCCAGCTGTTTTTTCTGGAATTTTTTATTTTTGTTCATCCATGTGACGAGCACCTGCGTTCCCTGGCTGCGCTCGTTTTGTGCTTCTCTCATCACTTCGCAGAGTCGCTCCGAACACATCCCCTTCTCAATTAAATAGGCTTTCTTCGCTGCCTGAGAGGGGATGCGAAACTGCTGATCCATTAAAATGGTGACAATCCGCTCAAATCCGATGGAAAATCCGCACGCGCAAGTCTGCACTCCAGTAAACTTTCCAATCATCTCATCGTAGCGGCCGCCGCCGGCCACGGATCCTCCAAAGCCTTCCATTCCAATCTCAAAAATGGTTCCGGTGTAGTAGGACATTCCTCTCACAAGTGTCGGGTCAAAAACGAGCTGGAAGTCTGTCTGCGCTGTCTGCGTCACACATTCCGCAATTTGCTGCAGATTTTCGGTCGTTCCTTCCTCCAAGAAGCCGGACAGTTTTTCTCCCATATAAGCGATGCCATCCTCCGACTGATTGAATTCTTCAAACATCTGCAGGCAGCGCTCAATTGCCAGGTCTGCAAATCCGGCTTCCTTCAATTCGCGGATCACACCCGATGTTCCGATTTTATCCAATTTATCCAAGATGACAAAGACCTCTTCAAAGCGCGCTTCCGGGAACTGGCTGTACTGTGCCATCGCCTTTAGGATGCGCCGGTCGTTGATGCGAACGGTGAAGCCGGAGAAGCCGAGTTCTCCCAGGAGCGTGGTTGTCGCCTGGATCAGTTCTATCTCCGCCATATTGGTTGGATCTCCCAAAATATCGATGTCACACTGATAGAACTGGCGATATCGTCCTTTCTGAGGGCGTTCGGCACGCCAAACCGGACCGATCTGCAGTGCCTTGAACGGTTTGGGCAGATTTGCCGCATGATTGGAGTAAAAACGGGACAGGGGGAGCGTCAGGTCGTAGCGAAGTCCGCTGTCTGCCAGATCGTTCTCGTTCTCCGCCTCTTTCCAGTTTAGCTTCTCTCCCCGTTTCATTATTTTAAAGATCAGCTTCTCATTCTCTCCGCCCTGCTTGCTGCACAGATTGGCAATGCTCTCGACGCATGGCGTCTCAATGGGAGTAAATCCAAAGCCTTTGTATGTTTCCTTAATCCGTCCAATTACGTAATCCCGAATCTGCATCTCCGCAGGCAATATTTCTCTCATACCGGTGACCGGTTTTTTGTTCAATGCCATGATTGCTCCATTTCCGCAGGATCTCTGCTTTTTATTTCTCAAAACTTCTTTTGAACCTTTTCCATGATTTCTGGAATGATTATATCATTTCTATTTCAGATTGCAACGTTTTTTTCCATCCGCTATTGCTCGCCGCCCTGATAGAGGTAGCTCTTGAGCAGAACTCGTTCCATCGAGGTGCGAAGACCGCCGTCGGTAATCCATCCCTGATCGTAGTAATATCCCAAAATTCCGTAGACCCATCCATAGCGCTCTGACACCTGCATGATGTCACATCCCTGCTGAAACGCATATGGGAGCGGTTCCTCAATTTGCTCTCTCTCGATATAGGCCTGAATTTCCGGAGACGTCATATCTGCGCTGATGAGTACCCCCTCAAATCCCATCTCTTTTCGGAGTATCTGAATCAGGCGGCTGCAAAACGTGGCAGGTTCTGTTCCTGTCAGGAAGGGAAACACCTGATCGGACAGGATGAGATAATCGACTCCCGCATCAATAAACGGCTGATACGTTTCTTTGATCTGCAAAACAGTAGCATACTCCATCGACGGGGACGGGAAATACATTCCGGCAGCCACGCCATACCGGTGGAGCTGCGAGATATACTCTGTCCAGCCTTCTTCCGGCGCAATCTCCTCCGGAATGATGTTCAGGTTGATGCCAAGATGTTTTAGGTTGTCCGCCAGCTCCTCATATGTTGCGGGATACAGCCCCATCGCATTCTGAATGGGCGCCTGATCTCTCAGATATTCTTCCGAAATGATTCGGTTGGATACCGAGACGCCTCCCTGCAGATTGTTTTGAATGTCCGAAATCAATTTCTGAAATGCGCGGTATTTTTCCTCAAATCCGCCCTCATCTATTACATTTCCCGCACCCAATGTAATGTTTGACATTACATAGCGCTGCTGCAGCGCGCTCAATTCTTCTGTCAGCACTGTCACCCGCGATTGTTCCAAAAGCATCTCCGGACTTCCCATGGTCAGGTTGAAGTAAAAGCGGTTTGCCGTCCACGTGTCCCGAATCTCGTTGATCTGGTCGCGCTCAAACGGGGTAATCCCGGAATCGACCGTCTCAAAGGCGTCTTCCCACACCGACGATGCGCTGATGCTCGGTTCTGACGACGTCTCCGGCGACGTCTCGGGTTCCGAAGATTGTGACGGGAAAACGCTCTCCCTCGGAGAATCGCTTTCCACTCGAAATCGCTTTGTCAGCACGAGTGCAATGATCAAAAGCAGGAGTCCAACACCTATCATCTCGACGATCCGTTCCATCGGATGCCGCCGGTTTTTCCTCCTTGCCCGGTTTTCGTACTTTCGTCTCGTACGCTTGTCTAGTTTTTTAATTTCTCTTGCCATCGATTTTCCCGCTTCCGCCTCTAAAATCCAAACAGTCTGCGCTTCCGCTCAAGCATTTCGTCCGTCTTTTCCAGGTACGTTTGAATGTCCTTCACATTTTCACACCGCTCGATTCGGTCTCCAAAGACCGCCTTCGTCGTCGCCCCTGCGCCAAGCGCTGCAATCGTCTGCTTTTCTTCCATAATTAAAATATTATAGAGGCCTTCTTTTCCCGGCAGGGCATATCCGACATTCTCCAGATTTCCGGACATATTTTTCTGCCGGTACAGATAATAGGGATTCATTCCAAGCGCGCGGGCGTATGTCTCCGTCAGATTCATCTGTTCCTCGCTGTTTTCCATCGAATAGTTCCGGTATGCCTCCCGGAATATGTTCAGCTTGGCCGCGCGTTTGATCGCCAGCGAATGAACGGTAATGCTGTCCGGACGAAGCAGCGCAATCTCCTCCATTGTATGGCGGACATCTTCGATCGTCTCATTGGGCAGTCCCAGAATCAGGTCCATGTTGATGTTTGTGAATCCGACATCCCTCGCCATTGCAAATACGGTTTTGACCTGCTCTACGGTGTGCCGTCTTCCGATGAGGTTTAGCGTATCCTGTTTCATCGTCTGTGGATTGATGGAAATTCGTGTGACTCCCTGGCGTTTCAGTACCTCCAGCTTTTCTCTTGTGATGCTGTCCGGTCTTCCCGCTTCCACAGTCAGCTCCCGCAGATTCTGCAGGTCGAACCGATTGTGAATCTCCGACAGAAGGCGGTCCAGCTGTTCCGGTGCGAGTGTCGTCGGTGTGCCGCCCCCAAAGTATACGGTATTGAGTTTTTTCTCTCTAAAATGATCTGCCGTGAACGCAATCTCTTTTTTTAGAGCGTCCAGGTATTCCTCCACTCTGCCTGCCCATTTGGCGATCGGGTAGGAAGGGAATGAGCAATACAGACAGGTTGTCGGACAAAAGGGAATTCCAATGTATAGGCTGTATCCGTCTTGGCCGTCCGCCTGCTTTAAAATTTCTCTTTCCCGCTTTGCGATTTCCAGACTCATCTCTGCTTTTCGTCTGCTGCAGAAATAATCTTCCTCATAATGGCAGATGATCTCCGGGTCTTTTTTCCCCTGCTCCAGCATCTCCATCGCAATTTTGGTCGGGCGGATTCCCGTCAGGCTGCCCCAGGGCAGCGTCTTCCCGGTTGCGCGGGTGAGCATCGTGTACAGCATCTGTTTGATCCGGTTTTTTGTCTCTTTGTAGTCGCTGTAATCCACCTGCGTCTGGTTTTCCAGCGGCATTTTCCTGCGCTCCTGCCAGCAGAGCTTTACAGTCTTTTCCCGGTAAATGACAAGAAGCTGTCTGTCCCAATCTCCCTCTTCCTTGTCCTCGCTTCGCACACAGATTGGCTCACCTGGAAAAAACGCCATCAAAAGCGGACGAAGATCCTGCTCATATCGATCCTGATTCAATACAATCTCTATCATAACGTCTGACTCTTTCTTTTATTTCCCAGCTATCTCTATTTCTATATTGAAAATTCCCCGCCAAAAAGCGGGGAGACCGGAATACCCTCACTCCGGCAAATCGGTTGTCGTTTCTTTGTCTGACCGTTTATCTGCAGTACGGCGCCGCCGGATTGTGCTCTCTTTCATCCCCGATGGTTGTGCTCTCACCGTGTCCCGGATAGACAACGGTATCGTCCGGCAGGACAAACAGCTTCTCCCGGATGGACGCAATCAGCGCCCTCGTCCGGGACGTCGGAAAATCGGTTCTCCCGACGGAGCGATAGAAGATGGTGTCGCCGCTGAAAACGGTTTTCTCTGACTCCACATAGTAGCAGCAGCTCCCGGCCGTGTGTCCCGGCGTGTACAGCACCTGAATGGAGTACCCTGCCAGCGAAAGAATCTGCCCGTCCGTCACCGTCTTGTCGGCTTTTAGCGTATACGGCATCGACCACAGGCCGGACAGATTCCACTGGCTGTCGGCCAGAAGCGCCTCTTCGTGTTCCTCTGCATAGATGGGGATCTGGTAAGAGCGCCGCAGGCTGTCGGCTCCCAGCATATGGTCATAGTGACCATGCGTCAGCAAAATGGCCACAGGAACGGTCTGCAGCTTGTCACATGTTTTCCGGATCCGCTCCGGCTCGGCCGCAGGGTCTATGATGATGCAGTCTCCCGTCTTCTCATTGCAGAGCAAATAGCAGTTTGTGCTTACCTCTCCAAGGCACATGGTCCATACTTTCATAACAGTCTCCTCTCTGCGGGGGCATTACCCGATGCTTCTCATTACGTCAATGACGCCTTTGATTCCACGGATTTTATTCATAATTCCATTCAATTCGCTGACACTTGGAACTTCAAATCCAACATTGATTGTCACAACGCCTTTCTTTGTTGTTGAGGTGTTAACGTTGGTAATGTTGATGTTCCGCTCATCCAGCAGCGCCGACACTTCCGCCAAAATTCCTTTCCGGTCATGCACATAAATCCGGATTTCGACATTAAAGCTGCCCTCCGGGATGACCTCCCACTCTGCCTCCAAAAGCCGCTTTTTCTCCGTGTCCGGCAGCGAGAGCATGTTGACACAGTCCGTCCGGTGAATGGTGACGCCTCTTCCACGGGTTACAAACCCTACGATCTCGTCTCCCGGCACCGGCGTACAGCAACGGGACAGGCGGATCGTCAGGCCGTGTGTTCCTTTCACCGTCACGCCGGTCTGGGCATGGACGCGGATCGGCTCCTTGTTTTTCCCTTTTTCCTCGATCGCTTTTTCGATGTCCTGGTCAGTCTGCTGCTTTTTGACTGTCTTTTTGTACTCGTCACAGAGGCGGTTTATGACCTGACCTTCCTTTAACCCGCCATGTCCGATGGCCGCCAGCACAGCATCCCAGTCCCGGAATCCATATTTCCGCAGGACGACCGCCTGATAGTCCGGCTTCATGATGTCGCTCAGAACAATTCCCTTCGTCTTGCAATAATTCTGGATCAATTCTTTTCCGCGGTTGATGTTGCTCTCTTTGCGCTCGGCCTTAAACCACTGGTTGATCTTGGAACGCGCCTGCGGGCTTTTCGCCACATTCAGCCAGTCCATACTTGGCCCCGGAGAATTTTGCGAAGTGAGGATTTCTACGCGATCCCCATTTTGGATTTCATAATCGATGGGAACCAATTTTCCATTGATCTTCGCGCCGACCATCCGGTTTCCGACCGCAGAGTGAATGCTATATGCAAAATCCACCGGCGTAGATCCTTTGGGAAGCGTTTTGGATTCTCCCTTGGGGGTAAAACAAAATACTGTTCCGGCAAACAAATTCAGGTCGTTTTTCAAGAGATCCATGAATTCATTGTTGTCCGTACTGTTTTGCCATTCGAGAATCTGGCGCAGCCATGCCAGCTTGACTTCCTCATCCTTTACGTCAGTGACGCCGGATCCTCTCTCTTTGTATTTCCAATGCGCCGCAATACCGTACTCCGCAACCCGGTGCATTTCTTTTGTGCGGATTTGCACCTCAAACGGCTGCCCGTTGTGTCCGATCAATGTCGTGTGAAGGGAGCGGTAGCGGTTTGGCTTCGGCATGGCGATGTAGTCCTTAAATCGGCCAGGTATCGGCTTATACAATTCATGGATTCCCCCCAGCACCGCGTAGCAGTCTTTTACGCTGTCCACAATCACCCGCACCGCGAACACATCATAAATCTGTTCCAGCGTCTTGTTCTGGTTTACCATTTTCTTGTAAATACTGAAGAGATGTTTTACGCGCCCGTTGATTTCAAACTCAATTCCTGCGCTCTGAAGATGCTCGGACACTTCCCTCTTGATCTCTTCAATAAAACGGTTTCTCTGTTCTCTTGTCGCATACAGTTTCTGGGACAATTCCTCATACACATCCGGATACAAATACATCAATGCGAAATCATCCAGCTCGATTTTGACTTTGGAAATTCCAAGTCGGGAGGCAATCGGAGAGAAGATTTCCATTGTCTCTCTTGCCTTCTCCTGCTGTTTGGCCGGGGACATGTATTGAAGTGTCCTCATATTGTGAAGGCGGTCTGCAAGTTTGATCAAAATAACGCGAATGTCCTTTGCCATCGCCAGAAACATTTTCCGAAGATTCTCCGCCTGCATCTCTGCTTTGCTGGCTTCCTTGCTCATCCCGCCCAGGTTCCATTTGATGTTGGTCAGCTTCGTCACGCCGTCCACCAAAAGTGCCACTTCCGCTCCGAACTCGCTCTCCACTCCCTCTATGGTCAATTCGGTGTCTTCTGCCACATCATGAAGGAGCCCTGCCACAATGCTTTCCTTGTCGAGTTCCAGCTCTGCCAGGACGATTGCCACACAGAGCGGGTGAATGATATAAGGTTCTCCGGATTTTCGAAACTGATTTTGATGGAACGAGTTTGCCGTCTGATATGCTTTTTCAATGAGTCTCAAATCATCCGACGGGTGATACTTTAAAATTCGCTCTTTCAATACTTGATACAGCTCTTTTGGATCCGTGTAACTTGGAGGCGCAGTCAGAACAGCATCCGGCTTCTCCATCGTCCCGACTCCCTCTAACTCTTCTTTTTTTAGCACTGCTGCAATCTCTTCTTTTCTGCTCTTGTCCAAATCTTGTCTTCCAGTCAACCCGTCTTCCATGTTTTCACCTCGCAAACTTTATCAAAATATACTTCGATCCATCCCACCAATTGCAGTTCGGACCACACCTGTGTCGTCCATTATATCCGGATTCCTAGAAAAGTTCAATAAGAGGATGGATGAAATGCAAAAAACTACGAATTGCACATAAAGCATATAATTTACAGACAATTTTCCGTTATATTGATGATGCAGTGACATCAAATCGTGCTCTGATGCGAACGCCGCGCCCATTCTGCCAGGCGCGGCGGGTTTAAACGGTTCTAATAGAACCGTTAGTTCTAATAGAACCGTTAGTTCTAATAGAACCGTTGGTTATGTTAGAACTGTTGGTTCTCAATTCCCCGGATAGCAAATGAGAGAGCGCACGTCATATCCTTCCAGCTTCTCTCTCCCTTTCAGCCCTGCAAGCTCCATCACGAAGCAAATCTTTACGACCTGTCCCCCGAGCTGTTCTACCATGCGGACAATTGCCTCGATGGTTCCTCCGGTGGCAATCAAGTCGTCCACGATGACAACTTTCTGTCCAGGCTGAATGGCGTCCCGATGCATTTCAATGGTTGCACTGCCATATTCCAGATCATACGACATTTCAATCGTCTCACATGGCAATTTCCCTTTCTTCCGGACCGGAACAAACGATTTGTGCATGGCATATGCCACCGGAACCCCGAAAATAAATCCTCTCGACTCCGGCCCTACGACAACATCGTACTCTGTCTCCTTTAACATTTCGATGATTCCATCGATGGACAGCGCAAGGCCGTCGGCATCCTGCAAAATGCTTGTGACATCACGAAAGATAATCCCTTCTTCCGGAAAATCCGGTATACTTCTTACATACTCTTCTAATCGTTTCATCCTTTTCCTCTTTTCTTTTTCCGTTTGCTCTCCGTCTGAATCGCATTGACCCCTTGTTGCCCGTGCGGGTCTATTTCCAGTATAACACTTTGCTCCGCCTTCCTGCAAGTAGTTTGCACGTTATTTTTCATCGGAAGCGGTCTTTATTCTGCAATAATTCTGGATAACGATCTGCATTGTCCGAACTCCCCGGAATTCGTTGAGCGACGGATAGTACGTGAAGGCGACATCGATGGTGTTCTCAAGCCCCCGATACATGCGATCCACCTGCTCTTTTCCATATTCCTTCACAAGAAACTGCTGCAGCTTTGGGATATCTCCAAAATACAGCGCCTCGATGGCTGCCCCTGCCTTGTTTCGGACATACAGCTTCATTCCATTTTTGTTTTTTCCTATAATACTTGCCTTTAAAATGGAAAAATGCTGTTCCGCAAACAGCGGTTTCTCATTCCCTTTGCCGAAGGGTTCCAGACGTTCCAGGCTCTGAATCAGTTTTTCGGACAGATAGTGGATGGGCATCGCCGCATCAATGCGGACGATAGGAATCATATCGCTTTGTTCGAGCGGGCATTGCTCGTTGAGCCTCCGGGAAAGCTCTGCAAAATTGTGCCGGGGAAGCGAGAGGCCGGCAGCCATCGGATGTCCTCCGAATCGTCCCAGAAGATCCCGGCAGCCGATCAGCCCTGCATACATATTGTAGGCTTCGATTGAGCGTCCGGATCCCTTCAGCCCTTCTTCTGTCTCGGTAAAAATAAACGTCGGACGATAATATCGTTCCCGAATTCGCCCCGCAATAATCCCCGCAAGGCTCTCGTGGCAGTCGGAAAGGCAGATGCACAGCACTTTGCGGTCCGACTGATTCCCGCTCTCGATAATGGAGACAGCCTGATCGACTCCCTTTTGTGTCATGTCCTTGCGGATGTCATTGAGCTGTTTTAGCTGAAGTGCTTTTTGGTACACCTTCTTCTCCTCGGTCTCGGTCAGGAGATCGAGTGCCAGCCGGGCGGTCTCCAGACGTCCCGCGGCATTAAAGCACGGTCCGATGACAAATCCAATGTGGTATGCCGTCAGTTTTTTTCCTTCCAGCCCGCACACTGCAATCAGCGCCCTCAGCCCCTTATTTTCTGTCGCAGCCAGGCGTCTTAGTCCCTCCCGGACAATGATCCGGTTCTCCCCCACCAGATCCATCACATCCGCGACCGTGGCAATGGCCGTATATTCCAGAAGGGTGTACAGCGCCTCCTTCTCTACTTTGCGGCGCTCATACAGCACCTGCACCAGTTTCCAGGCGACTCCCGCTCCGCACAGTTTTGGAAAAGGATACGAACAGTCCGGCTGTCTCGGATCAACAATCACGTTTGCATCCGGATAGCGGTAACATTTGGATCCGTCCTCCTGTTCCTCATATAAAACTTCATGGTGGTCGGTCACTGCCACCACAATTCCGAGTTCTCTTGCATAAGCGACCGCTTCAAAGGCGGCAATGCCGTTGTCACAGGTGAGAATCATCCCGTCCCCTCTGGCATAGGCCTGATCGACCATTCTTTTGTTCAGCCCGTATCCTTCCAAAACCCGGTTCGGTGTATCGATCACCGCCTTCCCCCCAAGTTTTCGGATGGCTGTCCACAAAATCATACTGGAAAAAATTCCGTCGTCGTCAAAATCGCTTGCGATGGTAATTCCCTCTCCCCTGCGGATTGCAAGGTCAACCAAATCCGCCGCTTCTCTCATCCCTTTCATCAGAAGCGGATCATACAAGTCGTTTACCGTTCCATTTAAATATCGGTCTATGGCGTTCCATCCTATGATTTCCCGGTTTCGGATAATCCGCGCCAGAACCGGATCAATCCCATATCGCTGTCCAATTGCCTGGAAATCGGCCCGCTTTGTGTGAAGCATCCAACGCTCTTCCATCTATTTCCCTCTTTTCCTGACCGCTGCATCGGTATGTTGGTGATGTGGCCTATTCTATCTCCAAACGGCATTTCATGCAAGCGGTTTTCCCCGAAAATCGGTCGTTTTTTGACTGTCTTTCCGTTTTCCCTGCAATTGGATTGTATTTCAAAGGGGCAAACGCGCTGCGATCGCTCGCCTCGCGTTTGCCCCTTTGATTTGTGCCATCTGCCTGTCAAACGCCTCTTTCGGCAAAAATGCATCTATCAGGCGTCTTTGATTTGTGCCATCAATCTTCCGTCCTCTACATCGATCAAAATGACATCTTCCGGCACAATGTTTCCTTCCAGAATAATCCGGGCCGCCAGTGTCTCTACATTTTTCTGCAGATATCGTTTGAGCGGGCGGGCGCCGTAGACTGGATCATAGCCGTGCTCCACAATGTATTGTTTTGCGGATGGCGTCAGTTCAATGGCAAGCTGTTTGTCTTCCAGCCGTTTGTTTACATCCGCCATCATCAGCTCGATGATTCCGCTGATATTTTCCTTTGTCAGCGGCTTGAATAAAATGGTCTCATCCAGACGATTCAGAAATTCCGGTCTGAAATGCGCCCTGAGTTCCTGCATGACCATCGCTTTCGCATCTTCGCGGATCGTTCCGTCCGCATCGATGCCGTCCAGCAAATAGGAGGAGCCGATGTTGGACGTCATAATCAGAATGGTATTCTTAAAATCTACCGTTCGTCCCTGAGAGTCTGTGATGCGGCCGTCATCCAGAACCTGCAAAAGCACGTTGAATACATCCGGGTGTGCTTTTTCAATCTCGTCGAAGAGAACGACCGAATACGGTTTTCTGCGGACTGCCTCCGTCAGCTGTCCGCCCTCGTCGTATCCGACATATCCCGGAGGCGCTCCGATCAGACGGGATACCGAATGCTTCTCCATATATTCACTCATATCCAGACGAACCATATTGCTCTCGTCGTCAAACAAGTTGTAGGCAAGCGCTTTTGCAAGCTCGGTCTTTCCGACTCCGGTCGGTCCGAGGAAGAGGAACGATCCGATCGGCTTGGACGGGTCTTTGATGCCCGCCTTGGATCGGAGAATGGCTTCCGATACGAGCGTGACGCCCTCCTCCTGCCCGATGATTCGCTCATGAAGCGCACGGTCCAGATGAAGCGTCTTGTTGCGCTCACTCTCATTGAGCCTGGAGACCGGGATTCCCGTCCAGCGGGAAATGATTCTTCCGATTTCATCTTCCGTAACGCTCTCCCGCACGAGCCGCATCTGCTGTCCCTTGACGTTGCTCTCCTCGATGCGCAGCTGTTTTTGGAGGGCCGGAAGTTTTCCGTATTGCAGTTCCGCCGCCTTGTTCAAGTCATATTGCTGCTGTGCCTGCTGGATCTGGCGATTGACTTCTTCAATCTCCTCCCGCAATTTGCTCAGCTTTTCTACCGAAGATTTCTCATTGTCCCATTGCGCCTTCATGGCAGAAAACTGATCTCTCCACTCGGCAAGCTCCTGCTGCAGCGAAGCCAGACGCTCCTGGCTTAATCGGTCCTCTTCTTTCTTCAGCGCTGCCTCCTCAATCTCCAGCTGCATAATCTTTCTGCGCAGCTCATCCATCTCGGCAGGCATGGAATCCATCTCAGTCTTAATCATAGCACACGCCTCATCGACAAGGTCAATGGCCTTATCGGGAAGGAAACGGTCTGTGATGTAGCGGTGGGACAAAACAGCTGCCGATACAAGAGCAGAGTCCGTAATCTTTACGCCGTGGAACACTTCGTATCGCTCTTTGATTCCCCGAAGGATTGAAATGGTATCCTCCACGGTCGGTTCCTCCACATGAACCGGCTGGAATCTCCGCTCCAGGGCGGCATCTTTTTCGATATATTTGCGGTACTCATCCAGCGTCGTCGCGCCGATGCAGTGCAGCTCTCCCCTTGCAAGCATCGGTTTGAGCATATTTCCGGCATCCATCGCCCCTTCTGTCTTTCCAGCCCCTACAATCAGATGCAGCTCATCGATAAACAGA
>CASGAH010000037.1 GCA_949299375.1 uncultured Eubacteriales bacterium | reverse complement strand
AACCACTGAATCCGCTCCTTGTCCGCCAAAATCCGTTCGATTTTGTCCGGAAGGAGCAAAAGCTCCGCAACGAGCGCTTCGCATGTCTCCATCGAAATCTGTTCCTTTTCCCGCGCCAGCTCCATGGAAAACATATAGAGCGCCGCCAGCTGCGTGCTGTAGGCTTTTGTCGTGGCGACAGAGATTTCCGGCCCTGCCCACGTATACATCACGTAATCCGCCTCTCTGGCGATGGAGCTTCCCAGCACATTGACGACAGCCAGCACCGGAATTCCTCTCGTTTTTGCCTCCCGCAGCGCAGCCAGAGAATCGGCGGTCTCACCGGACTGGCTGATGACGATGCAGAGGGACTGCTCTTCCAGAACCGGATTGCGATAGCGAAATTCTGATGCCAGATCGACTTCCACCGGAACCCGGGCGAGATCTTCCATCACATATCGCGCAGCGACGCCCACATGATAGGCGGAGCCGCAGGCGACGATGTAGATCCGGCGAAAGGACTTCATCTGCTCCCCGCTCAGCCCGATCTGGGAGAGATCGAGGCGGTTTTCATGAATTCTCGCACTGATCGTATCCCGGACGGCTTTCGGCTGCTCATGAATCTCCTTCATCATAAAATGCTCGTATCCGGACTTCTCCGCCGCCTCCGCATCCCAGTCGATATGGTTTGCCTGCTTTTCGATCTCTTCCCCGTCCAGATTGTAAAAATGCAGATCATGGTCTGTCATCTTTACAATTTCCATGTTCTGAATCTCATAAACCGTTCTCGTATGGTTTAGGATGGCCGGCACATCCGAGGCGATAAAATTTCCATGGCTGGCTGCGCCCACAATCAGCGGGCAGTCTTTTCGCACGGCATAGATCACGCCGGGAAAGTCCTGGAACAAAATGCCGAGGGCATAGGAACCGGTCACCCGGATCAGCGCCTGCTGGATGGCATCCAGCGGATCTCCTTTGTAATAGAAGTCCAAAAGCTGTGCCGCCACTTCCGTGTCGGTCTGTGTCTGAAAGCGATATCCTTTTTTAATCAGGCGATCTTTTAACTCCTGGTGATTTTCAATGATTCCATTGTGTACAACGACAACCCGTTTTCCCCGGCTGTAGTGGGGATGGGAGTTGTTTGTGGACGGTTCCCCGTGGGTCGCCCATCTCGTATGGCCAATCCCCCATGTGCCCGAGATCGTTTTCCCGTCATCGGTCATCTCCCGCAGCACGTTGAGACGTCCCTTTGCCTTCACGATCTCAATGCCGTCCTCCCTGCCAATCGCAATGCCGGCAGAGTCGTACCCTCTGTATTCCAGTTTTTCCAATCCGTTCAGAAGAATGGGAGCTGCCTGCTCCAATCCTGCATATCCAACAATCCCGCACATCGTAAGCTTCCTCCTTCTCTGGAAATGATCTGTTTGGCTTTGTCTCTGCCATGCCATGCGCGCAGCATCGCTGCTCCTGCCGGCACCTCCTGTCTTGCGAATGTGCCGGCAGCCGATTATCGAGCAATGTGTCCTTTGGCGCGCATCACACCTACGACACGCTCTGCATAATTCTCACAGAGCTCTTTTGTGTCCGCCTCCACCATAACACGGACAAGCGGCTCTGTCCCGCTCTCCCGAACAATGATCCGGCCCGAATCTCCAAGCAGTCTTGTCACTTCTTCCACCTGCGCCTGCACGTCGGGATCCGCAATCGCCTTCGGCTTGCTGTGCACATACACATTTTTTGTCACCTGAGGATAGATGGTGACAGGCTCCACAAGACGGCTCAGCGTTGTTTTCTTCTCCAGAATCACTTCCATCACTTTGATCGCCGTCAAAATTCCGTCGCCGGTCGTGGCATATTTGCTGAAAATAATATGGCCGGACTGCTCTCCTCCGATTCGGTGTCCGTGCTGAATCATATTTTCATACACATATTTGTCTCCCACAGCCGTCTTTTCATAGTGAATTCCGATCTCATCGAACGCCTTGTAGAGTCCGAAATTGGACATGATCGTTGTGACAACTGTATTGTTTAGCAGTTTTCCGCGCTCCTTCATATAGCGTCCATACAGATACAAAATCAGGTCTCCATCCACAACATTTCCGTTTTCATCTACCGCGATGCAGCGGTCCGCATCCCCGTCAAAGGCAAATCCAACGTCCAGATGCTTCTCCACGACAAATTTGCGGAGATGTTCGATGTGCGTGGAACCGGCCTCCTCGTTGATGTTCAATCCGTTTGGTTCCGCGTGAATGACGTACGTCTTGGCGCCGAGCGCGTCAAATACGTGGCGGGCAATCATCCAGGCACTTCCATTGGCACAGTCAAGGCCAACCCGCATTCCGCGGTAGGAACGGATTGCAAGAGAGATGAGATATCCCATATAGCGGTTTCTCCCCGCAGCGTAATCGATGGTGCATCCGATTTCATCCCGGCTGGCAAGCGGAAGGTCTTTTTCTTCCAGACCGATCGCAGACAGATCACCGTCTAAATAGGCTTCTATTTTGGCAATGGTCTCCTCATCCATCTTCTCGCCATTGTTGTTCATAAGCTTAATTCCGTTGTCATAGTAGGGGTTGTGACTGGCGGAGATCATAATGCCGCAGTCAAAATCACCCGTTCTCGCCACATAGGAGACACTGGGCGTTGTCGTCACATGAAGCAGATACGCATCCGCCCCGGAAGCCGTCAGTCCCGCTGCCAGCGCATATTCAAACATATACGAGGAGCGTCTCGTGTCTTTTCCGAGAACAACCTTACACGTTTTTTCCTTCTCTTTTCCGTGATACCATCCGATAAAGCGGCCTACCCGGTAGGCGTGCTCAACCGTCAGGTCTTTGTTTGCTTCTCCGCGAAATCCATCTGTTCCAAAATATTTTCCCATTTTTCCTCTCCTTCCGGCCCAAAATCCATGCAGAGCCTCATCGTCTCTTTTCTCAATTTTTGCCAACCACATTATATCATGAAAGGCCCATTTTGAAAAGCTCCTTAACAAACTTTTCAAAATTCGATAGGATTGTGCAAAAAAAGAACAGCCAACGCGCAAAGCTCGGCTGTTCTTTTTTTTAATGTGTTATTCTCAACTTGTTCGTCTTTCTCAAACCTGTTGTGAATCCTGCTGGATCTTCTGAAGGAGATCCGGATCAAACGTTCCGCTTCGCAGCATCTGGATCTCGTAGCGGTACGGAGGCACAGACGCCTTCGTTTTCGGATCGATTACGACGTAAGGTGTTTCCAGAATTTTGGGAACGTGTTCAAACTGCGGGTCGGAGGCAATCCGGTACAGTGTTTCAAATCCGATGGTTCCAAAACCGATATTGGCATGGCGGTCTTTTCTCGCACCCAGAGGATTTTTGCTGTCGTTGAGATGGATCACGGCGATCTGGTCCTTTCCGATGACGCGGTCGAACTGCTCCATCACTTCCTCATAGCGGTGGACAAGATCATACCCCGCGTCATTGACATGGCACGTGTCAAAACAGACGCGAAGCTTCTCATTGTACACAACCCCGTCATAGATGGCCGCAAGCTCCTCAAAGGCAGATCCAAGCTCGGTTCCCTTTCCCGCCATCGTCTCCAGATAGATGCGGCATTTTGTATCCGCCGTCAGCACCTCGTTGATTCCCCTGACAATCTGTTCCAAACCGGCCTTCGTCCCGGCGCCCACGTGAGATCCGGGATGGAGCACCATTCCCTGACTTCCCATCGCCGCGCTTCTGTCCAATTCCTTTGCCAGGAACTCGACCGCAAGCTCATACGTCTCCGGTTTCACTGTGTTGGCCAGATTGATGATATAGGGGGCATGGATGACAATCTCCTCAATGCCGTGCTCTCTCAGCAGTTCCCACCCCTGTGCAATCCGCAGATCTTTGACTTCTCTTCTCCTTGTATTCTGAGGGGCGCCGGTGTAGACCATCAGCGTGTTCGCCCCGTAGGAAACTGCCTCCCTGGCAGAGCCGAGAAACAGTTCTTTTCCCCCCATTCCGACATGTGAACCGATTCGCATTCGTTTTCTCTCCATTTCTGTCACATCGACGTTTCCGGCAAATTCAGTATCCGGCACACTGTTTCCTTCATCTGGTCTTTCTCACAGACCGTATGGTGAAGTACGTTCGCACAGCGGATCTCCCCGATTGCATCCGGGATTTTGACACCGGAAATCCGGCTAAGTTCCTCTGCAAGCACAAACGGATCCTGACCGTCATACGAGGCATCGATTGCGCGCATTACACTCCCTGTAAATTTATACGGGCTTGCCGTGGAGACGATGACTGCTTTTTGGGAGTCATTTGTCTCTGCCGCATATTTCTCGTACACGGCACTGGCCACCGCAGTGTGCGGGTCGAGAACATAGCCGTCCGATTCGTACTGTTTCCGGATCTGCGCAGCCGTCTCCTCCTCCGTTGCATAATTGCCGTAAAACTCCGCCAGCTTCTCTTTCATGTTCCCGGAAATGGTGTATTTCCCGTCTGTCCTCAGTTCCCGCATCAGCTCTGCGTTCTGTGCGGCGTCCTCCCCCGCAATCCGGTAGATCAGCCGCTCTAAGTTGCTGGAAACGAGAATATCCATGGAGGGAGATGTGGTCAGCACAAAGGGGCGGTTTTTGTCATAGCATCCCGTCGCAAAGAAGTCATACAGCACTTTGTTTTCATTGGAGGCACAGATCAGCCGATCGATGGGAACGCCCATATTTTTGGCATAAAACGCCGCCAGAATATTTCCGAAGTTTCCGGTCGGCACGACGACATGGATGCGCTCTCCGTCCTGAATCTCCCCTTTGGCGAGAAGCTGCGCGTAGGCATATACATAGTAGACAATCTGCGGCACAAGCCGGCCGATGTTGATCGAGTTTGCGGAGGAGAATTGATACCCCGCCGCATCCAGCTGCCTTGCCAGCTCTGCATCGCCAAACATCTCCTTCACGCCCGTCTGCGCATCGTCAAAATTCCCCAAAATCCCGATCACCGCAGTGTTGTTCCCCTTCTGGGTCACCATCTGCAGCTCCTGGATGGGACTGACGCCATTCTTCGGATAAAAGACGAGAATGCGTGTTCCAGGCACATCGGCAAATCCCGCCAGGGCAGCCTTCCCCGTATCTCCAGAAGTCGCCGTCAAAATCACAATCTCCTTTTGAAGATGATTTTTTTTCGCGGCCGTCACCATCAGATACGGCAGAATGGAAAGCGCCATGTCTTTAAAGGCGATGGTAGGTCCATGGAACAGTTCCAGATAGTAGGCGCCCGCTTTCTTCACAAGCGGCGCAATCACCTCCGTGTCAAATCTAGAGTCATAGGCACTGCGAATGCAGGATCGCAGCTCCTCCTCTGTGTAGTCGGTCAGAAACAGTTTCATGACCTCATAAGCCGTTTCCTGATAGGACATTGCGGCAAACGCTCTCATCGTCTTCTCTAAAACCGGAATCCGATCCGGCACAAACAAACCGCCGTCTTGTGCCAGCCCCTGCAAAATAGCCCTGGATGCCGTGAGCGGCTCTCCTGTCCCGCGGGTACTTCTATACTGTAATTCCATAACTTACCTCTTACCTCTTTCTGCTGATTCTAACGAAGAAAGGTTCCTGACAAGCGGTCACGATTCCTTCTTCTGCTCGTTGGCTGCGACAGACACACAGCCCTTCTTGCCGTCAAGGGAGACAAATGCCCCTGTCTTTAACACCTTTGTCGCCCCGGCCGCACCGATGACAACCGGAATGTCAAGGCTCAGTCCGACAATCGCCGCATGGCAGTTTGGATCATCCGTCTCTACGATAATACCGGAGCAATGCTTCAGCTGATCGATCATGGAGTTGTCGGTGTCTGCGATGACGATGATATCGCCCCTCTTAAAGTTCTTCTCCAGATCCTCCTTGCTCTGACATACGCACATCGAAGCCTTCGTCTCCTTCGGAACAACGCCCTGTCCCTGCATGAGAATGTGCCCGACAACATGAACCTTCACCAGGTTGGTCGTTCCGGCAATTCCAAGCGGTACACCGGCTGTGATAACGACAAGTTCTCCCTGCTTCACATATCCGGCCTTCTCCGCAGCATCCACCGCATGTTCGAACAGGTCATCGGTGTTAAACTCCTCCTGAATCTTCATCGGAACAACACCCCAGGACAGATTCATATGGCGGCAGACATAATCAAGCGGGCTGCATCCGATGATCGGGCAGTTGGGGCGGTATTTGGAAATCATGCGGGCTGTCTGACCGGAGATGGTCACCGTGACGATTGCAGCCGCATTCAAATCCATCGCCGTCGTACAAGTCGCATGGGAAATCGCATTCGTCACATCCGGGTTGACAAGCGATTCTCTCAGCTGGAACAGATGTCTGTAATCGATGTTGTCTTCTGTCTTTGTCGCAATCCGAACCATCGTGCGAAGCGCCTCCACCGGGTACATTCCGGCTGCCGTCTCTCCGGAGAGCATGATGGCGCTTGTCCCGTCGTAGATTGCCGTCGCAACGTCCGTCGCCTCCGCGCGGGTCGGTCTTGGGTTCTTCATCATAGAGTCGAGCATCTGCGTTGCCGTGATAACAATCTTTTCGGCGTTGTATACCTTCTTGATGATCACCTTCTGGATAGCCGGGACATCCTCAAAAGGAATCTCCACACCCATGTCTCCTCTGGCCACCATAATGCCGTCCGACACCTGAATGATCTCGTCAATGTTTTCCACACCCTGTCCGTTCTCAATCTTGGCAATAATCTTAATCTTCTTGCAGTTGTACTCTTCCAGTATTTTTCGAATCTGCATCACATCGTCGGCTGTCCGAACAAACGATGCGGCAATGAAATCCACTTCCTGTTCAATTCCGAAAATAATGTCTGAGCGGTCTTTTTCACTGATATAAGGGAGGGACAAATTGACGTTCGGCACATTCACCCCTTTGTGGTTGGATACCGGTCCTCCGTTTACAACCTTACACGCAATGTCCGTCTCATTTACACTCAGCACACGCAGCTCAATCAAACCATCATCGATCAGAATCCGGGAACCGATTCCCACATCCTTTGGAAGATCTTTGTATGTGATTTTGACAATCGTATCGTCCCCCACGACATCTCTTGTCGTCAGCGTAAATGTCTGACCTTTCTTTAATTCTACCCGTCCGACCGCAAAATCTCCTGTGCGGATTTCCGGTCCCTTTGTGTCAAGCAAAATCGCAACCGGAAGGTCCAGTTCTTCTCTCAGCCGACGGATTCGAGCCATCGTGTGTGCGTGCTGCTCATGATCTCCATGAGAGAAATTGATCCGCGCTACATTCATTCCCTCTAACATCAATTGTCTTAATACGCTGTCTTCCTTTGTGGAAGGTCCCAATGTACAAATAATTTTTGTTTTTCTCATCCTATCCCTCTCCTGCAATTTACGCCCTTTCCCGGAAGTGAACTGCCCGCTTGTCTAACACGACAGGGCTTCCTGCTTCACCGACCCGAAAGGCGGTTCTAACCCGTCCTCTGAAACCAATGGAATTGCGACCACATTATTTCAGTCAGACAAATGTCTGTCGCTTTCCACAGGAAACACCTGCAATTCAGAAATTTCCATGCTATCAGTATACACTGTTTCCCAAAGATGCGCAACCATTTTTCTTTCAAAATATCTCAATTCAGAGAAAACGCCTCAATACCACGTTTTGTTTTCTTCCAGAATTTTGACCTTTCCCCCGTGCGCCTCCAGAATCGTAACACTGCAGTTTTTGGAGACGCCCTCTCCCCAGAATTGGCTGAGATCTTTCATTTGAATGCTGCTCAAAAGCCCTCTGAGTGCAGCGCCATGTGTGACAAGGAGAATGTTCTCCTCCTCGAGATCCGAGCGATGCGTGATCTCCTGCAAAAACGCCGTTGTGCGGGCGCAAAGCTGTTGGATGCTCTCCCCTCCCTCGGGATGGCGGTATTTCTCCGGGGCGGTGAAAAAATACATAAAATCCGGGTCGGGGATCTCGTTGGCTTCTGCCAGGCAGCTCAGCCCTTCATAGACGCCAAATCCGATCTCGCAGATTCGATCCTCCTTGCAAATGGGAATGCAGCGGTCTCCCAAAATCAGCTGTGCTGTCTGAACGGCCCGGTCCAGCGGGCTGGAGTAACATCTCGAAAAGCAGACATTTTTCAATGCCTCACCCGTAATTCTCGCCAATTCCTTCCCCCGCTCATTCAGCTGCGTGTTGGAATGCCCCTGCAGCCGTCTCATTCGATTCCAGTCCGTCTCCCCGTGACGGACAATATACAGTTTCATAGAAATAGTACCCCTTTCCCTCTGATTGTATCAATAGACGATCCGTTGTATTCATCAAATGTCTCCCTGTCTGGGATTCGCTTGGGCTTATCGCACAAAAAGCAGCCCGCTTTGTTTTGTGGTGAGCGGACTGCTTTTTGTCAGGCAGTTACACGGAAGATGGTGCCCAGTGCGCCGAATAATCCCATACTTGCCAATGCCATAATAATTCCAGCCATCAGGACGCCGCCCATTACGGCGATGACGCTTGATTTAAAATCCATATCCAGAAAGCTGGCAGCCAGTGTTCCGGTCCATGCTCCTGTTCCGGGAAGCGGAATTCCCACGAAGATGAGGAGCGCCAGGAACAGACCGCGTCCGGCTTTCTCCTGGAGTGCTTTTCCTCCTTTTTCCCCTTTTTTAACACAATAGGTAAAGAAATTTCCAATTACGGGTTTGTCACATCCCCACAGCAGCACCTTGCGGGCAAAAAAGAAGATAAATGGAACCGGAAGCATATTTCCGACGATGCACAGGGCATACGTTGTCGCAAGTGGAAGCCCCATTCCCAGCCCAATGGGGATGGCGCCTCTCAGCTCCACAATCGGCACCATAGAGACCAAAAAGGTAATCAGACACTTTCCAAACATAACCATAATCCTTTCCAAAAATTCATGCGGATCACACGTTTCTCCGCACACCCCACATCTTACCATAAACTGTCCCAAATTCCAACTGACAATTGCTCTAAATTCCTGTTTTTTTTCGTCTTGTCTTTGGCGGAAACTGTTGATATAATGAACGGGATCCCGAATCTACCCAAAGGAGGCGAACAAACCCGTGAATCAAGAGAGAAAACAAGCAAGGGCAGCACAGTCGGAGGAAAACAGACAGCGATATTGCTGGAAATGTCTCCTGACCGATCTGCCAAATGAGAGTCTTCAGGAGAAGGTGCAAAAGACGATTGCAGCGATCTCACCGGATCAGAGGACGGACCCGGAAGAGTACAGCCGACGTCTTGGCCAGTGCAAACAGTGTGAAAAACTTTTGAATGGGATGTGCCGTGTGTGCGGCTGTTTTGTCGAGGTGCGGGCCGCAAAAAAAAAGAGTTCCTGTCCGGGAATTGTGCCAAGATGGTGATCCCGACGAGAAACAGTTCAATCGGATCGGGAAGTTCGTTTCCCTTCCCGATCCGACCGTTTCCCGGAAATGCCCGGGTCAATATCCCTGCGGATTGTTTTTCTGCCATCTCCAGGAGTCTTCGCACATCTCGCGAATCCCTCTTTGTGCCTTCCAGCCAAGCTCTCTTTGCGCCTTCCCGGCGTCGGCATAACAGGATGCAATGTCACCGGCACGCCTCTCCTGGATGACATACGGAATCTTCACTCCGGATGCCTCCTCAAAGTTTTTCACAAGCTCCAGCACACTGTATCCGCATCCTGTGCCCAGATTGTAGATGCCAAGCCCAGGATTTTGCGCCATTTTCTCAATGGCTTTCACATGTCCTGCTGCCAGGTCAACGACATGGATATAATCTCTCACCCCGGTTCCATCCGGCGTGTCGTAGTCATTTCCGAATACGCGCAGATACGGGAGTTTTCCCACTGCCACCTGTGTGACATATGGCATCAGATTGTTGGGGATTCCATTCGGATTCTCCCCGATTCTTCCGCTCTTATGCGCGCCGATCGGGTTAAAATATCTCAAAAGAATCACGTTCCATGTCGGGTCTGCGCTTTGCATGTCGGACAGAATCTGTTCGAGCATCGATTTGGTCCATCCATACGGGTTGGTACACTGTCCCTTCGGACAATCCTCCGTAATGGGGACAAACGCAGGCGCTCCGTATACTGTGGCAGAGGAGGAAAATACGATGTTTTTGCACCCATGTTTTCGCATCACATCCACAAGCGTCAGCGTCCCGGAAATGTTGTTGTGGTAATACTCCCACGGTTTTTCCACGGATTCCCCGACCGCTTTCAGACCTGCAAAGTGAATGCAGGCCTCGATCTCGTTCTCCTCAAATATCGTCTCCATTGCCGCTCTGTCTAAAATATCTGCCCGGTAAAACTTGACCGGTTTTTTTGTGATCTCCTCCACACGCTCCAATGCCTTCTCGCTTGCATTGCACAGATTGTCTGCCACGACCACATCGTAGCCTGCCTCCTGCAGTTCCACTACTGTATGGCTGCCGATATACCCGGCTCCTCCTGTGACCAAAATTGCCATATTTCCTCCATTCTGCCATCCTGGACCGCTTCTTCTCTTTTTTCTCCGTTTCGGCCGGATGCTAAGTTTTTATATCGCTCTTCCGCCGTCTCCCACTTCTACCACATAAAAGTCTGCGGCATATCCAATCTGATCTTTGTAGGCCTTCCCTACGTTCTGAATAAACGAATCGATGGCATCTTCCCGGACAATGCTGACCGTACACCCGCCAAATCCAGCTCCGGTCATGCGGGAGCCGATGACGCCGTCCTGCTTCCAGGCAGCCTCCACAAGCGCGTCAAGTTCCTTTCCCGTCACCTCATAGTCGTCCCGCAAAGAGATGTGGGAGGCGTTCATCAATTTCCCAAACTCCTCTAGATTCCCCTCCTTTAGGCAGGCAACCGCCCGGATGGTTCTCTGGTTCTCTGTAACGGCATGTCTGGCCCGGCGCTGTCTCACCTCTGAATGGATGGCATCCTTGTGTGCCTCAAATTGCTCTTCTGTCAGTTCCCCAAGGCCGTTTACTTCTATGACGTTTTGGAGTTCGGAAAGCGCCATCTCGCACTCAGCGCGGCGCTCATTGTACTTGGAATCGCCAAGGCCGCGCTTTTTGTTGCTGCAGGCAATGACAATCTTCTCCTGTTTCAGACAGATGGGTGCGTATACAAAAGACAGATCTGCGGTGTCCAGAAAAATGGCCATATCTTTCTTCCCCATCGCAATGGCAAACTGGTCCATAATCCCGCAGTTGACACCGTTGAATTTGTTTTCCGAAAACTGCCCGATGAGCGCGATTTCTGTCATCGTAATCTCCGTCAAGCCGAACAAGTCTCTCAATGCGACGCCGGTGACGACTTCCACAGAGGCGGAAGAAGACAGACCAGAGCCGTTCGGAATGTTGCCGTACAGCAAAATATCCATTCCGCAGTCAATGACGTATCCTTTCTGCCCAAACGCCCAGATTACCCCCTTGGGATAATTCGTCCATCCGGCTTCCCGGGCAGCCGTCAGATCGTCAAGGCTGGAAGAAATCACCCCGAGATGCTCGAAATTCACAGAATAAAAACGAAGATTTCGATCGGTGCGCTTTCTCACAATGGCATATGTGCCGATCGTCAGCGCGCAGGGAAACACGTGCCCCGCATTGTAATCTGTATGTTCTCCGATCAAATTGACACGCCCTGGAGCAAAATATGCCCGGATGTCCCCGCCTTTTCCGAAGAGGGACTCAAATTTTCCGATCAGTTGTTTTTTTATCGTTTCGATTGGATTCACCTCACATTCCCCGTTATTGATCGATTTTAGTATATCATATCTCCACTCTGTTGTCAAACCAATATACAAATATCTCCATTAAATATCTTTCGCTCTGTTCCATCCCGTCATCCGCTTGGGCGGATCGGGGAAGGATCCGCTTGACGGCCTGATCGCACAAAGAGACAGGGAAGTGCTTTTTGGCACCCCTCTGTCTCTCTCCTGCAAGGTTTTGCGCCCTGCCCTATAAATTTGTATATCCCATCAGATACGCATCTACTGCTCTGGCAGCTTCCCGCCCTTCGCGGATTGCCCACACGACAAGGGACTGCCCTCTGTGCATATCTCCGGCGACAAAGACTTTCTCCACATTTGTGGCATATTCCCCTGGTTTTGTCTTTACATTGCTTCTCGCATCGGTCTCTACGCCGAAGGCCTCTGTCACGTAGCTTTGGCTGCCAAGAAATCCTGCCGCAATCAGCACAAGATCTGCTTCCAGCTCAAATTCACTTCCCTCGATGGAAACCATCGTCATCCGTTTGGACGCCTCGTCCCGTTTTGCCTCCAGCTTCACGCAGATCAGCTTACACAGATTTCCCTGTTCGTTGCGGACAAATTCCTTCACGGTCGTCGTGTAGAGACGGGGATCTTTTCCGAACAGTGCGATGGCCTCCTCCTGGCCGTAGTCGGTTTTGCACACCCTCGGCCATTCTGGCCAGGAATTGTCCGCCGCTCTCCGGTCCGGGAGCTTTGGCATCATTTCCAGCTGAATCACCGATTTGCAGCCGTGCCGGATCGCCGTCCCCACACAGTCATTTCCGGTGTCGCCTCCTCCGATGACAACGACATGTTTGTCCTTTGCCGAGATCGCGTTCCCATCCTCCAGATTGGAGTCCAAGAGACTCTTGGTCGTCGCCTTCAGGAAATCGACCGCAAAATAAATCCCATTTGCCTCTCTCCCCGGTGCTTTGATGTCTCTCGGATTGGAGGCGCCGCAGGCGAGAACAATGCTGTCATACTCCTCCAGAAGCGCCTGTGCGCTGTATTCTCTGCCGATGTCCGCCCCGGTAATAAACTGTACGCCTTCCTCCATCAGCAGTTTGACTCTCCGCTCGATGAAGCGCTTTTCCAGCTTCATATTTGGAATTCCATACATCAGAAGGCCGCCGATGCGGTCGCTCCGCTCAAACACCGTTACCTGATATCCTC
Organism: uncultured Eubacteriales bacterium; assembly: GCA_949299375.1. Lineage (GTDB taxonomy): Bacteria > Bacillota > Clostridia > Lachnospirales > Lachnospiraceae > UBA2942. The sequence goes on along the minus strand of CASGAH010000037.1, from coordinate 3,827 downwards.
TGTGATTGAGCTGCATGGCAGCGGCAAGGCCGGACGGACCGGACCCGACGATCGCTACCCGCTTCCCTGTGCGCAGTTCCGGAGGCTGCGGTTTGATGTATCCCTCCGCAAACGCTTTCTCAATGATCGCCAGCTCGTTGGCTTTGCAGGTGACAGGATCTCCATTCAGACCGCAGGTGCAGGCTGCCTCGCAGAGCGCGGGGCAGACACGCCCTGTAAACTCCGGAAAGCAGTTTGTCTTTTGCAGGCGGCTGAATGCCTGTTTCCAGTTGCCGGTAAATATCAAGTCATTCCACTCCGGAATAAGGTTGTTTAGGGGGCATCCCGATACCATCCCTTTGATCATCGTGCCGCTCTGACAGAACGGCACACCGCAGTCCATGCATCTGGCTCCCTGAAGCTGGCGCCTCTTGTCGGAGAGCACATCATGAAATTCATTGTAGTGCTGAATTCTGCGTTCCGGAGACGTGGAGGGGCAATCAACTCTATCATAATCCAAAAATCCAGTTGGCTTTCCCATAAGATACCTCCCTTATTTCCTTGTAATGGCATAAAATGCCTCAATGGATGCCTGCTCGCTGCTCAACCCTATTTCTTCCAGCTGAACTTTCATGCTGACCATCTTCTTGTAATCGTGAGGAATGATCTTTTTAAACTTCGGAAGATATTCCTCAAAGCGGCTCATCACTTCCTTTCCTTTGGCGGAGTTGGTTGCCGTCACATGCTCTTGAATCATCTGTTTCAGTTCCTGGATGTCATATTTGTCTGTCACTTCTTCCGTGGACACCATTTCCTTGTTGAGCCTCGTGTACAGCGAACTTGTTTCGTCCAGCACATATGCCACTCCGCCGCTCATGCCCGCGGCAAAGTTTTTCCCGGTAGGTCCCAAAATGACCGCGCGTCCTCCTGTCATATATTCACAGCCGTGATCGCCCACACCTTCTACCACCGCATACGCGCCGGAATTGCGCACGCAGAACCGTTCCCCAGCCACGCCGTTGATGAACGCTTTCCCGCTTGTTGCGCCGTAGAGAGCGACATTCCCGATGATGATATTCTCTTCCGCCTTGAAAGAAACGCCTCTGGGCGGATAGACGATCAGTTTTCCGCCGGACAATCCTTTTCCGAAGTAGTCGTTGCTGTCGCCGATCAGTTCCAATGTAAGCCCTTTGGGAATAAATGCACCGAAGCTTTGTCCGCCGCTTCCGTTGCACTTTACCGTGTACGTATCATCCTTTAGCGTATCGTCATACCGCTTCGTAATTTCCGAGCCAAAAATCGTTCCGAGCGTGCGGTCCACACTGTTCACGTCGATCTCAATGCTTCTCTTCTGTCCGTTCTTCAGCGCGTTTCCAAACTGCTCCATGAGAACGCGCACATCTACGGTCTTCTCCAGCTCAAAGTCGAACTCATTTTTCTCGTAATATCCCGCCAGAGGAACCTTGGCATACGTCTGCTCAAGCACTCTGGACAGATCAATCTCATTGGCTCTGCTGAAAGAGAAGTTTTTCTTCTGCACAAGAAGATCTGTGCGTCCGATCAGCTCATCCACCGTCCGGATTCCGAGCTTTGCCATGTACTCTCTCAGTTCCTGTGCCACAAAGCGCATGAAGTGGATGACATACTCCGGCTTTCCGGCAAATCGCTTCCGAAGCTCCGGGTTTTGCGTTGCCACACCGACCGGACACGTATCCAGGTTGCAGACGCGCATCATGACACATCCCATCGTTACAAGGGGAGCTGTGGCAAATCCGAACTCCTCTGCCCCCAAAAGTGCGGCGATCAACACGTCACGCCCGTTCATCAGCTTTCCATCGGTCTCCAGAATCACTTTGTTTCGCAGGTCATTTAAAATGAGCGTCTGATGCGTCTCTGCAATGCCAAGCTCCCAGGGGAGTCCCGCATTGTAAATCGAGTTTCTCGGAGCAGCACCGGTTCCGCCGTCATACCCGGAAATGAGAATGACCTGTGCGCCCGCCTTGGCGACACCGGCAGCAACCGTTCCTACTCCCGCCTCAGAGACGAGTTTTACCGATATTCTGGCGGAGCGGTTGGCATTTTTCAAATCATAGATGAGCTGCGCCAAGTCCTCGATGGAGTAGATGTCATGGTGAGGCGGCGGCGAGATGAGCCCGACACCGGCCGTGGAATGTCTTGTCTTTGCAATCCACGGATACACTTTTCTGCCCGGAAGGTGTCCGCCTTCCCCTGGTTTTGCCCCCTGTGCCATCTTAATCTGAATTTCCTTTGCGCTGACAAGATAGCGGGACGTCACACCAAATCGTCCGGATGCCACCTGCTTGATGGCGGAGCACCGATCCAGACCATCTTCTCCGATCGTAAGCCGCTCAATGCTCTCCCCGCCTTCCCCAGAATTGGATTTTCCGTGCAGCGTGTTCATGGCAATCGCAAGCGTCTCGTGCGCCTCCTGGGAGATGGATCCGTAGGACATTGCCCCGGTCTTAAACCGTTTTACGATCTCATCGACACTCTCGACCTCGTCGATCGGAATTCCGCCATCCTCCGGATAGCGAAAATCCAGAAGTCCCCGAAGCGTGTTGGCGCTGTCCTCGCGGCTTACCAGCTCCGAATATTGTTTGAATTCGCCGTAGTCTCCGTTTCTCGTCGCCTCCTGAAGCAGATGGATGGTTGCCGGGTTGTAGAGGTGCTCTTCCTTTCCGGAACGCGCCTTATGGCTTCCAACGCTCGCAAGTGTGTGATCGACTTCAAATCCAAGCGGGTCAAATGCCTGAGAGTGGAGCGCATCGACGTCGTCCTCAATGTCTTTTAGGCTGATTCCCTCCACCCGGGTCACAGTGTTTGTAAAATATTTGTTGACAACATCGCTGTTGATTCCGATCGCCTCAAAAATCTGGGAGCCCTGGTAGGACTGGATCGTGGAGATTCCCATTTTGGATGCAATTTTCACAATGCCGTACAGAACCGCAGAGTTGTAATCGTTTACTGCCGCGTAATAGTCTTTGTTGAGCATTCCCTCTTCGATGAGGTATCCGATGGCGGCCTGCGCCAGGTACGGGTTGATGGCGGACGCTCCGTATCCGAGCAGCGTCGCAAAGTGATGCACCTCTCTTGGCTCTCCCGTCTCCAAAATGATCGACATCCCGGTGCGCTTTTTTGTCTGCACAAGATGGTGGTTCAGCGCGGATACGGCAAGCAGCGACGGAATCGCCACATGGTATTCGTCGATTCCCCGGTCAGAGAGGATGACAATGTTGGCGCCATTTCGCAAAACGCGGTCCACTTCCACAAACAGGTGCTCCACGGCGCGCGCAAGCGGCGTCGTCTTATAGTATGTGATCGGGACAACCTCCACCCGGAATCCGTCCACCTTCATGTGCTTGATTTTCAGAAGATCCGTGTTGGTCAAAATCGGATTGTTTACCCGCAGCATTCTACAGTTTTCTGCTTTCGCATCCAAAATTGCGCCCGCAGGTCCCAGATAAATTGTCGTGGAAGTGACAATCTCCTCGCGAATGGCATCGATGGGCGGATTGGTCACCTGGGCAAACAATTGCTTGAAGTAATTAAAGAGCGGCTGGTGCTGCTTTGACAGGACGGCAAGGGGCGTATCAACGCCCATCGCGGAAATCGGCTCTGCCCCGTTTTGCGCCATCGGCTGAATCATCGTGCGCAGCTCCTCATATGTATATCCGTATGTCTTCATAATGCGAAGCAGCTCTTCTTTTTCATATTCCTCCGGCTTTATGTTCGGAATCTTCAAATCCGCCAGCTGAATCAGATAGGAATCCAGCCACTCTCCATACGGTCTGCGGGAAGCGTAGTACGCTTTGAGGTCATTGTCGTTG
>CASGAH010000036.1 GCA_949299375.1 uncultured Eubacteriales bacterium | reverse complement strand
ATTCAAAAAAAATCGTGGAGCATCTGAATCAGTCAGGGCTGCTTCCTTATGAGGTGGTCTGGAAGCCCACGCTGATTACCAACGAACTGATCCGAAAGACCTTTAACGAAGCCAACGCGGATGAGGAGTGCGCGGGAGTCATTACCTGGATGCACACCTTCTCTCCGGCCAAGTCCTGGATCCTGGGCCTGCAGGAATACAGAAAGCCGCTGCTTCATCTGCACACCCAGTTCAATGTGGAGATCCCATACGATACCATCGACATGGATTTCATGAATGAGAACCAGTCCGCCCACGGCGACCGGGAATATGGACATATCGTGACCCGGATGGGCATTGAACGCAAGGTGATTGTGGGACACTGGGCGGATGAAAGGGTCATCAGCCGCATAGCATCCTGGATGCGCACGGCTGTGGGCGTCATGGAGAGCAGCCATATCCGCGTGGTGCGCGTGGCGGACAATATGCGGAACGTAGCGGTGACAGAGGGAGATAAGGTAGAGGCCCAGATCAAATTCGGCTGGGAGATCGACGCCTACAATATCTCCGATGTTGCACAGTATGTCAATGCGGTTTCGCAGGGAGACATCCAGGCACTCGTAGAGGAATACTACGATTCCTATGACATTTTGCTGGAGGGCAGAGATCCGCAGGAATTTAAGAACCATGTGGCAGTTCAGGCAGCGATCGAGCTTGGATTCCGCAGATTCTTGGAGGAAAACAATTATCAGGCTGTTGTGACGAACTTTCAGGAATTGAACGAATTGAAGCAGCTTCCGGGTCTTGCCATGCAGCGCCTGATGGCGGACGGATATGGATTCGGCGCAGAGGGCGACTGGAAAACGGCAGCGATGGTTCGTCTGATGAAGATTATGACTGCAGGAATGAAAGATGCAAAGGGAACTTCCTTCATGGAGGATTACACGTACCATCTTGTTCCGGGACAGGAGGCAATCCTGCAGGCACATATGCTTGAGGTTTGTCCGACGATTGCAAGCGGAAAGCCGGCCATCAAAGTTTGCCCGCTCTCGATGGGCAATCGTGAGGATCCTGCCCGTCTTGTATTCACCTCGAAGCCTGGAAAAGCGGTTGCCTGCTCGCTTGTGGACCTTGGAAATCGCTTCCGCCTGATCATCAACGATGTAGACTGTCTGAAGCAGGATCATCCGATGCCAAAGCTTCCGGTTGCAACCGCACTCTGGAGACCGCAGCCAAATCTGATTACCGGCGCGGAGGCATGGATTCTGGCAGGAGGCGCACATCACACCGCATTCTCCTACGACCTTACGGCAGAGCAGATGGGCGACTGGGGCGCAGCCATGGGAATCGAATGTGTTTACATTGACAAGGATACGACAATCCGCAACTTCAAAAACGAGCTGAGATGGAATTCAATTGCATTCAAATGAACGGATTTTCCGGAACGTTTCACAGACCGGCAAACGTTAATTTGATGCAGATGCACCCGATGGAGGACCTGAAACATGTTAGAACAGTTGAAAAAAGATGTATACGAAGCAAATATGGAGCTGATGAACAAGGGCATGGTCATTTACACGTGGGGGAATGTAAGCGGCATCGACCGGGAGTCCGGCCTTGTTGTAATCAAACCGAGCGGAGTCAGCTATGATGAGATGACGGCCGATGATATGGTCGTAGTAGATCTGGACGGAAACATCGTGGAGGGACATTACAAGCCGTCTTCCGATACAGAAACGCATCTTGTGATGTATAAGGCATATCCGCAGATCGGAGGCGTTGTACACACCCATTCTACCTGGGCAGTAACCTTTGCACAGGCAGGCATGGACATTCCGGCGTTTGGAACGACCCATGCGGACTACTTTTACGGGGACATCCCCTGCACGCGCGATCTGACTGCAGAGGAGATTGAGGAAGCCTATGAGCGGAATACCGGAAAGGTAATTGTAGAGACCATTGGCGATGGCGACCCGATGGCAGTTCCGGGAATCGTCGTAAAGAATCACGGCCCGTTTGCGTGGGGCAGAACACCGGCTGGTTCGGTATACAATGCAGTTGTCCTGGACAAAGTTGCCGAGATGGCCTACAAGACGATGACGCTGAATCCGAGAGTGCCGAGGGTACAGCAGTATTTGCTGGACAAGCACTATTTCCGCAAGCATGGTGCGAATGCATATTATGGACAGGGCTCTGAGGATCATTGAGTTTGTGAATCATTATTTTAATTATAGGAGGATGTTAAGATGAAGTTTTTTGTTGACACAGCGAACGTAGAAGAAATCAGAAAAGCCAATGACATGGGAATCATCTGCGGTGTTACAACGAATCCGTCCCTGATTGCGAAAGAGGGAAGAGATTTCAAAGAGGTTATCAAGGAGATTACCTCCATCGTAGACGGACCGATCAGCGGTGAGGTAAAGGCAACGACAGTTGACGCAGAAGGCATGATCAAAGAGGGACGGGAAATTGCAGCCATTGATCCGGCTCACATGGTCGTAAAGATCCCGATGACAGTAGAGGGCTTAAAGGCGGTTAAGGTTCTGTCCGCAGAAGGCATCAAGACAAACGTAACGCTGATCTTCTCCGCAGCACAGGCACTTCTGGCAGCAAGAGCAGGTGCGACGTATGTATCTCCGTTCCTTGGAAGACTGGACGACATTTCCATGCCGGGTATCGAACTGATCGAGAGCATCTCTGACATTTTCATGGCAGCAGGCGACATCGACACAGAGATCATCTGTGCATCTGTCCGCAATCCGATCCATGTCATCGACTGCGCGAAGGCAGGAGCTGACATTGCAACCGTACCGTACAAGGTGCTTGTTCAGATGACAAAGCATCCGCTGACCGATCAGGGAATCGAAAAATTCCAGGCAGATTATAAGAAAGTATTTGGCGAATAATACGAAATAGGCACATCGATCTGTTTACAAGAGTCCTCTCTCCAAAAGTGAGAGGACTTTTGTTTGCTGTTGCTGTCTTTTTCTCGAAAAAGAGTTGAAAAAATTTCTGCATCTGATATGATGAAACCGTTCAGGATGATAGAATGTTCAGGGAAAGGAGAATTGAGCAATGAGTCAGATCATCGATGGAAAGAAGATTTCGGCAGAGATCAAGGAAGAAGTAAAACGAAACGTATCGGAGTGGAAGGCGAAGGGATTTGGTGTCTGCCTGGCAGTGGTTCAGGTTGGCCGGGATCCGGCATCCTGCGTGTATGTCAGAAATAAAAAGAAGGCATGTGAATATACTGGAATTGCATCCCGCTCGTATGAGCTTTCGGAAGATGCGGATCAGGAAACGGTGTTGTCGTGCATTCGGGCATTAAATGAAGATCCGCAGGTGAACGGCATTCTCGTGCAGCTGCCGCTTCCGCCGCATCTCAACGAACAGGAAATCATTGCCGCCATCTCGCCGCAGAAGGATGTGGATGGGTTTCATGTTCAGAATGCAGGGGCTCTCACTGTCGGGCTCCCGGGATTTGTCAGCTGTACGCCAGCGGGCGTAATCGAACTGCTGAAGCGCTCTGGAATTGCGCTATCCGGGAAGGAATGCGTTGTCGTGGGAAGGAGCAACATTGTGGGAAAACCGCTGGCGCTGCTGCTTTTGCAGGAGAATGCGACGGTGACGGTGTGCCATTCCCGGACAAAAAACATCAGAGAGGTGACAAGCCGTGCGGACATTCTCGTGGCTGCCGTCGGGAAGCCGAACATGATAGATGACACGTATCTCAAGGAGGGAGCGGTTGTCATTGACGTTGGAATCCACAGACGGGAAGACGGATCGATGTGCGGAGACGTTGACTTTGAAAAGGCACTTCCGCATACGAGCGCGATCACACCGGTTCCCGGCGGGGTAGGCCCGATGACAATTGCAATGCTGATAAAAAATTGTCTCAAAGCCGCCCAGATTCAGAAAATGCAGGAAGACAGGGCGCAGCACACATCCTGAGACGCGAAAGAGCGGATGAGAATTTTGTCGAATTCCAATATGGACGAATCTTAAAATTATGCTATAATGATACCAGGGGTTAAATTGCGCTTGACCCCTGATACCAGAGATGGATGAACTTGGTAACTTTGTAGCAAAGGGGGAGAATGGGTTGACAGAACGCATGGTTGAAATAAAAATTCCATATGGGCTGCATTTGCGTCCGGCAGGGAAGCTGGCGGATGTAATCTCGCGCAGCGGTGTCAGGGGAAGCATTCAGTATAAAAACGCACAGATCAATTTGGGGAGTGTGCTGAACATGGTTGCGGCAGGCATCCGCAATGGAACGACGGTCACAGTGCGCTGCATCGGTGCGACACCGCAGGAGGAGGAGCGCGTGCTGGATGAGCTGGAGGCAATTCTTTCGGATGCTTCCATGAAGATTTAGAGAGGAAATGGACGTCGAAAACGTTAGGAGCGAAGATGGAATTTGACAGCATTATTTTCGATTTGGATGGGACGTTGTGGGACTCAGTGGACAGTGTTCGGGATTCCTGGAATCAGACACTTCGACAGTATCCTCAAATCTCAAAAACACTTACGACAGAGGACCTCCAATCGGTGATGGGGCTTGTGGTGGAAGACCTGTCCCAGAAACTGTTTGGGGAGGCTGGAGAGCGTCTGGCGCTGGAAATCGGCATTCGCTGCTGTGCAGAGGAAAATGAATACATCCGCGAAAACGGGGCAAACGTGTACCCGGGGCTTCGGGAGACACTGGAGAAGCTGCGCAAGCACCATTCTCTCTACATTGTCAGCAACTGCCAGGAAGGGTACATTGAGAGCTTTTTTGCCGTATCCGGACTGCAGCATCTGTTCACCGATTATGAGTGTTCCGGATCAACCGGATTTCGAAAAGACAAAAACATTGCCTTGATTGTGAAGAGAAACCATCTGCAAAGGCCTGTCTATGTGGGAGATACGCAGGGCGACCTGAATGCGGCGCGGGCAGCGGGCGTTCGCTTTTTGTGGGCATCCTACGGTTTCGGGACAGTGGACGATCCATTGATCCGCGCAGTCAAAGATATCCGTGAACTGCCCGATGTGATGGACGGAAAGGAGATTGTATGAATCCAGTGTATGAAAAACTGCTGCGGTGCTTTCACTGCGTCATAGAACAGATTTCGTTTGTACCAAAAGTTGCGCTCGTGCTCGGCTCCGGTCTCGGAGATTACGCGGATCGGATTCAGGTGGAGGCGGTTCTCCCGTATGACAAAATCGAAGGATTTCCTGTATCGACGGTATCGGGACACAAAGGCAGATTCGTGTTTGGATATGTCAATCAGGTGCCGGTTGTGATTATGCAGGGAAGGGTTCACTATTATGAGGGATACGAGATGACAGACGTTGTGCTCCCCATTCGGCTGATGAAAATGCTGGGGGCGGAAATCCTGTTTCTGACCAATGCGGCGGGCGGCGTCAATCTCGGCTTTCAGGCGGGAGATTTCATGATGATTACCGATCAGATTTCCTCCTTTGTGCCATCCCCTCTGATTGGACAGAACATCGAAGCGCTTGGCCCTCGATTTTGTGATATGAGCAATATTTATGACGAATCCCTCCAGGAAATCTTGCGCGCCAGCGCGAGAGAAGCGGGCATCACGCTGCGGGAGGGCGTATACATTCAGTTTACCGGACCGGCCTATGAATCCCCGCAGGAAGTCAGAATGTCGCGCATTCTTGGAGCGGATGCGGTAGGAATGAGCACTGCCTGTGAGGCGGTGGCGGCAAACCATATGGGAATGAAAATCTGCGGCATTTCCTGCATTACCAATATGGCGTGTGGAATTCTAAAACAGCCACTGAGCCATCAGGAAGTAAAAGAGGCGGCAGATCAGGCGGCACCAAAATTTGAGCAGCTGATTACGGCGGCGATCACCCGCATGGGAAAAGAGGACGGGATTTTGCGCTCGCCGGAAGAAGACGAAAACGAAAAATAACAGGGAGAGAAAGAAACATGGCATTTGATATCAAGAAAAAAGCAGAAGAAATCGTAAAAAAGATTGCGCAGGACGAATCGCTTCGGAAAGATTTTTCCAAAGAGCCGATTCAGGTCATTGAAAAACTCATCGGTGTAGACCTTCCGGAGGAACAGATCGAGAAAGTAGCAGAATTGGTGAAGGCAAAAATCGATCTGGATCAGCTGTCGGATCTCGCCGGAAATCTTGGAAACCTCAAAAACATTGGAAGTCTTGGGAAATTGTTTGGAAAATAAACATGATGAATTACGAGTTTGACACCCACACGCATACGCTTGTCAGCGGACACGCATACCATACGATGAGTGAGATGGCGCAGGCGGCGGCAGCCAAAGGGCTCAAGATGATTGGCATTACAGACCACGCGCCGCAGATGCCTGGTGCGCCGCATTTGTATTACTTTAGCAACCTGCGCTATCTGGACCGGGAGGAACTGTCCCGGATCTACGGCATTGCGCTTCTTCTGGGGGCAGAGGCCAACATTGTGGACAAAAACGGGAATCTCGACTTGAGCGACAGAGTGCTTGGCGGGCTGGACGTTGTCATCGCAAGCCTCCACATTCCCTGCTTTGCGCCGGGAACAAGAGAGGAGAACACGCGGGCGGCAATCTGCGCTCTGAGGAATCCGCTCGTAGACATTATCGGTCATCCGGAGGACGGGAGATATCCGATGGATTATGAGGCCGTCGTGCAGGCGGCAAAAGAGGAGCAAAAGTTTCTGGAAATCAACAATTCCTCCTTCATGCCGGGGGCATATCGCAAAAACGGAAGGGAAAACGGGATAGAGATTCTAAAACTCTGCAAAAAACATCAGCTGCACATCGTCATCAACAGCGATGCGCACAGCATAACAGAGATTGGAAATTATCGAAATGTCGAGCCCCTTCTGCGGGAAACACAATTCCCGGAGGAATTGATTGCCAATACATCGGTCACATATTTCAGAGAAAGGATCGCACAAAACAAGAGAAAAGCAGGGATTCTGAGACAATAAGATGGGAAGGAGCCGCCGCATGAACAAAAAAATAAAAACGAGAGCAGTGGATCAACTGTTTGAGGCAATCCGCACCCTGAAAACGGAAGACGAGTGCTATGCCTTCTTTGAAGATGTGTGTACAGTCAATGAGCTGCTGGCACTGGCGCAGCGCTACGAAGTGGCATGGATGCTTCGCCAGGAGAAGACATATACCGAGATCGCAAAACAGACCGGCGCCTCCACGGCGACCATAAGCCGTGTCAACCGCAGTCTGAATTTCGGAAACGATGGCTATGATCTGACATTTTCCCGCATGGAGAGAGACTTGCCGAAAGAGGAGGAGCACTGACGACTGTCTGTATCTTCCCCTATCCGATGAGAATCATTTGACCCCGGATGTCAATTTATAAAAAAAACATAAAGTACTTGATAGGTAGTTTCAAAAACTATATACTATGGTATAGGGGTCAAGTCCAAATGCTATGCGAGGTATCGGGTATGAACAATCAGGAGACGTTTGAACAGTTGATGAGGGATCTCTCTCAGATGGATTACATTCGAAGCAGAGAAATTCCAAACATCGACTTATATATGGATCAGGTGACAACCTTTATGGAGGAGCACCTAAAAAGCGGGAAGCGCTACGAGGAAGACAAAATCCTCACGAAAACAATGATTAACAATTATACGAAAAACCGGCTTCTCCCTCCTCCGGAGCGAAAAAAATATTCCAAAGATCATATGCTCCTCTTAATCTTCATCTATTATTTCAAAAGCTATCTTTCCATCAACGACATTCAAACCATTTTAGATCCCATCACAAAGTCGTTTTTTGGAAAAGAAAAGGGAATGAAAGAAATCTATGAAGAAATCTTCTCCTATGAGAAACAGGAGATGAAGACACTGAGGGAAGACTTGCAAAGGAGCTTTCAGCAGGCAATGGGAGCGTTTCCGCACGCGCCCGAGGCAGACCAAGAATACTTGCGCATGTTCACCTTCATCTGTATGCTCAGCTTCGACGTATACTTAAAAAAACAGATCATCGAATCCATCATAGACAAGATGCGAAACGAAGCATCCGAAAAAGAAAGCGCAGAAAAAGAGACAGGAAAAAAAGAAGGCAAAAAAGAGTCAGGCAAAAGCGAGTAAAAGCGATAAGCTGCTCATGTTGACGACAGATCTGTGATCCGTTGTCAGCAGGAGCAGCTTGCTTTATCTGCCGCAATTACAGCGCGTCACCCTCCCACGAGACGCAGCTTCCGCTTTTTCCTTTTGTCACGACCAGCTTGCGGTCGATTTCTTCCCCCAGCTGAACGACATGAGAGATAATGGCCACGAGACGCTGATCCCCAGCCAGCTGGCGAAGAATTTGAATTGCCTCCTGCAAAGACGTCTCATCCAGGGAGCCAAATCCCTCGTCAATGAACATCATTTCCAGGTGGACGGAACCGGAGGCGTTTTGGATGATGTCAGCCAGTCCAAGCGCCATAGAAAGTGCAGCCATAAACGACTCACCGCCGGACAGCGTTTTGACGTCTCTCTCCTGGTTGTGAAGGACACTGTACACGTTCAAATCCAGCCCGGTGGCCTGGTTTCCGGATGGGCTTAGGATGTCTTTGCACCTTAAGAGAAACTGCCCGCCGGAGAAGCGATAGAATCTGCGGTTGGCGGCCTTCACAATCTCCTGAAAGTAATATCTCTGAATGTATGTCTCCAGATCCACCTTGACGGCCCCTTTCCCGTTTGCCGCTCTGCTGAGTGTGCTGACAATCTGGAAATCATGCAAAAGCGTTTGCCGCTTCTGTGCCAGCTGATTGCTCTCCTCCAAAATCCTGTCGTTGTTTTTGCAGATGTGATAGAGATCGTTCTCCTCTCGCTCCATTTGGGAGCAGGCCTGCTCGGTCTGCGCTGCATCTGCCTCGAGCTGTTCGGTATTTTGATAAACCAGATCTTTTGTCTGCTCGGAGAGCAGACTTAGCCGGTTGAAAGCTTCCTGAAACCGGTTGGAGAAATCGCGGATTTCTTCTTCCAGCTGTCTGATTTCGGCCCGGGACAAAAGACAGGTTTTATAATGCGCTTCCCCGGAAAAACCGTGAAGGGCGAGTTCCTGCTGGTAATGGGAAAGACAACGCTTCTCCCGGCTGCACAGCTCCTCTAGGTGGCGGCGGCTCTGTGCCTCCTCCCCCTTTTTTTGATGCAGACTTCTGTGAAGCTTGTCGCAGTCTCTTTGGATAGAGTCAAGCTGCTCTTTTTCGGAGCGCTCTTCCTTCTGGAGACGGAGCAATTCGGAGTTTGCCTCTTTTGCGCTTGAAAAGGAGAGTGTTTTTTGGACCTCTTTTTGCCTGGTGCGGCATTCTGCCAGGCGCTGCTGGTCAGAGGAGAGCAAAGAAAGAAGGCTCTCTTTGCGGTCCCGGCACGCGATCTCTTCTTTTTGCAGTGCCTCGATTTGCAGTCCGGCCTCCCGGTACGCCTTATCCTGGCGGGATGCCTCCTCTTTTTGACGAAGGAGCTCTCTTTGCTGCTGCTGACAGTCCCGAAGGGACTGCCGAATCAGAGCGCATCCCGCCGCATGACATTCCATGGAGAAAGATGCTCCGAGAAGATTTTTTCCCTCCCGTTCGATCAGATCGATGGTGTATTTCCAGCAGTGGCGCGCTTTCTCGCAGAGAAGGGAGGCCTCCCGGCGGGCAGAATCTGCCTGTTGTGTCTCTTCTTTTGCCTTCTCCACATCTCCCTGTGTGGGCGCCTGGCTGGAAAGCTGTTTTTTGTTCGGATGATGCAGAGAACCGCATACCGGGCAAGGGACTCCATCGGAGAGTTTGGAGGCGAGGATGCCCGCCTGTGCGTCCAAAAACTGTTTGCTCAGCCGCTCATATGTCTGGCTGCATTCATAGTAGTTCTTGTCTGCCTGCTTGTAGCGCGCTTCGGCCGTCTGAACATTTTGGGTCAAGGTGTCGATCTGGCTGCAGTAGTTTTGGGCGAGGTCGGACAGAACGCTTTCCCGCTGAAGAAGGCGTTCTTCCTCCTGCTTCAGGCGGGCAAGTGTCTGTGTACTGTGCGAGAAGCGTTTTTGCGTTTCCCTTGCCGTTTCCTGCTGCTGGAGAATGCGCTTTAAGACGGCTGTTTGTTGATCCAGAAGCGTTTTTGTCTTCTGAAGTGTTTTTTCTGCGTTCTCCTGCTCTTTTTGGAGCTGGAGCAGGCGCTCATATTCGGGAAGCGATTTCTGAAGTCGGCTTATGCCTGCGGCCCGCTCCGGGCTTGCCTTCTCAAATGCCTCCTGCGCGCACTTATGCCTGCGGACTGCCGCCTCCAATTGCACTTCCTGAACAGAACGTTCCGTCTGCAGTGCAGCTAGGGCGTCGCTCGCCTGTGCGATGCTTCGTTTCGCTTCCTCGTAGTCTTTCTCGGAATAAGATACACGCTCTGCCTTTTTGGCGAGATCCAGCCGCTCCTCGCGCTGCGCCTGTTCGCTTTGCCGGTTCTCAAGTGCGGCAAAGTCTTCACGCGCGCGTTTTGCCTCAGAAAGCCGCCGATTGTTCTCGTTGGCTCTGGAAAGGCGGGTGCGAAGTGTCTGGAGCCGCTCCTGCGCCTCAGAACGCAGGCGGCGCGTCTGTTTGAGCGTACAGCGGGATTCCTCGGTGAGCGCCTTCAGCTCGCTCTGGATGAAAACCTCATTGAGCGACCGAACCGCTTCCTCCCAGCGGGAGAGCTGCTCACTCCTCAAAACGGAGACACGATCCAGCACTTCCCGGTAACGGGAACTGTTCTCCTCCAGCGCGTGATTTGCCTCTCGCTCTCTTTCCCGGAGCGCTTCCTGGACGGCCTGGAATACCCGGGTGCGAAAGATCCTGGAAAAAATCTGCTGCCGGTCGCGGGAAGTGGCGTGCAAAAGACGGATGAAATCTCCCTGGGCGATGAGGGCAATCTGTGTGAACTGGTCGGCATCCATTCCGACCAGCTCCTGGATTTTCAAATCGGTCTCCCTCTTTTTTTCCGGGAAAAGGGTGCCGTCGGGCATTGTCAATTCGACGGAGGGGGAGACGGTGCGCATCTTTGGCGATCCATCCTTGCTTTTGCGCTTCAGCGGCCGCTCGTAGGCAGGACTTCTGCGAACGGTATAAATGTCCCCGCCGCAGGAAAATGTCAAGCGGACGAACGTTTCCTGGGTGGGGGCGGCGTACTGACTGCGCATCATTTTCCCATCCCGCGCGCCCCCGCTCGTGCGGTCGTAGAGCGCATATACGATGGCGTCAAAAATGGTCGTTTTTCCGGATCCGGTGTCGCCGGAAATCAAGAACAGTCCATGGTCAATTCGGGTAAAATCAATCTTTTCGACCGCCCCGTAGGAGCCGAAGGCGGATAAGGTCAATTGTAATGGTTTGATCAGAATCACTCCTTTTCTTCGTACATCGCATCGTTTACTTCTTCCATAAGCCGGGACAGATAAGCGGACTCCTCATCCGACAGGGGACGCTTCTGAAGCTCCTCAAAGAAAAAAGAAAAAATCTCCATGGGGGACGCTCCAGGGGAGGCGTTTGACGGCGTGTCCAACCGCTGGCGTGTCCGTTCGTTGTCCAGCCGGATTTCCAAAATTCGAGGAAAGAGGCGTTCCAGCTGATCTTTCGGATGCCACAGCTCTTCCTCATCTGTCAGGGTAATGCTGACATAGTCATCGACACCGTCCGGGGCTCCCCGACGCATCACTTCCTCCAACGTCCCGCGGATGACTTTGACATCCCGCAGCGGCGTCAGCGGGATCTCTTCCACGCCCAGGAAACCGTTCCCGTCCAGTGTAACGGCAGAAATAGACTTCGTTTGGTTCGCTTCGCTGATCGAATATTTGAGCGGTGTGCCGCAGTAGCGGATTGATGCGCGTCCCACAGACTGGGGACTGTGCAGATGTCCGAGCGCTGCATAGTCAAAGGCCCAAAGCGAAGAGACATCGACCTGGTCCAGCCCTCCGATACAGGGGCGCTCGGAATCACAGGTCGAAGGGGAGGATCCGGCAGATGCGTAGAACTGATGGGAGAGGATTACATTTCGACAATTTGGATCGATGGTCTCCCGGGAAAGCAGAAATTGCACGGCGTCGGTGTAGGTGGTAATTTCCCGCTCTTCGGCGAGGTGACGCACCCAGCCCGGCTTGACGAAGGGGAGCAGATAAAAACAGACATCCCCGAATGCATCAGACAGGACGACTTTTTTCAAATGATCGCGGCTTGTCCTCGGAGGAAGACCGCCGATATGTACGCCGTGCCGCTGGAGAATCTGGCTGGCAAAATCGAGTCTCTGCGGAGAGTCATGATTGCCGCTGATGAGGAGAATTGGAAGGGATAACTGATCCAGTTGAGTGAGAAAGTTGTCCAAAAGGGCAACGGCTTCGGAGGATGGAACAGACTTGTCATAGACATCCCCTGCAATGAGGATGGCATCCGGCCTTCGAAGGGCAGCCTGATGGACAATCTGTTTCAAAATGTCTTCCTGGTCTTCCCTCAGGCTGTATCCGCAGAGCGTCTGGCCGAGGTGAAGATCGGATAAGTGAAAAAACAGCATAGCATCTCCTTTCGCGGGGAAAAAAGTCCCCTGAAATATCAGGGGACAGGGGAAACAGACGGTGTGCTCCCGGATGTCTCTCATCCGGTTATTTCAAAAGCGTCATCCCGCCCATATATGGCTGGAGCGCCTGAGGAATTCGCACCGTCATGTCTGCGTTTAAGTTGTTTTCCAGAAAAGCAATCAGCATCCTCGGGGGAGCAACAACGGTATTGTTTAAGGTGTGCGCAAAATATTTGCCGTCTTTTCCGTTCACGCGGATTTTCAGGCGGCGGGCCTGCGCGTCTCCGAGATTGGAGCAGCTTCCGACCTCAAAATATTTCTTCTGCCGCGGAGACCAGGCTTCCACATCGACCGATTTTACTTTCAGATCGGCCAGATCTCCCGAACAGCATTCCAGTGTGCGAACCGGAATATCCAGGGAGCGGAACAGATCAACAGTATTTTTCCAGAGCCGATCGTACCACATCATACTGTCTTCCGGCTTGCAGACGACGATCATCTCCTGTTTTTCAAATTGGTGGATCCGGTAGACACCGCGCTCCTCCAGACCGTGGGCGCCTTTCTCCTTGCGGAAGCAGGGGGAGTAGCTCGTCAATGTGTAGGGAAGCGATTCCTCTTTCAGGATGGTGTCAATAAACTTGCCGATCATAGAGTGCTCGCTCGTTCCGATCAGATACAGGTCTTCTCCCTCAATCTTATACATCATGGCGTCCATCTCGGCAAAACTCATCACACCGGTCACGACGTCGCTTCGGATCATGAAAGGCGGAATGCAGTAGGTAAATCCGCGGTCAATCATAAAGTCTCTCGCGTAGGCGATGACTGCGGAGTGCAGCCTTGCAATGTCTCCCATCAGGTAGTAGAATCCATTGCCGGCGACCTTTCTTGCGCTGTCCAGATCGATCCCGGAGAACCGCTCCATAATCTCTGTGTGGTATGGAATCTCAAAATCTGGGACAACCGGCTCTCCAAATCGCTCGACTTCGACATTTTCCCGGTCGTCTCTTCCGATGGGGACACTGGGATCGATGATGTTCGGGATCGTCATCATAATCGTGCGGATGCGTTCGGACACAACGGGTTCTCTTGCCTCCAGCTCTGCCAGGCGGGAGGCGTCGGCAAGAACCTGCGCTTTGAGTGCCTCGGCCTCCTCCTTCATTCCTTCGGCCATCAGTCCGCCAATCTGTTTGGAGCGCTTTTTGCGGCTTGCGCGAAGCGCATCGGCCTCTTTTTGCAGCGCGCGGCTTTCCTGGTCCAGGGCAATCACCTCATCCACAAGCGGGAGTTTGCTGTCCTGAAATTTATTGCGGATGTTTTGTTTGACAAGTTCCGGGTTTTCTCTCAAAAATTTCAAATCAATCATGGCAGTCTCCATTTCCATTCGATTCAGAGTTCAGTTTCTCCTGACTGTATTGGAGGGATGCGAGAATGAATCCCTTAAACAGAGGATGGGGGCGGTTGGGGCGGGATTTCAGCTCCGGATGCGCCTGCGTTCCGATGAACCAGCGATGGTTCGGAAGCTCAATCATTTCCACAATCCGGCCGTCCGGAGAGAGCCCGGACAGTTTCATCCCGTTGTTTTGAAGAACCTGACGGTACGTGTTGTTGACCTCGTAGCGATGGCGGTGCCGCTCCCAGATGCGGGAAGTCCCGTATACTTCATACGCCTTAGAGTCATCGCTGAGAATGCACGGATACGATCCTCTGCGCAGCGTTCCGCCGACTTTGGTGACATTGTACTGGTCCGGCATAAGATGAATCACCGGATGCGGTGTCTTCGGATCCAGCTCGATGCTGTGCGCATTGTGAAGTCCGATGACATTGCGCGCAAATTCTACAATGCTGAGCTGCATTCCGAGGCAAAGCCCGAGGAACGGAATGTTGTGTTCCCGCGCATACTGGATGGCGATGATCTTGCCGTCGATGCCGCGGTCTCCAAATCCGCCCGGGACGAGAATTCCGCTGATATCGGCGAACAGATCTGCTGCGTTGTCGGCGGTAACGGTCTCAGAATCGATCCATTTGATGCTGACCTGGGTGCGGTTTGCGACACCGCCGTGTTTGAGCGCCTCGACGACACTGATGTAGGCATCGTGAAGAGACACATATTTTCCAACGAGTGCCACCGTCACCTTATGGAGAGGATGCTTCCAATCGTCCACCATCTGAATCCATTCTTTTAAGTCCGGTTCAGGACAGGGAAGATTCAGGCACTCACACACCCTCTGCGCCAGCTGTTCCTTCTCCATCATGAGCGGAACTTCATAGAGGACGGAGCAGTCCAAGTTCTGGAGAACGCATTTGCTCGGCACATTGCAGAAAAGAGAGATCTTGTTTCGGATGCTGTCGTCAAGCTCGTGCTCGGTGCGGCATACGAGAATGTTGGGCTGAATGCCCATTCCCTGCAGTTCCTTTACACTCGACTGTGTTGGCTTTGTCTTCATCTCCTGAGACGCGGACAGCCAGGGGATGAGGGTGACATGGATGAGAATAGCATTGTCATGTCCAACATGGTGCTGGAATTGCCGGATGGACTCCAGAAATGGCTGGCTCTCGATGTCTCCAACCGTTCCTCCGACTTCTATGATGGCAATCTCTGTTTTTTCTGTGCTGTAATTATGGTAAAAGCGGCTTTTGATTTCGTTTGTAATGTGGGGGATGACTTGCACGGTTCCGCCGCCGTATTCCCCGTTTCGCTCTTTATTTAAAACCGACCAGTAAACTTTCCCGGTTGTGACGTTGGAATTCATGTTCAGGCTTTCATCAATAAAACGCTCGTAATGCCCAAGATCCAGGTCTGTCTCCGTCCCGTCGTCTGTAACGAAAACTTCGCCGTGCTGTACTGGATTCATTGTACCCGGATCCATATTGATGTAGGGGTCAAACTTCTGCATTGTGACAGAATAACCGCGGGCTTTTAAGAGACGGCCCAGAGAGGCGGCAGTAATTCCTTTTCCAAGACCGGATACAACACCACCGGTGACAAACACATATTTTACAGGCATGGTTACCTCCTTCGCAGGTGAAAAGTAAGATGTGGAAAATCAGATTCATATCATTCTAATACTTTATCACGGCGGGCAAAAGATTACAAGCTGTTTTTTCAAAAAACAAACTGTTTTTTCAAAACGGGAGAAACGGAATGCGTCATCGGATCGGATGGAACTGTCCACACAAAATTCACGAAACTTCCCTTGATTTCTGCCGAAACTACAGGTATAATGTAACGTGTTATAATTGTGGAAGTGTTTCCACAGCGGGCAATCCGTTGACATGTGATCAGAGTGTAGAAATCAAGGGTGGATAATATGAATCAAAACAGAAACAATCCGAATCAGGATGACAATAAAAACAAAAGAAACAGTTCGCCGATGCTGATGCTGATTGTAATCATTGGCTTTGTGACGATTATGGCGTCTTTTTACATCAAGGACCTGATGAACGGACCTGTGATCAAGGTAAGCTACGACGTATTTCTGGAGAATCTGGAAAAAGGGCTGATTACGGAGGCAGAGATCGGAAGCAGCCGAATTGAATTTAAGATGCTAAATGACAGCCGCGGAAATTATTATACGATCGCGCTCAACGACGCGTCGCTCACAGAAAAACTGCAGGAGTACGGCGTCACGTTTGAGGGCAAAGAGGCCAGCACCGGAAGTGCGCTGCTGGAGTTTTTCCTTGTCTATATCTTTCCGCTGCTTTTGATGGTTGCCCTCGTCTCCTTTTTCTATCGGAAGATGGCCGGAGGCGGCGGAGTGATGGGCGTAGGAAAAAGCAACGCCAAAGTATACGTGCAGAAAGAGACAGGTGTCACATTCCGGGATGTGGCAGGGGAAGATGAGGCCAAAGAGTCGCTCAAGGAGATTGTCGATTTCCTTCACGACCCCCGAAAATACGTGCAGATCGGCGCCAAGCTTCCCAAGGGCGCGCTGCTTGTCGGGCCGCCCGGAACCGGTAAGACGCTTTTGGCAAAGGCGGTGGCGGGGGAAGCGAGAGTTCCGTTTTTCTCGCTGTCAGGTTCTGACTTTGTGGAGATGTTCGTCGGTGTCGGGGCGTCCCGTGTGCGCGATCTGTTTAAGCAGGCACAGCAGAATACGCCGTGCATTATCTTTATCGATGAGATTGACGCCATCGGAAAGAGCCGTGACAGCCGCTACGGGGGCAATGACGAGAGAGAGCAGACATTGAATCAGCTGCTCGCAGAGATGGATGGATTTGACACATCCAAAGGGCTTCTCGTGCTCGGGGCAACGAACCGCCCGGAAATTTTGGACAAGGCGCTGCTTCGCCCCGGACGGTTTGACCGCCGGATTATTGTGGACCGCCCGGATTTGCGAGGACGTGTCAACATTTTAAAGGTCCATGCAAAAGACGTCAAGATGGATGATTCGGTTGATCTAGAGGCGATTGGACTCCAGACGAGCGGAGCCGTCGGCTCGGATCTAGCGAATATGATCAACGAGGCGGCAATCAATGCGGTCAAGAACGGACGGCAGTGTGTCTCCCAGGCCGATCTTTTGGAGGCGGTGGAAGTTGTCATCGCCGGAAAAGAGAAGAAAGACCGGATCATGAGCCAGGAAGAGCGCCGTATCGTATCTTACCACGAAGTGGGACATGCGCTGGTAAGCGCTCTTCAAAAGGATGCGGAGCCGGTGCAGAAGATCACCATCGTGCCCCGTACCATGGGGGCTCTTGGGTATGTGATGCAGACGCCGGAGGAAGAGAAATTCCTGAACACGAAAAAGGAACTGCAGGCGATGCTGGTAGGGATGCTGGCAGGCCGGGCGGCGGAGGAGATCGTGTTTGACACAGTGACCACAG
>CASGAH010000035.1 GCA_949299375.1 uncultured Eubacteriales bacterium | reverse complement strand
CCAATTTAGCTTCTTTTGATCGCGATCACTTTATAGGAGACAACCCCTTCCGGACTCTCCACTTCTACGTTGTCGCCCAGTTTTCTCCCGATCAAAGCCCGTCCCACCGGAGATTCGTTGGATATTTTCATCTCCAGACTATTTGCCTCTGTGGAACCGACAATGGAAAACTCCAATTCCTCATCGTATTCAAAGTCATAGACGGTCACAGTACATCCCACATTGATCTTATTGAGATCAATCTCATCCTCGACTACAACCTCTGCATTTTTTAAGATCTTCTCCAGCTCTTCAATCCGGGCTTCGATGTCTCTTTGCTCGTCTTTTGCTGCGTCATATTCTGCATTTTCCGACAAGTCTCCCTGTTCCCGGGCTTCCTTGATCTTCTGTGCCACTTCCTGACGCTTGACAACTTTTAAGTTCTGTAACTCTTCCTCCAGTTTTTTCAAACCAGTATACGTTAAAATATTTTTCTTATCTGCCATGACTTACTCCGCTCCTGCACTGTTTTCTCACACAATCTATACAACAATTTCATTCTGAAGGGCATATCGCCGGGATCGGGAAAGGAGCTTCCCCGCCCCCCAAAAACTGCCGTATCCCTCCGATCGGCTCATCTCATTATAAACGGGTATTTTTGCCTTGTCAAGAACTATTCCGTGGATTTTCATCCGCATTCCGCGACAAATTCCCCGACCAGACGGCTCAGGTCGTCATACGTTTCGATTTCATTTCCTCTGCGGCGAATGGAGGCAGCCCCCGCGCATCCGGCGGTGTACCACGCAATTTGCTTGCGCATTTCCCGCATTCCGGACAGCTCCCCTTTGTATTCCAGCAGCATTTTTCCGTGCCGCAGCATCATCTCCCCGATTTCCTTTCGGGAGGGAGGAGGCAAAACCGTTTTGTCTTCCATATATGCGCGCAGTTCCCGGAAAAGCCACGGGTTTCCTCTTGCCCCCCGCGCTGCCATAATCCCGTCGCATCCCGTCTCCTCCAGCATCCGAACGCCGTCCTGCGCCGTCATGATGTCCCCGTTTCCGATCACTGGAATGCGAACCGCTTCTTTTACCTGGCGAATGATCTCCCAGTCGGCGCGTCCCTGGTAGTATTGCTGTCTTGTTCTCCCGTGTACCGCGATGGCACTCGCGCCGCTGTCCTCCACAATTTTTGCCACTTCCACCGCATTGATGCACGAATCGTCAAATCCCTTGCGGATTTTTACGGTCACAGGCTTCTTTACCGCCCGAACCATCTCGCGCACGATCTCTCCCGCAAGTCTGGGGTCTTTCATCAGAGCGGACCCCTCCCCATTGTTTACAACTTTCGGGACCGGGCATCCCATATTGATGTCAAACAGATCAAACGGCCGCTCCTCCAGTTTTCGGGCCATCTCCGCCATCAGATGCGGATCCCTTCCGAACAATTGCAGCGCAACTGGATGATCTCGCTCATCGCTCTCAAGAAGGATTTCGGTGTTGCGGTTTTCATAGTAGACGGCTTTTGCGCTGACCATCTCGGTATACAAAAGCCCGCATCCCTGCTCCCTGCAAAGAAGGCGAAATGCCAGGTCTGTCACACCTGCCATAGGCCCCAGCGCAAGACTGCTCTCCAGCTGCACAGAACCGATTTTCATCGCACCGCCGCGCATTGTTTTTCTGTCCTCTCCCGTTTTCATAACACCTGTTCCTGCTGCAGGAAAAAGATCTGATAGTAGAGCTCCAGCGCCTGAAAAAGCTCCTGTCTCTCCTGCTGAATCTGCCGGATTTTCAATCCTGCACTGATTTCATCGTAGAGATAATCCATGTCATCGGCCGCGGAGCGCAAGATCAGGCTCCCGTCCTCCTCATACTCGATGGTGAGAATCCCGCCGACTTCCTCTGTGTATAGCACACAGATCATTTTCAGTTCATCCTGAATTCCTTTGGGGAGATTTTCAAAATCCTGGTTCAGATAATATTTCTGTTCATAGGAATTCGCCCCGCAAAGGACAACCCGTTCTTCGTTTTTCAACTGTCCTAACCTGCCATTCTTTGTTTTTGGATCAAAAGCTGTTTTGTTTGGCCTCAAATATATCCGTAGATTCCTCTAACGGACACTTCTCCGGAAAAAACCTTTGTCTGTGTGCCGTCTGTTCTTCTCACCACAAGTTCGCCCTGCGCCGTAATTCCTTCACAAATGCCCCGATATTCCCCGCCGGAGTCGAGAACGCAGACTTCCTTCCCCATGCTCACAAGCGCCTCCTCGTAGCGCTCCCGAAGCCCGGACAAGTCTTCTGTCTTTTGAAAGATCGCGTATTCCCGCTCAAAGCACTGCACATACCGGGCAATGAGCGCTCCCCGGCATATGTCCCGCCCCGATTCCAAAAAAAGCGATGTGGCCGTTTCGCGAATCTCCTGCGGAAACTGGCGGACATTGACATTGATTCCGGTTCCAATGACGACATAGCGGATTCCGTCCAGATCGGCGCTCATCTCCGTGAGAATTCCGCACAATTTCCGGCCTCCGGCCACAAGGTCATTGGGCCACTTGATTCCGGCCCGGACCCCGCTCACACGCTCGATTGCCTCCCGGGCAGCCAGCGCATTCACAAGCGTCAGCATCGATGCTTTTGCCGGGGAGAATTCCGGCTGCAGCACAAGAGACATGGAAATTGTCGTCCCGGCAGGCGACTGCCACACTCTCCCTCTCCTGCCTTTTCCGAGCTTCTGGCTGTCTGCCGCTACAAGCGTCCCGTGTGTCCCGGGCAGTTCTCCCAACTGTTTGGCGCGGTTGTTCGTTGAGTCAATCTGCTCGTGATACTCATACGGCCTCCCGGCCCAGACCGTTTGCATAAGAGGAACGCAGACGTCCGCTGTCATCCGGTCCGGCTCCCGTCTGAGGCAATATCCTCTGTTGGAAACCGCCTCAATCTCATACCCTTCCTCTTTCAGCTTCTGAACTGCCTTCCAGACAGCCGTTCGGGAAACGCCAAGTTTTTCGCACAGCTCCTGACCGGACACAAATCCCTCGGAGCGGCTCAGCATAGAAACAATCTTTTCCTTCAACACATCCTCGCAATCTGCCGCTGTTTTCGGCTCAGATACCCCCGATTTTATCCCCAGTTTGTGATGCAGCTCGTAATGAACAAAATTCCCGTCAGCACAGCCAGAAAGAAATAGAAAATCCCAAGCGGGAACACCCAGGCTCCCTTTTTCTGACTTTTCCGCAATTTTCTATAGCTGCTCAAAAACAGATATGTGCCGCACAAAAAGATGAACGGCATTCCCCGGTAAAAAGGCTCCCCAAACAGGAACACGAGGGCAGACAGCGCCACCGCCGCTGCCGCTGCCGCAAGATACATTATTTCTGTAAGCGATCGCCAAAAATCTTGTCTCATTGTCTCCCTTCCCGAATGGTTCTTCCCTCTGTTTGACGCTGCCTTCGGATCATTCCTCGTTTCCCAGTGTCGCAACCATAACCGCCTTGATGGTATGCATCCGGTTTTCCGCCTCGTCAAATACGACAGACTGCGGGGACTCCAGCACTTCATGGGTCACTTCATTTCCCCGCACAGCCGGTAGACAGTGCATAAATATCGTCGATTCTTTTCCTGTCTTTTTCATCAGCGCTTCGTTGACCTGATACGGGGAAAGCAAGGCGACGCGCTCCGCCGCTTTGCTTTCTTCTCCCATCGAGCACCACACATCGGTGTAAATGGCATCTGCTCCCGCCACTGCGTCCCGGTCTTCTGTGATGGAAATGCTTCCGCCGCTTTCCGCCGCATATCCCCGGCACAGATCTACCAGTTCCTGTCCCGGCCACAGTGCTTTCGGCGCAATGATCGTAAAATGAAGCCCCATCTTTCCGGATCCAATCATCAGTGAGTTGGCCATATTGTTTCTTCCGTCTCCGATAAATACGAGGTGAATTCCTTTGAGTGTGCCAAACACTTCCCGAATGGTGAGGAAATCTGCCAGGATCTGCGTCGGATGGTAATCGTCTGTCAGACCGTTCCAGACCGGTACCCCGGCATATTGCGCCAGCTTTTCCACTTTGGAATGTTCAAAACCGCGAAACTCGATTCCGTCAAACATCCGCCCCAGCACTCTCGCCGTATCCTCAATCGTTTCCTTGGCGCCGAGCTGGATGTCATTGGATCCCAAATATTCCGGGTGTCCGCCCTCGTCGACACATCCCACCGTAAACGCACATCTTGTGCGCGTGGACGTCTTCTCAAAAATGAGCGCAATGTTTTTTCCCCGCAGCCGGTTTCCGGTCTTCCCCTGCTTTTTTTCCGCCTTTAGGGCTGCCGCCAAATCCAGAAGATACGCAATCTCTTCCGGAGAAAAGTCTTTCAGTGTCAAAAAATTCCTTCCTTTTAAATTCATGGTTGATTCCTCTTTTCTGTATTCGTTGCGGGCCAGACCCGTCAAATCCTGTTTTTTCTGCTATTGAGTATACTTCCTCTTCCGGAGAAAGTCAAGTTCGCGTGATTCTGAATGGGGTGTTTCGGGCATACACTGGTTACGAACCACCGCCAGCAGGCAGCGAAGGAGTCTGTATGAGACGTTTTGGCAGTTCTGTTTTCACCGGCGCCCTTGTCTTGATGTTATCCGGGATTCTCAGCCGGGTTATGGGGTTTTTTTATCGGGTCTTTCTCTCCCATGCCATTGGCGAGGAGGGAATGGGAGTCTATCAGCTCTCCGCCTCTGCGGCAATGCTGTTTTTGTCGCTGTGTACGGCGGGATTTCAGACATCCATCTCCCGCTTTGTCGCCGGCGTTTCTGAGCAGCGGTCGCTCCGGCTGCGCTACTTTGCCTGCGGGATCGTTCTCTGCCTCGCCATGTCACTTCCCGCGTCGGCTTTTCTCTATGTTTTCTCCGGGGAGATTGCATCCGGATTTCTCATGGAACCCGACTGCCAGCCTCTGCTTGAGATCATCGCCCTCTCTATTCCCCTGGCCTCCCTGCACAGCTGTGTCTGCGGATACTATTTCGGGTGCCGAAACGCCACCCTCCCCGCGCTTTCCCAGCTCATCGAGCAGCTGTTGCGGGTTGGCTCTGTCTGGATCGTCTGGGGCATCTGCACCTCCCGGGGAACCGCTGTCCGCGCAGTCCACGCCGCGGCGGGAACGCTCATCGGGGAAATGGGAAGTGTTCTTTTTCTTGGAATGGCATCCGTTTTTGTCTCCCGACGCCAGTCCTCTTCCCGCAGGGATCGCAGCGAAAACATTCCAGGCTTTTTTTTCTGTGCCAAAAAGATTTTTCTTTTGGCGCTTCCCCTCACCGCCAACCGGCTCGTCCTCAGCTTTTTTCAGAGCCTCGAGGGCGCCATGATTCCGGGGCAGCTCCGACTCGCCGGAATGGAGCAATCGCAGGCGCTCTCCGTCTTTGGCGTGCTGACGGGAATGGTCATGCCTTTTCTCTTTTTTCCCGCCACCCTGACGACCTCTGTCTCCCTCATGCTCCTTCCCTCCATCTCCTTTGCGCAGTCCCAAAATGACACGGCGCAAATCCAAAAATCCTCCGGGCAAAATCTCCGGTTTTGCCTTTGGCTTGGCATTTTTTCCTGCGGAACGTTTCTCCTGTATGGAGGGGAAATCGGGGAAGCCGTGTATCACAGCCCTCTCTCGGGACATTTTATGGAGACGCTTGCCTGGCTCTGTCCGTTTTTGTATCTGACACCGGCAATGGGGAGCATTTTAAGCGGCCTTGGGCAGACCAAACCGGTCTTCTTTCACAATTTGTTCGGACTTTTTGTCCGCCTTCTCTCCATTTTCCTGCTCATTCCCCCAATGGGAATCCGGGGATACCTTCTGGGACTTCTGGCAAGCCAGATTCTCACCTGCATCCTCCATTTCCGGGCGCTGCACAATACTGCGGGCATCTCCTTTTTCTCCTGGAGTCACATCGGAGTCCCCGTTCTTCTCACTGCGGCGGCGGGATTCACCGGGAAAGGGATCTCTTTGCTGTTTCTGCGCCGGACTTCCCTCCCCCCGCTTTTTTCTATCCTGGCGGGAATTGCCGCCATGGGAATTCTCTTTTTGGGACCGGCCGCGCACACCTTTTTTCCGGAGCGCTTCCATCCGAAAAAGGCGTCCCGCGATCTGCCGTCCTGACAGGTACGCGCTCAGATTGACGCTGCATGTCAGAGAACGCTGTACTTGCCTTCATTCTTCATTGCATTTTTCTTCTGTTTGTCGTATAATGACAGAAAAGGAGCGCCCGCTGTCCCGAAAGATTCGGACTCGTTTCCTCCTTTTGCACTCTGTCAACCTTGTCTTCCAAACACGAAAGGATTTTAGTATGAAAGAACAACAAGCACAGTATCCGGATTCCTCCGAAAAGCAACCCCCTCTCTGGAAGGATCGCAAACATATTATGTGGTTTCCGTTCACCTTTACAAAATATCTCCTGGAAGGAGACCGGCTTTACACGGAACGCGGCTTTTTCAACACGCACTACGATGAGCTTCTGCTCTACCGCATCACAGATCTGTGTCTGACGCGCACGTTCCTTCACAAGCTGTTTCGCACAGGAACCATCACCCTGTATACGAGAATCGACACTTCCAAAGAAATCTACCTGGAAAATATCAAACATCCACGGGAAGTCAAGCAAATCCTGTCGGAAGCCATTGAGGCGGCAAGAGACAGCCGCGGCCTGATCCGAAAGGACTTTTTCGGGGGATCCGACGCGGACGAGGAACACGATCTTTGATCTCCCGCACCGGTCTTTGCTCAGGAGAACCGGTAGGGCGTCACCTGATATACATAAAAATTCAGCCAGTTGGTATACAGCATATTGGCATGGCATCTCCATGTCAGCAGTGGCGTCACCTGGGGATCGTCATTTTCATAGTAGTGAATCGGAGGCGCGATCTCAATTCCCTTTTTTATGTCCCGGTTGTACTCCGCATCCAGCGACATCCGGTCATACTCCGGATGCCCGAAGAGAAACACCTGGCGTCCGTCCCGGCTTTTTACCAGATAGACGCCGGCTTCCTTGGACTCGGCCAGCAGCTGCAGCCGCGAATCGTCCAGAACCGCCTGCCGGTCCACGCCGCTGTAGCGGGAATGCGGTGCATAGAAGACGTCATCAAAGCTGCGGACCAGCGGTTCGCAGCGGTCAAGCGTATGGTGCAGATAAATTCCGGACAGCTTCTGTGCGAACTGCATTTTGGGAATGCCAAAGTGATAGTACAGCCCCGCCATAGCGCCCCAGCAAATATGAAACGTGGAGGTGACATGGTTTTTTGTCCAGTCCATGATTTCCTTCAATTCCTCCCAGTACTCCACCTGCTCAAATTCGAGGTCCTCCACTGGTGCCCCGGTGATGATCATGCCGTCATAGAAGTCTTCTCTGACATGGGGAAATGTCGTATAAAACTGATTGATGTGGCTGGCCGGCGTGTTTTTGGACTGATGGCTTGTGACATTCAGATACGTGACATTGATCTGCAGCGGCGTGTTGGACAGCGCACGCAAAAGCTGTGTCTCATAGTCCTGCTTGACCGGCATCAAATTCAGAATGATAATGTTTAACGGGCGCACCCTCTGCATGGAAGCCCTCATCTCTCCCATCATAAATATATTTTCCGATTCCAGAACGGCTCTGGCCGGCAAATCGTTTTCTACACGAATTGGCATAGATTTTCCTTTCTCTTCCTGTTTCCGATCGTTTCTTATTCTGAAAGCTTTAAAAATTCCTCTTCTGACAAAATGGGAATCCCAAGCGCTCTTGCTTTTTTGTTTTTCGATGATTCGGATGCCGTGTCATTGTTAATCAGATAGCTTGTCTTCGCGCTGACCGATCCGGTCACTTTTCCGCCGCGCTCCTCAATATACGCCTTCAGCTCGTTTCGATTGCTGAAATGATGCACCGCTCCGGTGATGACAAACGTGTGGTCTTTCCATACCTGTTTTTTTGTATTCTCCTCCGGCAGTTCGATCTGCAGCACTTCCAGAAGGCGGTCAAGCACATCGCGGTTTTCCTGTCTGGAAAAATAATCTGCGATGGAGGCTGCCAGCACAGGACCGATTCCGTCAATTGCCGTCAGCTCTTCTTCCGACGCATTGCGGATGGCATTCAGATCTGAGCCAAACCATTTGCAGATCGATCTGGCATTTGCAAGGCCGATTCCTGCGATGCCAAGGCTGTATAACAGGCGGGGAAGCGTTGTGTGTCTCGCTCTCTCTGCGGACTGAATCATATTCTCATACGATTTCTCTCCAAAGCCCTCCATCTCGACGATGCTCTCCCGGTACCGATCCAGCGAAAAGAAATCCGCATACTCCCGCACAAATCCGGCGTCAATCCATTTTTCAATGGTTGCCGTGGATATCCCATCGATGTTCATGGCGTCCCGGCTGACAAATAGTTCAAAACTTTTGATTTTCTTTGCCTGACAGTCCGGATTGGTGCAGTACAAAAGCTTTACCTCGTTGACCTTCCGCACAGCGGTCGCTCCTTTGCAGACCGGACAGCACGATGGGATTGTCATGCGGCTGCTCCTCGTCCTGTTTTGCGCAATCTGGGGAATGACCATATTCGCTTTGTACACGGTAATCTCGTCCCCGATCCCAAGCTCCAACTCCTCCATAATCGAGAGATTGTGGACGCTGGCACGGCTTACCGTCGTCCCCTCCAGCTCGACCGGGTCAAAAACTGCGACCGGATTGATCAAGCCGGTTCTCGACGGGCTCCAGTGAATGCTGCGCAGAAACGTCGCGGCTGTCTCGTCCTTCCATTTGAATGCAATGGCATTGCGGGGGAATTTACTCGTCCGCCCGAGAGATTCCCCGTACGCGGCATCGTCCATCAAAAGGACGAGGCCATCCGATGGGATTTCAAAGGACTGGATGGCGTCCTCAAAAGCGGCGACCGCCGTCTCCACATCCAGACATCCCGCTTCCTGTCCCCGGTTTGCGGTTACCATCCGGTACGGTACGATCTCAAACCCCTGTTTTTTCAGCCACAAAAGGCGCGCCTCGTTGGAATTGTCCAGCGCGAGGGGAACTCCATTTTCCTCCGCCTCGATCAGCGCGAACGCCATAAGGCGGACGTTTCTCTGGGCCGTGACCGCGCTGTTGAGCTGACGCACCGAGCCTGCACATAAGTTTCTCGGATTTTTGTAGCGGCTCTCCTCTTCCGGCATAGACTCGTTCATCTTCTGAAAATCCGGGTATGTGATGACAGCCTCCCCTCTCAGCACAAGATGCCCCAAAAAGGGAATGCGCCGCGGAAGGTTGGCAAATGTTTTGGCGTTTGCCGTCACAACTTCTCCCTCAAGTCCGTTTCCTCTCGTAACCGCCCGCTCCAGATTTCCCCCCTCATAGGTGAGAACAATGGTCAGTCCGTCCAACTTCCACGACAAAATTCCTTTCTGTTCCCCAAGGAATTCTTTTAGCCGCGCCACCTCTTTTGTCTTGTCCAGAGACAGCATCGGCGCAGTGTGCCGCACTTTTGGGAGCTGACTGACCACTTCATATCCGACAAACGATGTCGGACTGATCGAGAGGACAATTCCGGTCTCCTCCTCCAGCCGCTGCAGCTGTTCATAGCGCGCATCGTACTCCCGATCGCTCATCAATTCCCGGTTCTCCTGATAGTATGCTCTGGACGCCTCATTTAACTGTGCCGCCAGCGCCTGCATTCTGGAAAATGCATCCTCCATGCTATGCCCCTCCTTCTCCCTGTTTTTGCAGCTGCCGCTTCAGCTCCTCGTATTCTTTTGGCGTCACTTCCCGGTATGCGCCGCACGGCAAGTCCCCCAGGGAAATGTTCATCACCCGCACACGGATCAGCCTTGTCACTTCGCACCCGCACACATGGCACATCCGCCGGATTTGGCGGTTGAGTCCCTGCGTTAAAATCACGCAAAACTGTCTCTGACCCGTTTTTTCAATCCGGCACGGTTTTGTCTTCACCTGGAGTTCCGGCAGATATACGCCGCCTGACATCTGTCTCAGAAAGGACTCGGTGATGGCGCGGTCCACCGTGACGAGATATTCTTTCTCATGTCCGTAGCGGCTCCTCAAAATTTTGTTGACCAGCTCGCCCTGATTGGTCATCAAAATCAGTCCCTCGGAGTCTTTGTCCAGCCGCCCCACCGGATAAATTCGCTCTGGGTATTGGAGATAGGAGACAATGTTGTTTGCCTCTTTCCGGGATGCCGTACAGACGATGCCTCTCGGCTTATGAAACGCCAAGAGCACCTCGGGAATGTCTTTTCTCGGGCGGATTTCCCGGCCGTCTATCGCAATCCGGTCTGTCTCATCCACTTTTGTCCCCATCACGGCGGTTTCCCCGTTGACCTGTATTTTCCCGGCCTCCAGCAGCCGGTCCGCCTCGCGGCGCGAGCAGATTCCGAGTTCGCTAAGATATTTGTTCAAACGTTTTTTCTCTATCATGTTCGGGTCTTTCCTCTGTCTGTTTTGTCCCGCACTCAGACAATAAACATCGCATCCCCAAAGCTAAAGAAGCGATATCGCTCTTTTATTGCGGCTTCATAGGCGTTTCGGATGTGCTCCTTTCCCGCCAATGCCGACACGAGCATGACCAGCGTTGACTGGGGCAGGTGGAAATTGGTGATCAGTCCATCCAGTATTTTGAATTGATATCCCGGATAGATAAAAATGTCCGTCCATCCGCTTCCGGCGCGAAGCGTTCCGTCCGGGAGCGCAGCCGATTCGAGTGTGCGGCAGCTTGTCGTTCCCACCGCAATGATTCTCCCTCCGGCTTTTTTCGTCTCGTTGACTTTTCTTGCGGTTTCCTCCGGAATCGCGTAGAACTCCGAATGCATATGGTGGTCCTGTACCCGCTCTGCCTTTACCGGGCGGAATGTCCCGAGTCCGACATGAAGTGTGACTCGGGCAATGGTTACGCCTTTTTCTTCGATCTGTTTTAAAAGTGTCTCCGTAAAATGCAGCCCGGCCGTCGGAGCCGCCGCAGAGCCCTCGTGTTTGGCATACACCGTCTGATAGCGGTTTTTGTCCTCCAGTTGGTGTGTAATGTAGGGAGGGAGCGGCATCTGCCCCAGCTCATCCAGAATTTCCTCAAAAATTCCGCTGTATTCAAAGCGAAGAAGGCGATTTCCCTCCTCCGCGATATCGATCACTTCCGCCTCAAGCTTCCCTTCCCCGAATACGATCCTTGTTCCGATCTTTGCCTTTTTCCCCGGCTTTACGAGAACTTCCCACACGCAATTCTCTCTTCTCTTTAGGAGCAGCACTTCGATCTTTGCCTGGGTCTCTTTTTTGACTCCAAACAGCCGGGCGGGGATTACTTTTGTATCGTTGATAACAAGGCAGTCCCCGGGGTGCAGCTCCTCTGCAATCTGATAAAATATTTTATGTTGTATGTCCCCTGTCTCGCGGTCCAAAACAAGCAGCCTTGAATTGTCCCGCTTCTCTATGGGATCCTGGGCAATCAATTCTTCCGGCAAATCAAAATCAAACTCTTTTACATCCATAATCCGATTTCCTTTCCCAATTCTGTTCCGAAGGATTCGCAGCATTTTCGGCATCTTCCCTATTATACTATCTTCCATCTGAAAAAGCAATTGCTTTTCTCTTGCGCTTCCAGAGCAAAGGCGGTATACTGAAATTATTATCCATTGATCCGGGTTCCAAACGCGGTGTGCCCGGGTGAGAAAAGGAAAGGATGGGAGGTTTTTATGGGATTTGAATATCAGCTGCGCGATCTGCATTTTCCCGGTGAGAGAAGGAAGAAAAGGAAGCGGCGTCCGCAATATACGTTCCCAAAGGAAGAAGAGAAGCGCATGCCCTCTGTCTGGAAAGAAGTGATGGACTATCTGTACATTGTCCTGGCAACCCTTTTCCTCGGTTTTCTAATCAACCACGTCTTCCTTACCAACGCGCTTGTTCCCACCGGTTCCATGGAACCTACCATTCATGTCGGCGACAGAATTATCGGAAACCGACTGGCATATGCGTTCTCCGAGCCGGAGCGGGGAGACATCATTATTTTTCCTGCCCCGGACAATGAATCCGAGACATACATCAAGCGAATTGTCGGAATGCCCGGGGAGACGATCCGAATTGCAGATGGGCACGTCTACCTCAACAACTCCGACACTCCGCTGAAGGAGACGTATCTGAAAGAGCCGATGCTCGGGAGTTTCGGCCCCTATACGATCCCCGAGGACTGCTATTTTGTCATGGGAGACAACCGAAACGATTCCCTGGACGCGCGTTACTGGACAAACCGCTTTGTATCCCGCTCCAAAATCGAGTCAAAAGCGATTTTTGTCATCTTCCCCGCCCCGAGAACACTCTCCTAGAAGAGAAGCCCGTCCGATGCAGCTCCCCAAGGGGCGCTCATCGGACGGGCTTTCCATTTCACTGGTCTACTTTCTATTTCCTGTCAAAAAGTTCTCCATACTTTCCAGAGCCTGCTGCTCATCCGGACCTGTGGCAATGATGGTCACCTGCTCTTCGGAATTTAATTTCATCGTCATCATTCCCATGATACTTTTTGCATTGATTTTCTTATAACCAGTTTCAATGTAAATGCTGCTCTCAAATCGGCTAGCAGCCTGTACCAGCAACGCAATCGGCCGGTCAACCAGATCAGATTCCAGTTGCATCGTTACAGTTTT
Source organism: uncultured Eubacteriales bacterium (assembly GCA_949299375.1). Classification (GTDB taxonomy): domain Bacteria; phylum Bacillota; class Clostridia; order Lachnospirales; family Lachnospiraceae; genus UBA2942. The sequence goes on along the minus strand of CASGAH010000035.1, from coordinate 5,594 downwards.
TGAAATCATACTTCCTCCTCATTTCTTCACTGTTTATTCTTCTCCTCTTTTTCGCCTGACTGACTGATCCACTCGCAGGCGTAGAGACGGGAATCGATCGGGAAAAATTACATCCCCAATCCGTTCTCCTTTCGGAGTTCTTCCGCAATCATCCGGATTTTGCGAAAGCGATGATTGACTCCGGATTTTCCGACAGGGGGAATCATACTCTCTCCCAATTCTTTTAACGGCGCTTCCGGATTCTTCAGCCTTGCCAGAGCGATTTCCCTGAGTTCTTTGGGCAATCGCTCCAGTCCGACGGTTTCCTGAATCCATTTGATGTCATTCATCTGTCCGGAGGCAGCCGATACCGTTTTTTTGATATTTGCGGAATCGCAATTCACCTGCCGGTTGACAGAGTTGCGCATTCCCTTGTAGATCCGTATATTTTCCAGTTTCAGCAGCGCCTGGTGGGCCTCCATAATGTTGAGCACATCCACGATCTGCTCACTCTCTTTGACGTATACGACAAAGTGATTCTTTCTCTCAATCATTCTGGCGTCCAGACCAAACGAACGGATCATCTGCTGAATCTGCCCTGATTTCTCCCGGCGGTCTGTCATCCACTCTAGATGATAAAATTTCATCGGATCGCTGATAGAGCCGCACACAAGAAATGCACCTCTCAAAAACGCTCGTCTGCAGCAGCTATTTTGCAGGAGCCGGCCGTTTGCCATTGCATCGCCAGAAATCCGGTTTCCATTCGCATCTGCCATCTTCAATGCCTGCAGCACAAGCAGCGCATCTTCATGGCGCGGAATCAAAATCTGGTAAGTCGGGTTTTTGCGGGCGTTTTCTTTTCGGCGAACCAGGACATCTTTCTCTATTGTAAATGCTTTTTCCAACAATGTAAAGCACTTTCTGGCGACAGTTACGTTTTCTGCCTGTACTTTAAGGGAAAGTCTGTTTTGATCATCCAGGACGATCGACGCGCATTGACTCACAATCGCCGAGAGCTCCGCCAATTGGCAGTGTCGCGCCTCCGGCATCCGGACAGACAGCTCCTCCTTCACTTCTCCTGAAAATGACATCGCATTTCTCTCCATTCATTTTCCTTTTTTCATATCCCGATGCTCGATTTTCAACCCATAATTCCGATCATCCCGAATGAGCGCTTCGTACAGCGCATTGGCGATCGTCACAGACCGATGCTTTCCCCCGGTGCATCCAATGCTGATGACAAGCTGATTCCTTCGCTCCGCCGCATACTGGGGAATCAAAAAGCGAACCATCTCCACCAGCTTGTCCAGAAATATCTGTGAGGCCTCCGCCTGCATCACATACTCCCGCACTTCCCTGTCGTTTCCCGTCTTCGGTCTCAGTTCATCGACATAGTAAGGATTGGGAAGGAAGCGGACATCAAACACAAGGTCCGAATCGGCCGGAATTCCGTATTTAAATCCGAATGACAAAATGGTGAGAATCAGGCTGTTGTATTTCTCCCCGCCGCAGAAAATATGCTCCAGCTCCACCCGAAGCTCCCGCGTCAAAAGCTGGCTCGTATCGAAAATGTACGTCGCCTGCTTTCGAAGCGGCGTCATCAGCGCTCTCTCTTGAGAAATGCCGTTCTCCACTCTGCCGCTTCCCGCCAGCGGGTGGCTGCGCCGTGTCTCCTTGTAGCGCTTGATGAGGCATTCGTCTGACGCATCCATGAAAAGAATAGAGTAGGGGATGTTTTCCTGGCGCAGAAAATCAAGTGCCTGATTCATCGCCTCCTCGCTGTAACCGCTTCGGACATCCAGGCAGAGGGCTGTCTTTGAGGCCGCACGGCTCTGTTCGATCGTCAGCTTCACAAACGTATGGAGCAGCCGAATCGGAAGATTGTCCACACAAAAGTATCCCATGTCCTCCAGCATTTTCAGGGCAGTCACTTTCCCCGCTCCGGACATTCCTGTGACAATGACAAAATTCATTTGTATCCTCCGCGCGAAAATTCTCCCAATGTTCTGACTTCCAGTTCCAGTTCCACCGAAAACTGCTCGTTTACCTTCTGTCTCACCTGGCTGCACAGCTCCCATATTTCCTGAGCGGTTGCGCCTCCAAGGTTGACGACAAACCCGCAGTGCTTTTCTGATACCGCCGCACGCCCCCAGGTATATCCCCGAAGCCCTGCGTCGTCTATCAGTTTTCCCGCAAAATATCCCGGCGGACGCTTAAATGTGCTCCCCGCACTTCCTTTGTCAAGCGGCTGTTTGTTTCGCCGCTGCTCATTGTAGGCGTCCATGTCGGCGCGAATGGCATCTTTGTCTCTCGGATGAAGTACAAACAGACACTCCAGGACGATATATCCCTTTTGGGGAATGCAGCTCGTTCGATATCCGAGTTCAAGCTCCGCGGCAGACAGCCGTTTCACTGTCCCCTCCCGTGTGAGGACAACCGCCTCCTGTATGACCTGGCTGAGCGTTCCGCCGTAAGCTCCCGCATTCATCACACAGCCTCCGCCCACACAGCCCGGGATTCCCGCAGCAAATTCCAGACCGCCCAGTCCATGCTTCCACGCCTCCACAGAGAGCGCGGGCAGACTCACCCCGGCCTCGGCGCGGATGCGGCATCCCTCTGTGGACATTTTGGAAAAATGCCTGGGCAGATGAATCATCACGCCATCAAATCCTTTGTCGCTGACAAGAAGGTTGCTTCCTTTTCCCAAAATATAGTATGGCGTCTGTTCCTCCCGGCACAGACGAATCACAGCCTGAACCTCCTCTGCATTTCTGGGGCATACAAAGTAGCGGGCCGGACCGCCGACCTGAAACGTTGTATGCTTCTTCATTGGCTCCTGCTCCAGAATGTCTTCCGGGGCAAAAATCTGATACAGTCCCGATTGCAGTTCGAATGCCCCCATCAGTCCTGTGCTCCCTGCGAGAGATTGATCTGCACCCGCTTATACAGCTCTTCCGCCGCATTGTATCCCATCGCTCTCTGACGGTGGTTGACCGCCGCGCATTCCACAATGACAGCCAGATTGCGTCCCGGACGAATCGGAATGTCATGACAGACAACCCGGTTTCCGAGGTACTCAATCGTCTTCTCCTCCAGGCCGAGCCGGTCATACTCTTTTTCTTTCTTCCAGTCTTCCAGGTGAATGACCATGTTGATCGTCTGGGTGTCTTTTACGCTCTCCACCCCGAACAGTGTTTTCACATCAATGATACCGATTCCGCGAAGCTCAATCAAATGTTTTGTAATGCTTGGCGCAGAGCCGACAAGCGTCTCATCGCTGACTTTGTGGATCTCCACCACATCGTCCGACACAAGGCGATGGCCCCTCTTGATCAGTTCCAGTGCGGCCTCGCTCTTTCCAATGCCGCTCTCCCCGGTAATCAGGACGCCTTCCCCGTAGACGTCCACGAGAACTCCGTGAATGGTAATGCTTGGCGCAAGTTTTACTTTCAGCCACCGGCTGATCTCCGCAAACAAATCCGATGTTGTCTGGCTGGACACAAGGATCGGAATCCCATACTTCTCTCCGAATTCAATAAAGCAGGCGTCCGGGCGCATGTTTCTCGCAAAAATAATCGCCGGTATTTTATGGTCCATCAGCACCTCGACCGTTTTGCGCCGCGTCTCCAGATCAAGTCCGTTGATATACGCCTGTTCCACTGCCCCGACAATCTGCACACGGCTATGATCAAAGTACTCATAAAAGCCGGTCAACTGCAGTGCCGGACGGTTAATGTCCGGAAGTGTAATCTCAATCTTAGACGCATCCACCGTTCTCGTCAGCAGCACCAGATCCATTTTTTCAATCAGTTCCTCCACTGTAACTTTGTTTCCCATGCTTTTTCTTCACTCCTTTTCTGACTGCGCTCTGCTGTTTTCTTCCTTTCCTATTCTATCAGCTTCGCCGGATTCTGTAAAGCCCTTTCCCGGTACATTGTGGGATTTTGCGTGCTCTGGGAGGCTGTCCTGCGGCGCGGACGGCGCTCCGCTGTGGAAAAATTCATACACCGCCCTGGCCGCAGGCGCGTTCATCCCCTCCGCCTGCAAGAGTGTTTTCTCATCCGCCTGCAAAAGCGCCTCCAGCGTCTGAAAATGGCGCATCAGAGCATTTCGCCGTTTCGGTCCGATCCCCGGAATCTCATCCAGAATCGAGCGCGTCCCCTCCTTGTTTCGCAGACTCCTGTGATATTCAATGGCAAACCGATGCGCTTCGTCCTGGATTCGCGTGACGAGAAGGAACCCTTCCGCATGGCGGTCAATGGGGATTTCCCGATTGTTGTAATAAATTCCTCTTGTCCGGTGGCGGTCATCTTTTACCATTCCGCATACCGGGATGGTAAGCCCCATCTGGGCGAGCACATCCAGAGCAATGTTAACCTGCCCCTTTCCGCCGTCCATCATGATCAGATCCGGAAGGCGGACAAAGCCGTCTTCGCGGTCTTCTCCCGCCGCGTGGGCAAAGCGTCTCGTCAGCACTTCCTTCATCGAGGCGTAATCGTTCGCTCCTTTCACCCACTGGATGCGGAACTTGCGGAAATCACTCCGCTTCGGTTTTCCGTCTTCGTACACAACCATCGATCCAACCGATTCAAAGCCGCTGATGTTGGAAATGTCGTAGGCCTCCACCCGATGAATTTCTTTCAGCCCAAGCCAGTCTTCGATCTGACGCATGGCGCCGGTTGTGCGCTGCTCTTCCCGCCGGATTCGCTCCCTGTCCTGATCCAGCACCATGCGGGCATTTCGCTGTGCCAGCTCCACGAGGCGCTCCTTCTCTCCCTTTTTCGGAACTTTGATCAAAACTTTTTTGCCTCTTTTTTGGGAGAGCCAGCGGGCAATCACGTCCTCCTCCTCAAGCGGATACTGGAGAAACAGCTCCCGGGGGATAAACGGCGTTCCGGCATAGAATTGTTTGACAAAACTTGTCATAATGGCCGGGCAGCTCTCCCCTTCTGCGACACGCAGATGGAAATGGTCGCGCCCGATCAGTTTTCCTTCCCGGACAAAAAAGACTTGTACGACTGCGTCGAGCTGACGGGTCGTGAGCGTGTCGGTCTCCTCTGCGTCCTCTTTTTTCTCCGAATCGAGGGCAAAAGCAATGATGTCCCGATCCTCCATTGAGTCATCTGTCATCTTCTGGCGCTGCGCAATATGGCGCACGCTCTCCATCAAATCCCGATAGCGAATGGCCTCCTCAAACTCCATTTCCGCAGAGGCTTTCTTCATTTTCTCTTCCAGCGCCGACAGAATCGGCGCATATTTCCCATTCAAAAAGTCTATCACCTGGCGAATGGAATTCCCGTACGCCTCCCTGGAAATCAGCCCCTGGCAGGGCGCGCTGCACTGATGGATGTGATAATTGAGACAGGGGCGATTGTTCGCCGTTTCCCCAGGTATCACGCGGTTGCAGGTGCGAATCGCACCGGATATGACAGCGCCTGGATTTATTTCTGTTTCCCCAGGTATCACGCGGTTGCAGGTGCGAATGCAGAATAGTTTCTGCAGAAGCTCCAGCGTATCCTTTACGGCCCCCGCGTTTGTGTACGGGCCAAAGTAGCGGGACTTGTCTTTCTTTCGCTTGTGAACCATCATTACCCGCGGGAACGGCTCCTCCACCG
>CASGAH010000034.1 GCA_949299375.1 uncultured Eubacteriales bacterium | reverse complement strand
ATTATCCTGTTCAGCAGAAAAGGGGGCAACTGCGCCCTTTTCCTGCCTTCCGGCGAGGGCGGGTTCGGGCAGAGCCCGACATTGGGTCAAGGGACTGGTCCCTTGCGGGTTCTCAGGGCAGCGCCCTGAGCCCTCGGAGAGCTTTTCGTCATCGATATCTGCAATTTTCAAGGTTCTATTGAGCCTATTTTTTCGGCTCAGTTTTTCATAGATTACTTGACACTACCGATTTTTTTGCTTCCCAAAAGCTCACAATAATGTTCAGAAATCCCCAAAATCAGAACTGAAACTCCCACAAACATAATTGAAAACATTATAGAAAGCGTTAAATTGTTGATTTTACGGCTATTTTGGATTAATATAAGACTCCCAAAAGCGTGTTTTTGGAAAATCTCCATATCACGGCAAAAGTCATTTTGTAAAAAATTCTTGCCCCAGAAAACGCCCCTACTTTGAGGGTTTGCAAAATCAAAATGACAATAAAACTTTGATTTTATTATCAAAAGTGCCGTATTTTCAAGGTTTTTCGCCATGTCGCAAAAAATAAGACCCTGTGAGCCGTAATGACTCACAAGGTCTATTCTTTAGTTTAGCACAAATTTTTTGTAAAAATCGGTTTGTACCTTAACAAACGGGACGATAGCCTATTTTTGTTTAATAGCAGCCTGTGCTGCAGCCAGACGAGCGATCGGCACACGGAACGGAGAACAGGATACGTAGTTGAGACCAATCTTATGGCAGAATTCTACGGAGCTTGGGTCACCGCCATGCTCGCCGCAGATACCAAGTTTGATGTCAGGTCTTGTTGCACGGCCTTTTTCCGCAGCCATCTTCACGAGCTGGCCAACACCTACCTGATCCAGGCGGGCAAATGGATCGGACTCGTAGATCTTTGCCTTGTAGTATGCATCCAGGAACTTGCCGGCATCGTCACGGGAGAATCCGAATGTCATCTGTGTCAGGTCGTTTGTACCGAAGGAGAAGAATTCTGCCTCTTCTGCGATCGCGTCTGCGGTCAGCGCTGCACGCGGAATCTCGATCATTGTACCGATGTGGTACTGGATGTCGGAGCCTTTCTCTGCCTTCACTGCCTCTGCTGTCGCAACAACAATATCTTTTACAAATTTCAACTCTTTCTTCTCGCCTACCAACGGAATCATGATCTCCGGAACGATATCATATCCTCTTTCTTCCTTCACTTCGATGGCAGCTTCCATAACGGCTCTTGTCTGCATCTTTGCGATTTCCGGATAAGTAACAGCAAGACGGCATCCTCTGTGACCCATCATCGGGTTGAACTCATGCAGTCCATCGCAGGTTGCCTTTACTTCCTCTACCGTCAGACCCATCTCCTCTGCAAGAGCGGCGATGTCTTCCGGATCGGTCGGAACGAACTCATGAAGCGGCGGATCCAGGTAACGAACGGTCATTGGCTTTCCTTCCAGAACTTCGTACATTGCCTTGAAGTCTGCCTTCTGGAACTCGAGCAGTTCCATCAGAGCGGCCTCTCTTGCTTCCGGAGTCTTGGAAAGGATCATCTTGCGGATCTTCGGAATACGCTCTGCATCAAAGAACATATGCTCTGTACGGCAAAGACCGATTCCCTCTGCGCCAAGTTCTACTGCATTGCGGGTGTCTGCCGGAGTATCTGCGTTGGTACGAACCGACAGCTTTCTATATTCATCTGCCCAAGCCATAATTCTTCCGAAGTTTCCTCCGATAGAAGCCGGAACAGTCGGGATATCACCGAGATAAATCTTACCGGTGGATCCATCCAGGGAGATGTAATCTCCTTCCTTGATGGTTTCTCCGCCCAAAGTAAATTCTTTTGCTTCCTCGTTAATTACGATCTCACCGCATCCGGATACACACGCGGTTCCCATACCACGGGCAACAACAGCTGCGTGGGATGTCATACCGCCGCGAACGGTCAGGATACCCTGGGACGCATGCATTCCTTCGATGTCTTCCGGAGAAGTTTCCAGACGAACAAGGATAACTCTCTCTCCTCTTCCGCCCTTGCCAGCTTCCTTTGCCTCGTCTGCTGTGAAGTATACTTTACCAGCAGCAGCACCCGGGGATGCAGGAAGTGCGGTGCCGATTACCTTGCCAGCCTTCAGTGCCTTTGCATCAAAGGTCGGGTGAAGCAGCTGATCAAGAGACTTTGCCTCGATACGGGAAACTGCTTCCTTCGGTGTGATCTTGCCTTCGTCTACCAGGTCACATGCGATCTGAAGAGCAGCCGGAGCGGTTCTCTTGCCGTTACGTGTCTGCAGGAAGAACAGTTTCTTCTCCTGAATGGTGAACTCCATATCCTGCATATCACGGTAATGCTCTTCCAGTGTGGTAGCAATGTTCATGAACTGCTCGTAAACTTCCGGCATGTCGGTCTGCAGCTGGGTGATCGGCTGCGGTGTACGAACACCAGCAACAACGTCCTCGCCCTGTGCGTTGATCAGGTACTCTCCGAAGATTCCCTTCTCACCGGTGGACGGGTTACGGGTAAATGCAACACCTGTTCCGGATGTATTTCCCATGTTTCCAAATACCATTGTCTGAACGTTGACAGCGGTTCCCCAGTCACCCGGGATGTCGTTCATACGGCGATATACGATAGCACGCGGGTTGTCCCAGGAACGGAATACAGCCTTAACGGCTTCCATCAGCTGAACCTTCGGATCCTGCGGGAACTCCTCGCCGTTCATCGCATTCTTATACACTGCCTTGAATCTCTGAATGAGTTCCTTCAGATCTTCTGCAGTCAGCTCAACGTCATACGTAACGCCTTTCTCTTCCTTCAGCTCATCGATGATCTTCTCGAAATAGGACTTCGGAACTTCCATAACAACGTCGGAGAACATCTGGATAAATCTTCTGTAGGAGTCATAAGCAAATCTTGGGTTTCCAGTCTTCTTTGCAAAACCTTCCACCGCAACATCATTTAAACCGAGATTTAAAATGGTATCCATCATACCCGGCATGGACGCACGGGCACCGGAGCGAACAGATACCAACAATGGGTCTTCCGTATCACCAAACTTCTTGCCATTTACTTCTTCAATAAACTTCATCCCCTCTTCAATCTGGGCAACGATCTCATCGGAAATCTTCTTTCCCTGATTGTAGTAGTCGGTACAAGCTTCTGTCGTAACGGTAAATCCCTGCGGAATCGGCAATCCCAGATTGGTCATCTCAGCAAGGTTCGCACCTTTACCACCGAGAAGGTTACGCATGTCCGCATTTCCCTCTCTGAATAAATACACCCACTTGTTCATATTAACCTCCTGAATTGAACTTGGTTATAGTTGTCGTGTATCCGCCGCCCAAAAAAGGGCAGACAAAACACCCTTGTTATTATTATAACATATTTCACAATAGAGTAAAGTGCTTTTTCTTTTTTTTTCTTTTTTTTTAGAAAGATTTGTTACATCTTCTCCCTGGTTCGCGAACTTCCGCGCCAAGACAGAACGACGCTCAGACGAATTGGTTCTGACTTACGCTGTACTCATACGAGATGGCGGAAAGCTTCTTTTGAATCTCCTCTGCGTCGAGATCATTTTCCCGGCAGAATGTCTCAAAGTCGGGATAGAAATCGCGAAGTTTTGTATTTACAACACTCAAAAGCATTACGGGATCATTGGGCAGATCCATGGCAGGCATCTCCTTTCGGGCAAGATATCTCAAAGTAGTCGTCAATGAGATGGTGTACCAGGCTGGCTTTTTTCGTCTGTGCAAGGGTATAGTAGACTTCTTTCCCCTCCCGGCGCGATACAATCAGCCCGGACTGTTTCAGACACCGCAGATGATGCGACACAGCGGGCGCACTCATCCCAACTGCCGCCGCAATGTTCAGCACGCATTCTTCGCTATGGCACAAAAGCCACAAAATCTGCAGCCTTGTCCCGTCACACATCTGTTTGAACGTCTCCGCCGCCCGCAAAAAGTCCTCCTGCTCCGGCATCACCTGCAGCACATTTTCAATATTCCCATGGTCATGGGGCATCTTCATCGGCATCTTCATATCAAAATGCAAACTTTTCTGCAAAATACGCGTCCAGATCCTCCACTTTGATTCGGATCTGTTCCATCGTATCCCGGTCACGAACGGTTACGCTTCCGTCTTTCTCGGATTCAAAGTCGTAGGTGACACAAAACGGCGTTCCGATTTCATCCTGTCTGCGGTATCTCTTTCCGATGGCGCCTCTGTCATCAAATTCGCAGTGATACGTTTTGCACAGATGGGTATAAATTTTCTCGGCGCCGGCATTGAGCTTCTTCGAGAGCGGAAGCACACCGATTTTTACGGGGGCAATTGCCGGATGGAAGTGAAGGACGGTTCTCACATCCCCCTTCTCCAGCACCTCCTCGTCATATGCGGAGCATAAAAACGCCAGCGTCACACGGTCTGCGCCGAGGGACGGTTCAATGACGTATGGGATATATTTTTCCTTCGACTCGTCGTCAAAATAGCTCATATCCTGTCCGGATGTATTTTGATGCTGCGTCAAGTCGTAGTCTGTGCGGTCTGCAATTCCCCAGAGTTCTCCCCATCCAAACGGGAACAAAAACTCCAAGTCTGTCGTCGCCTTCGAGTAGAAGGAGAGTTCCTCCGGCTCATGATCTCTTGCGCGCATCTCCTCCGGTGAAATTCCAAGGTTTTGCAGCCAGTCGATGCAATACTGCTTCCAGTAGGCAAACCATTCCAGATCGGTTCCCGGTTTGCAGAAAAACTCCAGCTCCATCTGCTCAAACTCTCTTGTGCGGAATGTGAAATTGCCCGGCGTAATCTCATTTCGGAATGATTTTCCGATCTGCGCGATTCCAAAGGGAACTTTTTTTCTGGATGTTCTCTGTACGTTTTTAAAATTCACGAAGATTCCCTGCGCCGTCTCCGGTCTCAGATAAACGGTATTTTTGGCGTCCTCTGTCACACCCTGAAACGTCTTAAACATAAGATTAAACTGTCTGATATCCGTCCAGTTGAATTTTCCGCAGGTCGGACAGCAAATGTGTTTTTCTTCAATGTACCGCTGAATCTCCTCCTGAGGCCAGGCATCCACCGATCCTTCCATCTCAATCTGGTGTTCTTTCTGATAATCCTCCACCAGCCGGTCCGCGCGAAATCGTTCGTGGCATTCCTTGCAGTCCATCAGAGGGTCGGAAAATCCGCCCAGATGTCCGGATGCAACCCATGTCTGCGGGTTCATTAAAATCGCACAGTCCACGCCCACATTGTAGGGACTTTCCTGCACAAACTTTTTCCACCATGCCCGCTTCACATTGTTCTTCAATTCTACGCCAAGATTCCCATAATCCCAGGTGTTGGCCAGTCCCCCGTAGATTTCAGAACCCGGGTATACAAATCCCCTGGCCTTGGCCAGCGCCACAATCTTTTCCATTGACTTTTCCACTGTAATCATCCTCGCATTCTATGTTCCTTCTTGTTTTCCCTTCCCCGCGCCTTCGCCGTGTTCTGCCGCGTGAACGAGACTTCGCTTACTGCGTAATGACAACGCAGCTTTCTCCAGAAGTTTTTACGCTGTATTCATCTACAATTTCCACATCACCCGACACATACGCAACCGGGCGCTCCAGAAAAATGGAAATCTCTCCTTGGGCGTAAATGATGTGGTATTTCTTTTTTCTTGTCTCTTTGAGAATCTTCTCCGGATCAGTATCCGTCCCTTCGGGATCGGAAAAGCTTCCCTCCAGCACATCGTTTTTTTTCAGGTCGCCAACCGTCACGTCTGTTCCGGCATACTCTTCTGTTTCCATATACTCCGCATATGCGGTCCAGTCTGCAAATCCAAGCGACAGAATGGCATTCCCGTTCCAAAGGCCAAGCCCTTCGCAAATCAAGGCGTCCTCTCTCTTGTCGTCTGACGAATCTGAAGAAGTTTCCTGTTGATAGCTTTCATTGAATTGTTCCAGATCTTCCTTTACCATCTCCCGCAGTCTGGCGTCAATCGCATAATAGTCTTTGTCAAAAGGCTCCGCCAGGACACCAATCATTGTGTTGTCCCCTCTGACAAACACGCTGACACCTTTTGTCATCTCTCCTTCCGGCATCATGTGCTCCACAATTGCCTCCATCGACGATTCCAGTGTACTGCTCTCCTCTTGTGAAACGGTGTTGTCTCCCGCTGTCGAGCCGTCGGGGTTTGTCGTTTTGCCGCATCCACATCCGGCCATACACGCCGCCAGAATAACAAGCGCCAGCAAGCGGACTGTGTTCTTCATTCTTTTTCCTCCTATCCGTTTTCTATCGCAATGACTCTATCATCTTACCCTTTTTTCACCTGTTTTTCAAGTCTTTTTTCAAGATATTCCCCTGCCGCCAGAATTTCCAGAGAATGGAATTTCCGGTCAATGCAGCGGCGCTTGTGCTGTTCAATCACCGATTCCACGCTCCGATAGACGTCTTCTTTCAGCCGAAACGTGAACAGCTTCTCCAGGGGAGCCGTTGTGATATACTTTAGGGCGTAGAGGGTCGGCTCGCTGATCCACACTGGATCGGAGATTCGCGTGCGGCAGTCTTCGCAGAAAAGGCTGCTCTGGCGAAAGCTGTAAAACCCCGCATCGATTGGTTTTGCGCATCCGGTACAGCAGGAAATGTGGGGAGATTCCCCGTTGATGGCCATAATGCGCAGCTCATAGATTCTTTGCACAAGGCGATTCGGAATGGACTCCCGAAGGAGCGCCTGAAACGAGAGAAACAGGAGATTTAAAAGCGCTGTGCTTTCCATATTTTCTCTCGTATAGTATTCCGCAAACTCCATAAAATAGCAGGCATAGGCGACGGTCTCCATGTCGAGACTCAATTCCTCAAAGAAGCGAATCGGCTCCGCCCACTGCACCGCGTAGGAATCTCTCCTCACAGAGAGCGCAAAACGCGCAAACGTGCATGGGCGGCTGCACGCCATAAGAGGACTCCCCTGCTTTCTGGCGCCTCTGGCAAACGCGCTGATTTTCCCCCGCTCCCGGGTCAGCAAAAGAATTCTTCTGTCATATTCCCCGATGGGCATGGCCGACAATACGAGCCCCATCACCTGTGCCGTCTCTTTCTTCATGACCCTCTTCTTGTGCGGTCCTCACACGTCTTGTCGCCCCGCACATACTCCTTCGCACATACTCTGCCTTATTCTTTCCATTTTCCCTTGTCATATCCGTAGGCTTTGACAAAAAGGCTGTTGTCCCTCCAGTCTTTGCGCACTTTGACCCAAAGCTTTAGGTTTACCTTTGTCTCAATCATGGCCTCCGCATCCAGTCTCGCCTGCGTCCCGATCTTTTTGAGCATCTCCCCGCCTTTTCCGATGACAATCCCCTTGTGGGATTCCCGCTCACAAATGATGGAGGCCTCAATGTCCATTATGCCGTTGTCGCGCTCTCTCATTTTCTCGACGACAACCGCAATGCCGTGGGGCACTTCATCCTGCAGCAGGCGCAGCGCCTTCTCGCGGACGATTTCCTCCACAATCTGCCGCATTGTCTGGTCCGTCACCGTATCTTCCTCATAATACAGCGGTCCCTCCGGAAGATGGGCATAAATTGCATCCAGCAATGTGCCAATGTTCTGGTCTTTGAGGGCGGACGTCGGCACCACTTCCGCAAAGCGGCACAGGCTGGAAAACGTCTCCATCGCCTGACGCACCTCCTGCCTTGGAATCGTGTCGATCTTATTGAGCACAAGAATAACCGGCGTCTTGCCCTTGGAGAGGCGCTGTGCAATTTCCCGATCCTGCGCCCCGATGCGCTCGGAGCAGTCCACAAGCCACAAGATGACATCCACTTCCCCAAGCGTCTGATCAATCACCGACGTCATATATTCCCCGAGCTTATTTTTTGCTTTATGGACGCCCGGCGTATCCAGAAAAATGATCTGTCCCCGCTCATCCGTATATACGGTCTGAATGCGATTTCGCGTTGTCTGCGGCTTGGCTGATGTGATGGCAATTTTCTGCCCGATCAGATGGTTCATCAATGTCGATTTCCCTACGTTGGGTCTTCCCACCAATGCCGCAAATCCTGATTTTGTCTTCTTTTCCATAAAAACAAACCTCTAAAACAGCTGTCTTGTCTCCAAAAACAGCGCACTGTCCGCTTCAATTCTGTCCTCGTTTCCAACTACACACAGATAATCCTGGCGAAGAATCGCTTCTACGACGTCTGCCAGGGCGCGAATGTCCTCCTGCGTGCAGGAAAGCATCTGATCCCGCTCCCGCTGAATCATCTCATTCGTAACCCGTCCCAAAAAGAGGCTTATATTCCGCTCTCCCCTCTGTCTTGGCGTCATCGGAATGTCAATGTCGCTGACCGTTCCGATGATATATTTTTCCATATCCCGCGCCTCCACAGAAAAGCTGCGCAGATACTCCGGAATTTTCTCATACACTTCAAGGGTACGCGCCAGATTGGGATCCCGGTAGGAGACAAAATACATCTCCCCGTTTCGGTAGGCGCCGCTCATGCACCCGTAGGCGCCGCCCTTGACCCGGATCTGGATCCACATATATTCATAGTCCATAATCGTTCTCAGCACTCTCATCGCGCCGTGGAATGAGTACCCAGCCTTTCCAAAATCACCGCAGCGGGCGACATACTGAACTTGCGAGGATGTCTTAATTCCCTCATTTTTTCTGCAAAGCGGATATACGCGCACCGCGGGCGTCTGCATGCCGGACGGGAGTGCCTGAATGAACTTCTGCGCCAACGGTTTAAAGATGGCCTGTCCCTCTGATTCCGAGGTGAATCCGATCATAAGATTTTCTTTCACAAATATTTTCCCGATCATCTGCTCCAGCTTCTCAAACAGATCTTCTTTTCGCTCCTCAAAATTCTGATACAGCTGATCCAGAAAATCGTAGAAGTCAAAACCGCTGATCTGCTCTTCTAGATAAGCACTCTCCGAGAAATATGACTCTGCCCGACCGATGGCGGCAGAATGTCCGCTGTTCATCAGCCGCATCTGCGCGCGGGAGCGGGATTCCGCAATCATCTCCCGAATTCGCTTGGCGCTTCCTCTGAACTCCGAGGAGAACAGAATTTCCTGCATCAGATTCAGCACCCATTCCATCTGATCGTACAGCATTTTGGAGCGGACATTCATATAGAGTCTTGGATTGTCCGCCGTTCCCGGATCGGTATAAACGCTCAAGTCAAATTCCAGACCGCCGCAGTGTATGTTAATCTCGTCGGACAAATCCTGGTACGTGTGCTGTTTTGTGTTCACAGAGGAGAGAAAACTGCGCAAAAGAGAGACATACGGAACTTCCTCCAGTGAGACGGCGTCCGCCTGGAATATGAGATTCAAATATCCGATTCCATTTGTGGATGCCTTGGTCAGCAGAGCCGTCTGCCCTTCTAAGGTGATCTTCTCACCGTCAGCAGGACACACATCCTTTGGAATGTCTTTTACACTGAGCATCGGAATTTTCTCCAGATCTTCTCTGGAAGAAGGTGCTTCCTGGTAAGCCTTCAGCGCTTTCGTCTCCTCGATAATCTGACGCTGCTGTTCTGCGGACAGCGACGCCTTATAATCCGCCAGCTTTGCGACGGTCTGCGCCTCTTTCTGCGCGAGATATCCCTTTTTCGGAACAAGAGAGACAAGTGCGCCGTGCGGATTGTCCAAAAGATCTGTGCGGATCAGTTCCTCATAATATCCCTCTTCCACCGCTTTGCGCAGGAAATCAAACGTCTTTTCATAGCACAGATGCATCAGCGGATCATCTTCCTGGTAGAGCCAGCTGTCAAAGCTTTGCAGGCTGTACATCAGTCCCTTGGGCCATCTTCCAAAATCCCCTTCCCGGCATTTGAATTCATAGCTGTTGATTCCTGCCAAAAGGGACTTGCGATGGATCCCCTCTTTTGCCAGCGTCCGCAGCGTCTCCTCAATGATCGCTGCAAACGCTTCCTTCTGCTCCGGGTTGGCACCCTTTGCCACAACCGAAAAACTTGTCTGCAGCGTTCCGTTGTCATATCCGCCCAGAATGTCCTCCCCGATGCCTGCGTCCAGAAGCGCCTGTTTCAGCAGCGCGCCGGGAGCGCTCAGCAGGACATACTCCAAAATCTGAAATGCCCAGTATTTCCTGGGATCCAGAATGGAACCCGTCGCCACATTCCAGGACAGGAACGTATGGTTGTTCTCTTCCTCCTCCTCGGAAATTCCGTAGACAACCGACTCGTCCGCCCAGCCGGCAAATGGCGGCTCCATCTCAATCGTTTCGTCAATGGAGATTTTCTCATAGCGGCTTAAATACTGTTCATCGATCCAATTTAGATATTCTGCCATATCCATATCTCCGTACAGGTACAAAAAGCAGTTGGACGGATGATAGTATGTTCGATGAAATTCGAGGAATTCCTCATAGGACAAATCGGGGATAAACTCCGGGTCTCCGCCGGACGCATTGGCATAAATCGTGTGCGGGAACAGGGCACGGTAAATATAGGAGGACAGAATGCTCTCCGGGGAGGACAGCGCTCCCTTCATCTCATTGTACACGACGCCGTTGTATGTGATTGGACCGTCCAGCGATTCCATCTCATAATGCCATCCTTCCTGGCGGAAGATCTTCTCATTCCGGTAAATGTTCGGACAAAATACCGCATCCAGATAAACGGACGTCAGATTTTTAAAATCCTGGTCATTGCAGCTTGCCACCGGATACATCGTCTTGTCCGGGTACGTCATGGCATTTAAAAAAGTATTCAGCGACCCCTTTGCCAGTTCAATGAACGGATCTTTTGCGGGATATTTTTCCGAACCGCACAAGACCGAATGCTCCAGAATATGCGCAACTCCGGTATGGTTTTTCGGCAGTGTTCGAAAAGCAATGTTAAACACTTTATTCGGATCTTCATTTTCCAGAAGAAACACTCTGGCGCCTGTTTTTTTGTGGCGCAGTAGCCATGCGTTTGAATCCAGTTCCTTTACCTTCTCTTCCCGGATCAATTCATATCCGGCGATCTGTTCCATCTTCATATGTCTCTTTGTTTCCTTCCTTTATTTCTGCAGCTGCATCTTACAGGTTTCCTCTTAGCTTTTCCAGAAAAATGACAGCGCATTCCCGCACCATAAAGTTCGGCAGGAGAATGGCATCAACCGGCGCGCCGATCCCGTAGACGAGGGAGATCCCCGCCTTGCGGGCAATTCCAACCGCGCGGTATACATGATAACTGCTCGTCACAATTCCGACAGAGGCGTTCTCCTTTTCTATCAGGAGACGACTGTAATAAATGTTTTGCGTTGTATTCTCCGACCGTTTCTCCATGATAATACGGCCGCTGCTGATTCCCTGGAGGACGAGGAAATCATACATCGTTTTTGCCTGCGGAATGTCACTTCCCTGTCCGCTTCCTCCCGATACGATTACCATTGTCGATTCATTCTCGTTCAGATACGAGAGCACGCTGTCCAGCCTCTTTTGCAGAAGTTCCTCTTTCTGATACATCCCATCCTCATGGATTCCAAGCACAATCAGGTAATCCAGCGATTTGGGAGCACTTTTGACCATGCTGACCAAAATCAGCATCTCCGACACAACAAAGACCGTCAGGCCAAATGCCGCGATCGTCAGAACGGGGACTTTCACCCACAGCGGAACCCGCACAAAATTGTCTTTTTTTCGTTTCAGGCAGAGCAGCCCGCACACACTTCCAAGCACCGCGGCCGCCAAAAACCAAAACGCCAAAAAGGTTGTGTGGATTCCGGAGTAAAAAACAAGAATCAGGCCGTACAAAAGGCATGCCCCCGCCGCCGCTCCGGATGCAATCCGCATGTCACCCATCCCTTCTTCTCAAAATGTCATACGGATCCAACGGCAGCCCTACATCGATATACAAAAGCTGCTTCGGATGAGGTGCGCTGTCCATCGCAATTTTGTCCTGATCCAAAATAGACCGTACCACTGCCGAGAGGTTTCTCCCGTCCGGCTTCATCACCTCAATCTCTTCTCCCACAGAAAATTTGTTTCTCTGCTCCAGTCGGTATCCCCAGTCGGTTTTCTCTCCCACGATGCCCAGATACGTATAATTCTTCGAGTACGTATTGCTGTCATAAATCTGTGCCTGCTCATTCGGCTTTCCGAAATAGAATCCTGTCGTAAATTCGCGGTACGTACACTTTGCGATCTCCTCCCGATACCACGGCAAATTCGCCTCGTACAATGCCGGATCGTGCGCATAGTCATCCAGCGCTTTCCGGTATGTCCGCGCCACAACCGCGACATACAGAGCGGTTTTCATTCGTCCCTCGACTTTCAGGCTGTCAATGCCTGCCTCCAGGAGCTCCGGAATGTGTTCAATCATACACAGATCCTTCGAGTTGAAGAGATATGTGCCGCGCTCGTTCTCATACACAGGCATATATTCTCCCGGCCGCGTCTCCTCGACAATCGAATACTTCCAGCGGCACGGATGCGTGCAGGCTCCCTGGTTGGCATCCCTTCCGGCCAGAAAACTGCTCAGCAGACACCGCCCGGAATAGGAAATGCACATGGCTCCGTGGACGAAACTTTCAATCTCCATCTCCGGCGGAATCCGCTCCCGGATTTCCCGGATTTCTTTCAGGGAAAGCTCTCTGGCCGACACGACCCGCTTTGCCCCCATCCGCTGCCAAAAACGATATGTCCCGTAATTGGTGTTGTTTGCCTGCGTGCTGATGTGGATGTCCACCTCAGGGAGAACTTCCCGGGCAATCTCAAATACGCCCGGGTCGGAAATAATAAGAGCATCCGGATGAATTTCCTTCAGCTCTTCCAAATATTGTCTCACTTCTTCCAGGTCTTTGTTGTGGGCCAGAATGTTGGCCGTCACATACACCTTCTTCTTTCGGGCGTGCGCAAAGGCGATTCCCTCGCGCATCTCCTCCATCGTAAAATTTTTCGCCTTTGCCCGAAGGCCAAAGGCCTCCCCGCCGATGTAAACTGCATCCGCGCCAAATATCACTGCAATTTTCAGCACTTCCAGACAGCTTGCAGGGATCAGCAATTCTGTTTTCCTCATCGTACGTCAGAAACCTCCTCGTCTTTCCTGATGCTGACGGCCACACCGTCTCCCACCGGCAATATGGCGGTCTGCAGCTGCGGATGATGTTTCAGTTCATACAGGTATTCTCTCATCCTGCTGTGGATGGTGCGGTTTCTCCGCGTCACAGCATAGCGCGACTCGATCACATCCCCGTCCTGCAGAACATTGTCTGACAAAAGAACGCCGCCTGGGCCAAGAAGCCTCATCACTTCGGGAAGGAAGTGAATGTACTGCCCTTTGGCGGCGTCCATCAAAATAAAATCATACGGACCTTCCAGCTGGCGCATCACCTCGAGCGCATCGCCCTCCAAGAGTGTGATGACGCCTTCCTTCCCGGCGCGCCGGATGTTTTCTCTGGCGGACGCGATGCGCCCCTCATCCCTCTCAATGGTTGCAATTCGGGCGTTTGCCGGAATCCATTCGCTCATCACGATTGCGGAATACCCGATCGCGGTCCCCACTTCCAAAATCTCCTGCGGATGTCTCATCATCAGGAGCACTTTTAACAGACTTGCCGTTTCCATCCGGAGAATCGGCACATCCTCCTTTCGGGCCTGCCGGCGAATCTGTTCACAGATCGGACTCTCCGGCATTTCCAGAGAATGAATATACGCCGTCAGCCGTTCCCCTACAATCATGGATTCTCCTTTCTGCCGATCCGGCTGTCTGTCTTCCCCGTCATCCTTCTGACGCCCCCTCCGACGCAGCCTCCGTCTCACTGAGTACTTTTAAAATCTCCGTGCCCGTCATCGATGCCTGGATTACATGCTTTCCGGGCATCAGCTCATACTGATACAGTTTCGCCTGCAGATAAAAGACAAGGTCATCCGCAATGATCGCCTCTTCCTCCAGCGCTTTTGCCATCATCTGCATCGTACAGCCCTCCGGAACCGTCACAACGATCTCCGTCTCATTGCCCGCATCGTACGGGGCGTCATAGAAAATCGCGTATCCGATCTGGTAGGCTTTGCGCGCGGCGCCCACACAGCATCCGATGAGCAGACAGATCACGCCTATGGTGATGCTCCAGTAGATCAGACGAATCGCTGTTTTCTGTGACTCTCTCTTTGTCAACGCTGCCATATCACATCACACATCCACTTCCATAATGATCGGGAGAATCATCGGGTTTCGGCGCATTTTTTTCCACAGATAGTCTCCCAGGCTGTCCCGAATGACATTTTTAATCTTTCCCCAGTCACTGATTCTCCGGTTCAGGCATCCCTCCACCGCAGACTCCACAACCTGATGCGCCTCCTCCATCAGATTCTCCGCTTCGCGGATATAGACAAATCCTCTGGACACAATGTCAGGTCCTGCAAGCAGTTCGTTGTTTCTTCGGTTCAATGTCAGAACAACAATAATAATTCCGTCCTGCGAGAGATTTTGGCGATCCCGGAGCACGATGTTTCCAACATCACCGACTCCAAGGCCGTCCACGAGAATCGCTCCGTGTGTCACCTGACCGGTCACGCAGGCGGATTCTCCGTCCAGCTCCAGCACATCCCCGGCATTGACCATGAGGATGTTGTCCCTCTGAATGCCAAGAGACTCTGCAATCTCCGCCTGTGCCATTCGATGCCGGTATTCTCCATGAACCGGAATCGAATATTTCGGCCGCACAAGAGAATACATGAGCTTGATCTCCTCCTGGCAGGCGTGGCCGGACACATGCGTGTCCTGGCAGATGACTTTCGCTCCCTTGGCCGACAGCTCATTGATGACTTTGGACACTGCCTTTTCATTTCCGGGAATCGGAGTAGAGCTGAGAATGACTACGTCTCTCGGCTGAATGCTCACCCTTCGGTGAATGCCGGACGCCATGCGCGAGAGCGCCGCCATCGATTCCCCCTGGCTTCCCGTCGTAATCAGGACCGTCTGCTCTTCGGGATAATTTCTCAGCATCTCCGTCTCAATCAGCGTCCCTTCGGGAATTTTGATATATTCCAGCTCCTGCGCAATCGAAATGATATTTACCATACTGCGCCCCTCCACCACAACTTTCTTTCCGTAGCGGTGCGCCGTATTGATGATTTGCTGAACCCGGTCCACATTCGAGGCAAAGGTTGCGACAATGATTCTCCGGTCTTTGTGTTCCGCAAAAATATGGTCGAGTGTCTTGCCGACCGTGCGCTCTGAGCTTGTAAATCCCGGCCGGATCGCGTTCGTGCTGTCGCACAGGAGCGCGAGCACACCTTTCTTTCCCAGTTCTCCGAGCCGCTGCAAGTCCGCACTGTCGCCAAACACAGGCGTGTAGTCAATTTTAAAATCACCCGTGTGGACAACCGTTCCCACCGGTGTGAAGATCGCCAGCGAGGCGGCGTCCGCAATGCTGTGATTGATGCGGATAAATTCCACCCGGAACGGCCCTAAGTTGACCGACTGCCCGTATTTGATGATTTTGCGCTTGACGCTCTTTGTCAGATTGTGTTCCTTTAACTTGCTCTCAATGATGGCCAGCGTCAGTTTTGTCGCGTACAGCGGCAAATTCATCTCTCTCAGCACATACGGGAGTGCTCCGATATGATCTTCATGGCCATGTGTAATAAAAAATGCTTTTACTTTATCTTCATTCTGCTTTAAATACGTAATGTCCGGGATGACCAAATCAATTCCAAGCATATCTTCTGTGGGAAACGAAAGCCCACAGTCCACTACAATAATGCTGTCTTCGTACTCAAAGGCAGTCATATTCATTCCGATCCGATCCAATCCTCCCAATGGGATTATTTTTAATTTGCTACTCAATCTGCTACCTCCGTTTTCATTGAGGACCTCTCTTTCTTAACCATTTCTGTACCGCTGCCATCTCTCACTCCGCTCCCCAACACGAACCATTGCCGCAAACGCATTGTCTTCCCCCGGCAGTGCCGGATCCGTCTCTATTTCCTTGTCAACGTTCCTTCCACTCGTCGTCTGACATCTATTTTGATACAAGTCATCTGTTCCTATCCCTACACACACAGCAATGCGCAGCAATCGGGTCCGAAGCATCAATATACGATTTCTGTATCGTCCAGCAGCTCTGCAAAGACTTTCCCGAGCGCTTCCAATTCCGACTCTTCTTCTACCGGTTCATAAATTGCCTCTTCCGCATCCTGAGACGACACATCCCGAAAAATATATGCCTCTTCCTCTTCCTCGTCGGTCACCAAAATATAACGGCACCCATTGATCCTCGTTTCCTCCAAAATGACCATCTCAACCGAATTCCCGTCCTCTGTCTGAAAGACCAGCACATCTTCCCTCTTCTGACTCATGCTCCAACCTCCCTTCTGCATCTTTTTTTGCCCGGCAGGCATCCAAATACTCCTGAAGAATCAATCCCGCGGCAACCTGATCCACGTACTTTTTTTGATTTTCGCGTTTGACACCGCTCTCGGTCAGGATTTCTGCTGCGGAAACGGTTGTCAGCCGCTCATCCCACAAAACGACAGGAAGCCCGGTGCGCCGCTCCAGCTTTTCTTTCCATTCCAGTGTTTTCTGCGCTCTCTCTCCGATGGTTCCATCCATATTTTGGGGGAACCCGAGCACAATCGTCTGGATTTCGTAGGCCTTTACAAGTTCGTCAATGCGGGACAATGTTTTTCTCAGCTTATTTTCGTCCCTGCGCCAAATCGTCTCCACCGCCTGCGCCGTCCATCCAAACGGATCGCTGACTGCGACTCCGACCGTCTTCGACCCATAATCCAGCCCCATCACCCGCATCTGACTTGTCTCCCTTTCTGCAGCACCCGGTTCTCTGTGTGACTCTTTTTTGCCTGTTTTGCTTCGTCCGCTGCTGCCCGCACGTTCCACGACTCACTCATTGATATAGTGTTTTACCAACTCCTCCAGAATCTCATCCCGCTCTACCTTGACGATCAGGCTTCTGGCTCCTTTGTAGCTTGTAATATACGTCGGATCCCCCGACATAATGTATCCGACAAGCTGGCTGATTGGATTGTAGCCTTTCTCCCTCAGCGCATCGCAGACTTTGGAAATGACTTCGCTGACCTCCACCCGCTTTTCCTGAGGCGCCCTAAAAAAATGTGTATCGGAAAAATTGCTCATACAAAACCTCCTGTAAGCTGCTGTTTCCTCCGCTTTTCCGCGCTTTTTTCGTTTTTCCTTTGGGAAAGACATCATCTGGAAGTTTCTTTCCCGATTCGTCCGCAGATTTGGGTGCGTACCCCCACTCTATTTATTTTAATATAAATCCCGTTCCGATGCAAGTAGTTTCCTCTCCTACTTTCGCGAACTTTTCCGCCTGTCCTATTCTCTGACACCCGACAGGACAAGATACTGCTCCCTGCCGTCGCTTCGAATCTGTTCTCCGACTCCTGTAAAAAACGTATTGGCAGGCACATCCAGCGGCACGGCTGCCTTCACATACTCTGGCGTATGTCCCACCATATACGAGACTCCATCGATTGAAATCTTTTCCTCCAAAAGTACCGTCACTTCCCGACCGACAAGCGTTTCCCGAAATGTCTGGGACATCCTCTGCTCCATCTCCTGCAGCACTTTGCTCCGGCGCGTCTTTTCTGTCTCCGCCACCTGGTCCTCCATCCGGTCTGCCTTTGTCCCTTTTCTTCTGGAATACTTAAAAATATGCATCTCGTAGAAACGAATCTGATCCAGAAAGGCGCAGGTCGCCAAAAACTCCTCCTCGGTCTCTCCCGGGAAACCTGCAATGACATCGGTTGTGATCGCGGCATCGGGAAATACCGTCCGCAAAAGGTCAACTTTCTCCCGATACTCTGCCGTGGTGTAATGCCGGTTCATCCGCTTTAACGTCTCATCGCATCCGCTCTGAAGAGACAGATGAAAATGAGGGCAAACCTTGGGAAGCGCAAGAAGCCCCCGGACAAATTCTTCGGTGATGATTCTCGGCTCCAGCGACCCGAGGCGGATCCGCTCCACCCCCTCCACCGCATGAATCTGCTGAATCAGCGAGAGAAGCGCCCCCTCTTCCTTCCGATCCATCCCATACGAGCTCAGGTGGATTCCCGTCAGCACAATTTCCTTTGTCCCCTGTGCCGCCAGGCGTCTCACTTCCGCCTCCGCCTCCTGCAGGCTGCGGCTTCTGACGCGCCCTCTCACATATGGAATCACGCAGTAACTGCAAAACTGGTTGCATCCGTCCTGCACTTTTACATACGCCCTGATGTGGCTGGACACCGAGGCGAGATGGAGTGATTCGTACTCCCGCTCCTTTGCAATTTCCGGCAGCGCCCCGCGGCGCTGTCCGTTCCAATACTGCTCCAAAAAATATGGCAGCTCCTTTTTCTCATTGTTCCCAATGATCAGATCCACACCCGCGTCTGCCAAAAGCTGTTCCGAGGCGGCCTGCGCATAGCATCCCGCCGCCACGACAACCGCATCCGGATTCCTTTTCTTGGCCCGGTGAAGCATCTGTCTTGACTTTCGATCCGCAATGTTTGTGACAGAGCATGTGTTCACCACATACACATCCGCCTTCTCCTCAAATGGGACAATTTCATATCCATGGCAGGACAGTAATTGTTCCATTGCATCGGTTTCGTAGGCATTTACCTTACATCCCAACGTATGAAACGCTGCTTTTCTCATTTTTCCTCCCATTCCGCTGCCGCAAACATTTTTTCGGCGGCAGTCGTTCTATTCTCACAAATATCCGTTTCCCCCGCAAAATGTCCAAATATTTGTCTTTTCCGCTGCAAATCACACACGGACATGCAACATCTTGACTTTTCATGCCCAAAAGCTTATGATAACCATATAGGAAAATGCAGTGCAACGATTTCATGAGCTGTTTTTTTATTTTGCCTGCGCAATTGCTGCGGTGAGACTTATAGGGGATGTCTCTCATTTTCCGCTGTTGTCACATATTACTACCATTCATTTTAGGAGGAATTAAAATGGTTATCGTAAAAGTTCGTCTGAATTCTATTGATAAGGTACAATCTTTTGTCAGAGATCTGGCAAAGTTTGATTCCGATTTTGATCTGATTTCCGGCAGATACACAATCGATGCAAAATCGATCATGGGTATCTTCTCACTCGACCTGTCAAAACCGATCGATCTGAAGATTTATGCCGAGGAGAATGTTGATCAGATTTGTGAAGCGTTAAAACCTTATCTGGCTTAATCCAATCGCTCATCCGCTTCGCAGACATGACCGCAGGCTGTTCGCGAAAGCCTGTCAAATGCCTCTTTGGACAAAGGTGCATTTGGCAGGCAACCCACAGAAAGCGCTTCGCTGCGAACTGTGATTCCTTATCCGACCGGGCGGCACACAACCGTCTCAATGGAGCGCATCGCCTCCTCCACAAGTCCGTCGATTTTTTCCGCCAGTCTCTCTTCTGATTTTCGGATGATGTGGACGTTCGGTTTTGTCACTGGATGCTTCGCCACGAAAATGGTGCAGCAGTCCTCGTATGGGAGAACCGATGTCTCATACGTACCAATCTTCTCCGCCACATCTACAATTTCCTGCTTGTCAAATCCAATCACCGGACGGAACACCGGCATTGTGCAGACCTCGTTTGTCGCGCACAGACTTTGCACTGTCTGAGAGGCAACCTGCCCGATGCTCTCCCCGGTAATCAGTGCCATCGAGCCATTTTTTCTGGCAATCTTCTCTGCAATCCGCATCATATAGCGCCGCATAAGAATCGTGAGCTGCTCATGCGGACACTGCTCGTAGATGTAGAGCTGGATTTCCGTAAAGTTGACGATATGCAGCTGAACCGGTCCGGAATACCGCGACACGAGGCGTGCCAGATCGATCACTTTCTGTTTTGCGCGCTCACTCGTATACGGCGGCGCGTGGAAATAGACCGCATCTACAATGACGCCCCTCTTTGCAATCAGATAACCTGCCACCGGGCTGTCAATTCCGCCGGACAGCAAAAGTGTCGCCCGGCCGTTTGTGCCGATCGGCATCCCACCGGGGCCTGGAATCTGCACAGAATACACATTCACAAACTGCTCTCGAACTTCGATGCGCAGCACGACCTGCGGCTTGTGGACATCGACCCGCGCTCCGGAAAGCGCCTGCAGTACGGCCTCCCCCATCTCCACATTGATTTCCTGGGAGTTAAGCGGATAATTTTTCCGAGAGCGCCGCGCCTCCACCTTAAAGGTTATATCCTGATCCGCATACATTTCCTTCATATAGGCAACGACTTTCCGGCGAAGATCGTCAAATCCCTCATCCGGAATCTGCATCACCGGACAAATCCACACGATTCCGAACACCCGCTTTAACGCTTCGACCAGCTCTTCCTCGTCATACTCCGACAGACAGTTTACATAAATTCTGCCAGATGCCTTGGTGACACAAAATGACCCTTCCACCTGTGCAATCCCATACTCGATCTGGCGCACAAGTGCATTCTCAAATAAATAACGGTTTTTCCCTTTGATGCCGATCTCGGCATATTTGATCAAA
This sequence comes from uncultured Eubacteriales bacterium, assembly GCA_949299375.1. Taxonomy (GTDB): domain Bacteria; phylum Bacillota; class Clostridia; order Lachnospirales; family Lachnospiraceae; genus UBA2942. The sequence goes on along the minus strand of CASGAH010000034.1, from coordinate 18,429 downwards.
AAAGCCTGAAATGTCATATTCTTCCTCTTTCTGCTCCTATCTTCTCGCATATCTGCGCAAAAGAGGCAGCACTTCTGCCAAAACGTCCAGTGTCTCAGAAATTTCCTGCGCTGTTGTAAATGCCCCGAAACTAAAACGCAGCGTGGAATCCAGCAGACTGCCCGGCAGGCCAATCGCCTTTAATGTGGCACTGACCGTCGATTTGTTGGAGGAGCAGGCAGAACCCGCCGACACATAAATTCCCTTCGCCTCCAGCGCGTGCAAAAGAACCTCGCTTCTTATTCCCTCAAAGCTGACGCTGACGATATGGGGCGCCGAGTCTCTCCCCGTCTTCCCGTTGATTTTCGTTCCCGGGATGGCCTCCACCCCCTGGACAAATTGGGCTTTCATCGCGGCCATCTGCTCTGCTTTCTCTCTGACGTTCTCATAGACCATTTCTGCGGCGAGGCCAAGCCCGGCAATCCCCGGCACATTTTCGGTTCCGGATCTGCGTCCCTGCTGCTGTCCTCCCCCAAGCAGGAGCGGTCTTACTTTGGCCCGCTCCGCCAGATAGAGAAAGCCGACTCCCTTCGGGCCGTGGATTTTATGTCCGCTGACCGACAGCAAGTCAATGCCCATCTTCTTGGGCCGGATCTCATACTTTCCATATGCCTGAATGGCATCCACATGAAACAAAACCCGGGGATTCACCGCTTTGATGATGCGGCTGATTTCTTCTACCGGCTGAACCGAGCCAATCTCGTTGTTGACATACATGACCGAGACAACGATGGTGTCCGGCGTCATGGCCTCCCGCAGCGCCTCCATTGAGACGATTCCATCGCCATCCACCGGAAGGCGGACAACATCAAATCCTTCTTCCTCCAAAAAGCGGACCGGGTTTGAAACGCTTGCATGTTCGATTGCTGTCGTCAGAATGCGCTTTCCCGCGCGTCGGTTTGCCATTGCGCCTCCGATCAGCGCCATATTGTTGGATTCTGTTCCGCCGGAGGTAAAGACAATCTCTTTTTCTGAAACTTTTAGTGTCCTGGCAATGCGCTCTCTTGCCTGCCGCACATACCGTTCCGCCTCCACACCCTTTGTGTGAAGTGAAGACGGATTCCCGTACTGCTCCCGCATTGTCTCCATCATCAGCTGCTGCACCGCGTCAAACACGCGGGTTGTGGCAGCATTGTCCAAATATATTCCGTTCACCTGTTCTCCCTTCCTCGCTGGGCTTCCTCATTGCGGCCGCTTCGCCCAACCGCGGCATCGATTGCTGGTCTACGGTTCCAGCGCAAACATCAAAACCGACAAAATGGCAAGGCCTGCCGTCTCAGTGCGCAAAATCCGATTTCCAAGCGTAATCGCATGTCCGCCGCGCGCACAGACCTGTTCAATCTCTTCCGTCTCAAATCCGCCTTCCGGCCCGATCATAACACCAATCTCCGCCCCGGGCTTTATGCGCTGCAAAAGCGCCCTCGTCTCCTGCATCCCTTCTGCCCCCTCGTATGGGACAAGCATCCAGTCCATTCCACAGCCGTATGCGACCGCCTCCGCGTAGGACATCACCGGATGAATGCCCGGAATCTGATTTCTCCCAGACTGCTTGGCCGCGCTCTCCGCAATGGCCTGCCACCGCTTCCTCCGGCTCTCCTCCTTTTTTGCGTCCAGCTTTACAACACACCGCTTCATCGATACCGGGATGATTTCGCTGACGCCAAGCTCCACCGCCTTCTGGATGATCCACTCCATCTTATCGCCTTTGGGAATGCCCTGAAACAGATGAATGCGCGAGGGAAGTTCCCGCACTTTCGTATCTGCTTCCCCCAAAATCGCCGTCACACGGTCTGCCTCAACCGAGGTGATGGTACAGCGGCAGCTCTCTTTGTCCCCGAAACTGACAAGAATCTGCTCTCCCGGCTTCATTCGAAGGACATTTCGGATATGATTCACATCGGTTCCGGTTATCTCAAGTTCCTTCCCCTCCGGTTTTTCTCCCATAAAAAAATGATACATGATTTTATCCCGCCTGATTTGTTTTCCGTTCTGTTTTCCGGGCGATGACAGAAACCCATTCGCCCTGGCGGGCCGTCTCAATCACCTCAAACGCATTGTTTTCGGCAAAGGCCGCCTTCACCGCCGCTTCCTTTGTGTCAATAATGCCGGAGGTGATGAAAATCCCTCCCTCTTTTAAATGCGGCACAATCTCTCTTTGAAGCGGAAGAATGACATCCGCCAATATATTTGCCACTGCAATGTCATAGGCCTCGTATCCCGCCGCATCTTTTACTGCGCGGTCGTCAATCAGATTTCCGATCATCAGCGGAAAGCGCGCCTCATCCAGGTTGTTGGCCTGCACATTTTCGCGGACTGCGCAGACTGTATTCTCATCCAGATCGGTTCCAAAGGCTGTGCTAGCGCCAAGCTTCAGCGCGCAAATGGCCAAAATACCGCTCCCCGTTCCAACATCCAACATACGGTCCCCGGGCTTCATATATTTTCGGATTCCCCGGATGCAAAGCTGTGTCGTCTCATGCATCCCGGTTCCAAAGGCCGTTCCCGGATCGATCTGAATCAAAAGCTTGTCCCGATGCTCTTCAGGGACATCCTCCCAGGTCGGCTTGATGAGAATGTCGTCCACGACAAACGGCTTAAAAAACTGCTTCCAGTTGTTGATCCAGTCCACATCCTCTGTCTCTCCGACATCAATCTGACCGCTTCCAATGTCGATATCGCTTCGCAATTCCTCCAGTCCGTCCCGAACCGTCTGCATGACGTCTGATGTCTCCTGCGTGTCATCCAGGTAAAACGTCACCCGCGCCGTCCCGTCATCCGGCGGCAGTTCCGGCAGCAGGTCGATAAACATTCCCTTCGTCTCCGCCTCAGTGAGGGGAACATTGTCTTCTATCTCAATCCCGTCAATCCCGACACGCGCCAGCAGCTGACTGATGTAGTCTACTGCTGCGGTCGTCGTATGGATAGTAAACTTTTTCCATTTCATAAGCAAAATCCTCTTTCCTGCCGCGCACAGCGCTCCTGCGCAGCTTCCTCCTATTTTTCAATCTGTCTCCGCTTCGGGAGCGATTGTGTGCAGCGTGGCGGGAAACAGTCGTCCCCGCACAAGCCTTCCCTCCAGGTCAAATTCGTAAAGCCTTCCGTCGATCTGCATCCGTCCGACGGCCGCCTCTCCCGATTTCTGCATGTAGTAGAAATCCCCGCCGAAAAAGTGCCACCCGTCCGCCATTGTTCCGCTCTCTTCCTCTAACAGCACAACCGCACCATCCGACACCACGGCTCCGGTCTGAATCTTTCCCGCGGCGTCCGCAAAAAAGACGCCTTCTTCTGTCTCACAAATCCCGACTGCCGGAGTTCGGTTCTCCAAAATCCAATATCGTCCGCCGTTCCAGTCGAGCATCCCAAGAGGAAGCGGATTTCCCGTCACAAGGACATCCGCCGAGACGCCGTGTGAACTCCCGTCTGCGGCATATCCGTAGAAGATGACGGTGTAAAGGCCCATTTCCCCTCCGTGGTCTGCACAGTCCAGCACAAACGACGCCCAGTTGTCCTGAAGCGTCACTTCCTGCCAGAGCAGATCGTCCTGTCCGCCCGCGATGCTCCAGACAGCCGCTTCTGCCCGAACGACGGCGTCGCTCATCCATCCGCTCACCACACATCCGTCCGGGCCGGACGAGGAGACCCGAAGGCTGCAGACAATCGGGGGCGCTTCCCATTCCTGCCCGGACAGCATGGCAAAGCTGTAGTCCATCAGAATCTGCGCATCCCAGTAAATGGAGGCCGCCTCCGATCCCATCGTCACAATAAGAAGATCCCGGCCGTTTCGTCTCACAGCAGTCAGCAGTGTGCGCCCCGCCTTCACGGTAAATCCGGTTTTCCCCGCATAGACGCCCTCTGCCTGCCAGCTCCCGTTTACCATCGCATGTCCCATCGTGAGCTTGCGCTCGCCGGAAACCGTGTTCGCCGGAATCGTATATTCTCTGGCAGAAAGCACTTCACAGGCCACCGGATTGTCCAGCGCAGCTTGAAATATTCGCGCCATATCCGAAGCCGTCGCCCGATGGGACGGGGCATCCAGCCCATGCGCATTGACAAAATGGCTGTTTGTGGCTCCCGCCTGTCTGGCTCTCTCGTTCATCTGATCTGCAAACGCCTCCGCGCTCCCCGACAGAAAGCAGGCCAGCGCGCTGGCGCACTCATTTGCGGACGCCAGAATCATTCCGTAGAGAAGGTCCCGCACTGTCAGCTGCTCCATAGCCCTTGCCGGAGGGGTCAGGGAAGAACTGACCAGTTCCAGATCCTCAAATGTCTCTTCCGGAACGAGAATGGGAACATCCAGGTTTTTGCATTGCTCGGCGACGACAAGCGCCGTCAGAACTTTCGTGATGCTCGCCGGAGGATATGCCCGATCCGCATTTTTGGAAAACAAAATCTCGCCGCTGTCCCTGTCCATCACGCAGTAAGCCCTGCAGCTTAGCTCTGGTCCCCGGTCCTCCCCTTCCTTTGTCATAAGGATGGCACCCAATGCCAGAGTCTGGCCGGCAAGCCACTGACCAATCAGGATGAGGAGGCAGACAATGGCCTTTCCTCTCTTCTTTTTCCCCATAGTCCTCCCGTTACTTTTCACTGCACACCTGGAAAATATAAAATTTCAAATAGTAGGATTCCTCCGCCGCCCACAAAATCGGATGGTCCGGCGCCTGTGTGCGGTATTCGATCTGGCGCAGCCGTTTCCCCGCGTGGGCGGCAGCCTGCCGAATCGTCTCCTCAAACAATTCCGGCGTCATGAAATGAGAGCAGGAGCAAGTGGCCAGATATCCTCCGTCCCGGACAAGCTTCATCCCTCTGCGGTTGATTTCCCGATATCCTCTGATCGCATTTTTCACAGAATTCCGGGACTTTGTAAACGCCGGGGGGTCGAGAATGACAAGGTCAAACTGCTCTCCCTGCTCCTCCAGCTCGGGCAAAAGTGCAAACACATCTGCCGTCTGAAAACGCACCGTCTCCTCCAGCCCGTTGAGTCTGGCATTTTCCTGCGCCTGGCAAATGGCAAGCTCCGACGCATCCACTCCGAGCACACTTGACGCGCCTGCTTTCCCCGCATTCAGCGCGAAGGAGCCGGTGTGGGTAAAGCAATCCAGCACCTTTGCGCCCGGGCAGAGCCGGTGAATGGCCGCCCGGTTGTTTTTCTGATCGAGAAAGAAACCGGTCTTTTGTCCTTCCTCCACATCTACAAAATAGCGAACCCCGTTTTCCACAATCGGCACCTTCGTGTCGAACGGCGCAGAGAGGAATCCTTTCACGCGCTCCAATCCCTCCTGTGTGCGAACTTTCGCATCGCTTCTCTCATACACCCCCCGGATTGGCATCCCGATCTCCTCCAGCTGAAGCTTCAGCTCTTTTACAAGATCCATTTTAAACGCTTCCATCCCAAGCGCCAGACACTGTATGACAAGAATATCCGAAAATTTGTCTGCGACAAATCCCGGCAGAAAATCCGCCTCCCCAAAAATCAGGCGGCAGCAGCTCATGTCAATCGTATGGCGGCGGTAATCGATGCAGTCCCGGACTCTCTGCGCCAAAAATGCGCGGTCTATCTTCTGATCTTTTTTTCGCGTCATCATGCGGATGCGGATGGTGGAATTGGTATTCATGAATCCTGTCCCCAGGACAAACCCGTTGTAATCCTCCACCGTGACGAGATCCCCATTGGAAAACGCCCCTCGAACTTCATCAATCTCATTGTCATAAATCCAGGCTCCTCCCGCCTTTAGGAATCGCCCTTCGCCTTTTTTGATTCGTACAACAGCCATACCATTTGCCCCCATCGTCATTTGATCATCCCATTCAGTTTCCCTGTTATTATATCAGACAACTCCACAAAATCAAGAGGCCCCGCCAAATTTGTGCCGTCCCCTTGTCAATGCAAATATTTTTTGAGATACTGCCCGGTGTAGGAATTGTCCTGACCGGCGACCTCCTCCGGTGTTCCGGCTGCCACAACCGTTCCGCCTCCGTCGCCGCCCTCCGGGCCCAGATCGATGATGTAATCGGCCGTCTTAATCACATCCAGGTTGTGCTCGATGACGACAACGGTATTTCCCCCGTCGGCCAGCTTCTGCAAAATGTTCGTCAGCTGATGCACATCAGCAAAGTGAAGTCCTGTCGTCGGCTCATCCAGAATGTAGATGGTCCTGCCCGTGCTGCGCCGGCTCAGCTCTGTCGCCAGCTTGACGCGCTGTGCCTCTCCGCCGGACAGCGTCGTAGAGGGCTGTCCAAGACGAATGTAGGAAAGCCCTACTTCAAATAGCGTTTCTATTTTTCTTCGGATCGCCGGGACATTTCCAAAAAACGTCATTGCCTCCTCCACCGTCATATTCAGCACATCATAAATACTCTTTCCCTTGTAGAGCACTTCCAGCGTCTCCCGATTGTAGCGCTTTCCATGGCACACCTCACACGGCACATATACGTCCGGCAGAAAATGCATCTCAATCTTGATCATGCCATCCCCGCTGCACGCCTCGCAGCGTCCGCCCTTGACGTTGAAGCTGAATCGCCCCTTTGCATAACCTTTTGCCTTCGCGTCGGCAGTGGAGGCAAACAAGTCGCGAATCAGATCAAACACGCCGGTATATGTGGCCGGATTGGAGCGGGGCGTCCGGCCAATGGGACTCTGATCAATGGCAATGACTTTGTCCAGCTGCTCGATGCCTTCCATCCGCTGAAAAGCCCCGGGAATTTCGTGTGCCCGATTCAGCTTCTTCGCCAGATTTTTATAGAGAATTTCATTGACGAGAGACGATTTCCCGGATCCGGACACTCCTGTGACACAGGTAAACACTCCAAGCGGTATTTTCACCGTGATGTTTTTGAGATTGTTCTGCGCCGCCCCGAAAATGGTCACATAGCTTTCCGGCGTCCTCCTTTTTTCGGGAACTGGGATCTTTCGTCTTCCGCTTAAATAGGCCCCGGTGATGGAATCCGGATTGTCCATGATCTCCTGCGCCGATCCGACTGCCACAACTTCGCCGCCGTGGTCTCCCGCCCCTGGTCCGATGTCCACAATGCAGTCCGCCGCCATCATCGTATCCGCATCGTGCTCTACGACAAGGACGCTGTTGCCCAGATCTTTCAGATGAATCAATGTGCGCAAAAGCTTGTCATTGTCTCTCTGGTGCAGCCCTATGCTTGGCTCGTCCAAAATATAGGCGACTCCCACAAGCCCTGAGCCGATCTGCGTCGCAAGCCGGATTCTCTGCGATTCTCCTCCGGACAGCGTTGCCGTAGCTCTCGACAAACTCAGATAATCCAGCCCGACGTCGATGAGAAACTGCGTGCGGGCCTTAATCTCCTTGAGAACCTGCGCCCCGATGGCCTCCTGCATCGGCGTCAGCTTCAGCTCCCGCAAAAATGTCTGGAGTTTCCGGATGGACAGATTGGTTACTTCAAATATATTTTTCCCGTCCACCGTGACGGCAAGCGATTCCTCTTTCAGCCGCATCCCGCGGCAGCGCTTGCAGGGCGTGATTCTCATAAACGACTCGTACTCCGCCTTCATTGTCTCGGAAGATGTCTCCCGGTAGCGCCGCTCCATGTTGCGGATCAGCCCTTCAAAGGTGACATCATATACCCCTTCTCCGCGCTGTCCCTTGTAGTGAACCTTCACCGTCTCTCCTGTCCCGTGAATCAAAATGTCGTGAATCGCTTTTGGATACTGCGCAAACGGGGTATCCAGAGAAAACTGAAAATGTTCCGAAAGCGCATCGAGAATCGCTCTCGTATAACTTCCCTTCTCTGTGCAGGACTGCCATCCCATCGCCGCAATCGCCCCTTTCGCAATGCTGAGGCTCTTGTCGGGTATCATCAGATCTTCATCAAATTCCATCCGGTATCCAAGCCCGTAGCACTCCGGGCAGGCGCCGAATGGATTGTTGAACGAAAAACTCCTCGGCTCAATCTCATCGATTCCGATGCCGCATTCCGGGCAGGAAAAGTTCTGGCTGAACAGCATCGGTTCTCCCCCGATGACATCCACAAGGAGAAGTCCGTCCGTCAATTTGAGCACCTGTTCTATGGAATCTGCCAAGCGCCGTTCTAGCCCGGGCTTGATGACAAGCCGGTCCACGACAATTTCAATCTCATGTTTTTTGTTTTTGTCAAGGAGGATCTCTTCTGACAAGTCATATGGAGTTCCGTCAACTCGGACACGGACATAACCGCTTTTCTTGGCCTGTTCCAAAACCTTCTCGTGGCGGCCTTTCTTCCCGCGCACCACCGGCGCAAGCAGCTGCAGTTTCGTCCGCTCCGGGAGCTCCATAATCTGATCGGTCATCTGATCGACGGTCTGCTTTTTGATCTCCCTGCCGCACTTTGGGCAGTGGGGAATGCCTATGCGGGCGTAGAGGAGCCGAAAGTAATCATAAATTTCTGTCACCGTTCCCACCGTAGAGCGGGGATTGCGGTTTGTCGACTTCTGGTCAATGGAAATTGCCGGTGAGAGGCCTTCGATCTGGTCTACTTCCGGTTTCTCCATCTGTCCGAGAAATTGACGGGCATATGAGGAGAGCGACTCCATATAGCGGCGCTGCCCCTCTGCGTAGATCGTATCAAATGCAAGGGAAGATTTTCCGGACCCGCTCAGCCCGGTAAGCACGACAAGTTCATTTCTCGGAATATCGACATCGAGTCCTTTGAGGTTGTGTTCCCTTGCCCCCCGGATTTTAATGTATTGTTTCTCGGGCATCACGTTCTCCCTTCCATTTCTTCCAAATGTTTCATCAGCTCCCGCATCTTGTCCCGCAGTTCCATCGCAGCCTCAAAATTCAATTCCGCTGCGGCTTCCCGCATCTTCTTGTTCATCTTCCGGATCAGTTTCTCCAGCTCCCCACGGCTCATCGATTCCGGATCTTTCTCCAGATGGCTGGACGCCTCCTCCGCCTTCTTCGAGATGCGGATCAGATCGCGGACTGCTTTGTGTATCGTCTGGGGTGTAATTCCGTGCGCTTCATTGTAGGCCTGCTGGATTTCCCGCCTCCGTTTTGTCTCCCCGATCGCCCGGCTCATCGATTCTGTCATTCCATCGGCATACATAATAACCCGTCCCTTTGCATTGCGGGCGGTCCGCCCGATGGTCTGAATCAGAGATGTCTCCGAGCGGAGAAATCCTTCCTTGTCCGCATCGAGAATTGCAACAAGCGCAATCTCCGGAATGTCCAGCCCTTCCCGGAGCAGATTGATTCCCACAAGGACATCGAACACATCCAGACGCATATCCCGGATGATCTGGGCGCGCTCTAACGTGTCAATGTCCGAGTGGAGATATTTTACACGGATTCCTGCCCCTTTCAGATAATCCGTCAAATCTTCCGCCATTTTCTTCGTCAGCGTTGTCACCAGCACTTTGTTCTTTTCCTTTGTCGTCCTGTTGATCTCTCCGATCAGATCATCCACCTGTCCTCTCACCGGGCGAACCTCAACTTCCGGGTCTAGAAGTCCTGTGGGCCGGATGACCTGTTCTGCGCGAAGCAGCTCGTGCCGCGCTTCATACTCCCCCGGAGTGGCGGACACAAACAGAATCTGACTGATCTTTGATTCGAATTCCTCAAAATTCAGCGGACGGTTATCCAGCGCAGAGGGAAGACGAAATCCATAATCCACAAGCGTTGTCTTTCGGGAACGGTCTCCCGCAAACATCCCCCTCACTTGCGGAAGGGTAATGTGCGATTCATCTACAATGATCAGAAAATCGTCCGGGAAATAATCCATCAGCGTGTTGGGCGCTTCTCCCGGGGCAGTGCCGGCCAGATGCCTCGTATAATTCTCAATGCCAGAGCAGAATCCGGTTTCCCGCATCATCTCCACATCAAAATGCGTCCTCTCCGAGATGCGCTGTGCCTCAAGAAAGCGATCTCTCCCCCGGAAGAAGGCAACCTGTTCTTTCAATTCTGCCTCAATCGTCTTCGCCGCCTCCTCCATCCTCTCTCTCGATACGACATAGTGGGACGCCGGGAAAATTGCCGTATGCTGAAGCCAGCTCTTGACAGTGCCCGTTAACGGGTCAAACACGCCAATCCGGTCAATCTCGTCCCCAAAAAACTCCACCCGGACAGCTTCCTCTCCCCAGTTCGCCGGAAAAATCTCCAGGACATCTCCTCTCACCCGAAACGTTCCGCGCTTAAAGTCTATGTCGTTTCGCATATATTGGATGTCTATCAGCTTGCGAATCACCTCGTCCCGGTCCCTCTCCATCCCAGGGCGCAGAGAGACAACCATCTCCTGGTAGTCAATCGGACTTCCAAGGCCATAGATGCAGGAGACCGACGCCACAATGATAACGTCCGATCGCTCAGAGAGCGCCGCCGTTGCAGACAGACGCAGCTTGTCAATCTCATCATTGATGGCCGAGTCCTTTTCAATATACGTGTCAGTCGACGGAATATACGCCTCCGGCTGATAGTAGTCGTAGTAGGAGACAAAATACTCCACCGCATTCTCCGGAAAAAATTCTTTAAATTCACCGTAGAGCTGAGCGGCAAGCGTCTTGTTGTGGGCAATCACCAGCGTCGGTTTGTTCAGTGCCTGGATCACATTGGCCATTGTAAACGTCTTTCCGGAACCCGTAACCCCAAGCAGCGTCTGACATTGATTCCCTTCCTGAAAACCTCTGACAAGCGACTCAATTGCCTGCGGCTGATCCCCCGTAGGCGTATATTCCGATACCAATTTGAAATGGTCCATACGATTCCCTCTTTTTTTCCAGTCTTTTCTTTTGGGACCGGGCGAGAATTTCTCCCCGATTCGGCCGATCCTCTGTTGTCCTTCCTAGTTTATCACAAAAACCGGAAAAAGTATAGTTGTTTTTTCGAACTTTTGTTCTGTATTGTGATGCCCGGGAACGGTTTGTCTGGACAGCAAACGCCTCCCTAAAGTGCCAGGTACGCTTGACACTTTAAGGAGGCGCTTAACCGGCGCATCCCGCTCACAACTTCGCGGTTCGCTGTCCGGATGGATTTCGCTGGGTTTGGATTATTTTTGTTTTAAGTCTTCGATTTCTCCCATGTCTGGAAGCCATACGCTGGAAGCATCTACGAAGTTTGTACGGTCTTGTTGTTGTCCCCGGATTGTGGAAGGTATTGTTCCGAAATTCTGTAATTGTATCTACCGCTAGCAGAAAATCCTCGTAAGAACAAAAGGCGGTGGGATCTTTTTCTACGTACGGAGCAATCATCTGTGTTGTCCGGGCGATCCACTGTTGAAAGTACCCGCTCTCGAAATACTCGGAGATGAGCTGATCGAAGTATGCGTGATACTTTGCAAAATATGCATTGTTTTTCATCAAATGATGGTACAGCGGGCGTTTTTTCATGATCTCCCCGCTTGCCGGTGTGTCAATGGGATAATTGACGTATTTCGTGGAGTCGTTGATCGGATTTGGCATCCCGAGGGAGTACGTGGCAAATGCCAGGTTATAATCCCATGGAAGGATGCTTAAAATTCCATTTTCTTCATATAGAAAATAGTTGTGCCCCGTCTTTCCAAGATAGCTGTCCAGGTTGACGACAAACACCTGCACGGTGAAATAGCGAAGCACTTCATCGATATGAATCACAGATTCCAGATTCTCTCCTGTATCGAGTACTTTCAGCGCATGGATCACACGCCGCTTTTCCGCTTCTGACACCTCAAATTTCGCATTTCGGAAAATATTGTCGTAGCTTTCGATCGACTCGTCAATGTACCGCAAATGCACATCTGCATTTTCCGCATTGAGAGAACGATAGTCTGGCTTGTAGAGATTTCCATGATTTTTTCCGAATTGGCGTCTGGCAAAGGATTCTTCCGGTTCTTCTATTGCCAAGAAAAGTCCCCAGTCCTCTCCATTTACGCGCACCCACGTGTAGCTGCGCAGCGGCGTCGGCACTCCCATCTTCTCCATCATATCGTAGGCAATCCAGTTTTTCATATAACTATTGTCCTGAAAAGAAGAATCCAGCGAAAACTTGTCCAGTCCATAATAACTCCCCGCTGTGTAATGATCAAACTCGACTTTCAGGCTATAGCGCTCCAATCCATACGTTTCCGTCAGGCGCCGCGAGTTATTCCCCTTTACCCGCAGTCCCACATGCGAAAAGGCCTCTCCGTCAATGACAATGCTGCACGAATGATATTCCTCCTCACTGGCCTGCTCCAGAAATTGTTCCCAGTCTTCTATTATGATATCAACCTCGTGAACTATGGAGGAATCAAAGAGCCGATTCTCATATCCAGGGGAACGGGATGCCCGGGTCAGTCCAAACGATTCCCCATCCCAGAAAAGAATCGTCCCGGACAGCGCAGCTGCCATCACTATTATGCAAATCCAGTCAATATATTTTGATTTCAGCATCGCTTTAACTCATATAATCTCCATTGTACGATACCATCGCTGCATACGTCACTCCCGGCAGATTTGCCAGTTCATTGAGGAAAGAGGTGTCCGCATCTTTCAGGCGAATTTCATAGTTCAGTTCAATGCATCCGGAAACAACACTTTTGCTTTTCATCGACAGTTTTTTCGCCCTCCCGGCAGCCATCTGATAGGCTTTTTGCTCAGAATCAACGGTTTCACAGTGCAGTACGAGAATGTAGGGCTTTTCAAACTCCTTGTGACCGGAAAATACAATCAGCATCAATCCAATCAGCAGGCTTCCAAAAACAGCCAGCGGTAAAAATCCGGCGGCCAGCACAATCCCTGCCGCAATGCTCCAGAATAAAAAGGCAATCTCGGACGGTTCTTTGATTGCAGCGCGAAATCGGACAATCGACAACGCACCTACCATACCAAGAGACAGCACAACATTGCTTGTCACGGCCAGAATCAGCAGGGAAGTAATCATGCACAGCGCAATTAGCGTCACGCCAAAGTTGGAAGAGTACATAACCCCCGCATAGCATTGTTTGTAAATAAAGAAAATGAAAAGTCCGATTGCAAATGACAGTGCAAGTGCAAGTGCCATGTCAAGCAATGTGATGGATCCCACATTTTCCAGAAAGCTGGATTTAAAAATATCCTGAAACTGAAACATATTGCATTCTTCCTCTCAATCGTATTTGCGGCATATGGCATATTTGGAAAATGACACGAGGCGGCAGCCTGGCAGCTGAACCATTCTCTGAGCGACTTCCGGCAGAAACGCATCATACTTTACCTCTAAAATCGCCTGATTTTCTGAGATGTCGGTGAATTCCAGCCGTGGATTGAGAAACGCCTTGCTTCCAATCCGGGTTCGAACGTTTCGGTCTATCGTAATCCGCACGTTTCCAGGCTCATACAAAAACGCCTCACGGTCATATGCCACAATTGTCGTGGGGGACAGGAGCTGTCCGCGCAGCTTGCTGTAAAATTCAAGCAATACCGGGGATTCTTTTTGCAGCAGCAGCTCACTGTCTCCGCACAGAATCCGCCGAACCTCGTCTTCTGTAAGCCATGCCCCATACTTTCCGCACAATCCATTGATTTTCCATTTCTTCTCCAAGCGAATCCGGGACGTATCCTCCCCGTAATAACGAAGGCGGAACTTTTCCCGAGACGAAACACCATTCAATTTCTGGCGCAGCGCCTTATCATATGGTGTATCAAAGTAGAGGCTGCTCACACGGTAGGAACCGTGTGAGCCTGTATACTTGTCGCGTTGAAAAATCTTCTGCAGTCGGGACGACATCACCCAGGCCTCCTGGAAGCTGATGCTGTACTTCCACTCATGGCGCATCTTGCAGGGTTCTTTTTCTCTTATCCACGAATTTGCTGTCATGAATTGCCGGAATCTCCATCCTCATAATCAGAATCCCCATCATCATAGCCAGAATCTCCATCATCATAACCGGAATCCCCATCATCATAGTCCGTCACTCCGTCGTTGTTCGGGCCATAATCTGTGTCGTCGTAGTCCGTTGTTCCGTCATCGTAATCCGTCATTCCGTCATTGTTCGGACCGTAGTCTGTGTCGTTATAGTCTGTTGTCCCGTCATCGTAGTCTGTTGTTCCATCGTTGTAGTCCGTTGTCCCGTCATCATAATCCGTCACTCCGTCGTTGTCCGGGCCATAATCTGTGTCATCGTAATCTGTCGTTCCATCGTCATAGTCCGTTGTCCCGTCGTCATAGTCTGTCGTTCCATCGTCATAGTCTGTCGTTCCATCGTCATAGTCCGTTGTCCCGTCATCATAGTCTGTCACTCCGTCGCTGTCCGGGCCGTAATCTGTGTCTACGTAATCACTCATACCGTAGTTACTTTCTCCCTCTACATCGATCATGCTGTTCCAACTGTTATTTTGAATGCAGTTGTGAACGTCGGAAACAACCTCATCCAAAAATGCCTCGTACGGAAGGCTGGATCCCGATTCAATTTCGATAATGATCTGGCGATTTTTCCCTTCTATCTCTTCTACAAAATAGCCGGCTTCCCCGATCATCTCTACCAGATCTGTTACAACCTGACGGGTTTCTTTTCCCTCATATCCGGAATACGATGCTACCATCTCTTTTCCGTCATCGTTTCTTCCTTTGATTTCCGTAACCATTCCATTCTCATCATACGCGATTTCAATCTCCGGATTCACTCGCAAAACCAATGTTCCTCCACTGGAAAATCCGGCTGCCGGTCCTACACTGCCGCATCCCACCAAAAGTGCCACACACATCACCCATGCCGCTGCGATACCTAAAATCGATCTTCGTTTCCCATTGTTCATTTTCTTCTCTCCTTTTTGAAAATTTCTCTTTTTTTCTTTACATAGATAGATTACGGATCCTCCCTTTTCAAATCGGGGTTGTATCTTCTTTTTTTTAATTTTTTTTTAATCCTCAGGGATTTCCTCCTCATAGTCTGAGTCGCTCATACCCTGAGTCGCCGAAATCTTCCGTTTCCTCTTTATACCCTGAGTCGCCGGAATCTTCCGTTTCCTCCTCATACCCTGAGTCGCCGGAATCTTCCGTTTCCTCCTCATACCCTGAGTCGCCGGAATCTTCCGTTTCCTCCTCATACCCTGAGTCGCCGGAATCTTCCTCAAAACTGCTTTCTGTGTCTTTGTCGGGTCTGACCGGAATGATCGCCTCCTGCTTCTGTGCGTTTTTTTGAATCACCTCAATGGTCACACTCATTTTTTGCGATACATATTCTATCAGATGTTCTGTGATCGGATCCTTATGGCGGATGATCCACTCCTCATTGGCATCCAGCGTAAGTGAAATTTGGCCTCCCTCATGAAGATATCCCATCTCAATGGCGCGATCAATCAATTGATCCATCACTCTGCTTATCTCTTCCTTTTGGTAAGCAAAGCCATCTATCAACCGTTTCCCATCCTCATTGCATCCCTCCAGCCGAACGACTTCATCTTTTCGGTTGACGCCGATGAGAACTTCCGGGTTAATGGTAAGATATACCGAAGCATATGGCATCTGATTGATTTGGAGCAGCGATGTCATCGCCAGGACAAGGCAGGCTGCTGCAACTGCCAGTCCATAAATCCAACGATTTGACTTCCGGGGAACCGTTTCCTCTTTTTCGAGAGGGATTTCCATCTTAACAACTTCTGCAACAATCTGCCCCGTTTCATAGTGCAGATTGGCAACATTCCAAAATTTCCCTTCTTCATCTAACACAACTGCATAGCTGAAATGACATTCCATTACCATATATTTCATGCTGTCATCCCCCCTTTCCTGTTCAGGGCCTCTTTTATGTGCCAACGGATATTTTCATATCCGTTGGTCTGGATTAAAAGCATGATTAAGATGTATTTCCTATGACGCTCCAACGTTTTTCGCTCCACTCCGCATCCCGCTGCCAACTGTGCCAATGGAAGTTTTTTCTTTTTCAGCAAAAGATCCAACAGAAACCGATTTGCAGCGGCATAGCGGACAGCCGCCATACACGCCTCCAGCGTCCGCTCTTGCTTGGGAGAATTGTCTGCAACATCCGAAAAGCTGACGCCAAACTGCGGCAGTATCTGCGACAATTCTTCAATTTCTCTTTGCGTTGCCTGCAAATTCACGGACTCCTCAATCGGATCATTCTTGTCCGCCAACTCCTCCATCAGCGTCCGCTCTCCCTCTTTGATTTCCTCCTGCAAGGAAATGTGTCCTCGATGTCGAACCTCCTTTCGATGATAGTCGATCAATCGGCTTCGGATTAACATAGACGCGTACTGCAGGAAAGAGCCTCGGCTCTTTTCGTATCCCAGAATTGCCTCATGAAAAGCAATCATGGCGATACTAAACTCATCATCCTGCTCTGTACAGAACCGGGAAAGGAATTTTGATGCTTCCGATCGGATATACGGAATATAGCTTCGAATCAGATCGTCTGCCTTCTGCATATCTTTTTTTGCCTGGTAGACCAATTTGATTATCTGATGTTCCCCCTGCATAGTTCAACTCCTTTCCGTATTATAGAATACGGATCTCTCTTCATGGAATCGGGGTCTTTCCCCCACTTTTTTGCGCACCGGCGCATAAAACCTCTCTGTAAAGTTTAATGCATCTATTTCAAATTCAAAAGCATCCTTTCGTAAAGTGAATGTAAAATATATGTAAATAGATCACAGGCATAGCGGCTCAATTGGATATGGGAAGAAAAGGCGCCTCTATCCGCCGCGATACTGCGGGCGTATCATGCAAAAAAAAAAACGCTCAGTTCGGAGTTTTTCCTCCTAATCTGAGCGATTTTTTTGCAGATTTTCTGCTCCTATCATTTTTTCTTGTGCCTTCCACCACAATGGTCGAATGTCAGAGTACACAAAACAGTCGGCTTACCACGGGACTTCCTCTCTCCAGCTCTCATAAATCGGTCTGTAGTAATCATCATAGTATGATTGTATTGCTTCCGATAAACCATCAAAAACAGCTGCGTATCGAATCCAGTATCCATAACCTGAACCTGCCTCCCGGTCCAGCGTTCTTTCTGTCTCATATTCATACAAATAAGTATATATTCTTTTTGAATTTTTTCAAGCCCCTGTTATCTATTTTTTTACAAATTCGTTTTCCGCAGAGAACGGGACAAGGGGTTGGGCACACTGTCAAATTAGTTTTCCAGCGAGGAAGACCACACACTCCACAGCCATTATCACGGCCAATGTCCACGCAATGATTTTCTGAACCGTTGGATTTGCCCTTTCCGTGTATTGCAGCGCAAGCGGGTGAAGCAAATACAAAATCACCATGCCTCCAATCCCAAAGCGAATGCTCGGATTGGGCGCGATTCTTCCCTGAAAGTTCCACGCAAATCTCGTATAATCCCACTGCCATTCGCCCATAGTCCATTCCATCACATAGCTGGCAATCAATTCAATTAGCGTTGTGAGGAACACAATTCCCAGGAACACGAGAAGAGGTGTGATGAGAATCGGTCCGATTTTTATTCTCTTCTTTTTTAATTCTGACAATGTCAGCAGCAAGATGACCGCGCCAAAGCCGTAAACGACACAATATGGCCCCATCAAAACTCCACGGTTGGAAAATCCCCATCGATATACAACAACTTCTAGAAAGACCTCATATATCCATCCGATAACAGAGTAAAACATAAAATAAATAAAATAGTCCTGAATCTTCTTATAATCCACTTTTTCCCCCTCCTCCTGATGAAAATCCGGTGCATTCTGCAGGATTTACTCCAAAATCGACGCTACAAGTTCCCGCAGTTTCTCGGACTTACAATCCGCCAAAAAGTATTCTTGAAACTTTTCACCGCTGAGCGCTCCTTTTACGAGATCCCGATCGAGTTTTTTCAGGATTACCGGCAGCTCCTGATAGGTGACGCGCTTTACTTCGTCCAATATTTTTTTGTTTCGTTTTTCGGGAACCGCACGTTCTCTCGGGTATCCCTGACCACTCTCCTCCGCAAAAAGTTTTTCAAAAATATACTGCAGATTCAAGTCGCCTCCCCATCCAAATCCTTTTGCAAATGGGATGGCGATGACATTTCCATCGTTGATCTGTGCGAACGTGTACGCATCCAGTGCATCCTCCACATGCCCGCAGATCACACCCGGAAATGAATTGCAGGCAAGCATTGCGCCTTCTCCTGTCCCGCATCCGGTAATCACATAGTCTGCGGCGCCTGAGTTCAGCAAAACCGCAGCCAAAATTCCAATCTGCACGTAGGTGAGCTGACACGCATCTTCCGGCGTATACATCCCATAGTTTCTCACTTCATGCCCCATCGGCTCCACAACCGTTTTCAGGGCACGTTCAATCATCTCATTTTTTGCCGCCTGACTGTTTTCATTGATCAATGCAATTCTCATGTCTCCCTTGTCCTCCTTTATTTTCCTGCAATGGAACAGCGTCGTCAACTACCCATCCCCTAAAGGGAATGGGCTTGTAACTGCCCAGTCGTGCAAGCGGCTTACGCCTCCGACCTTTATCCCCAATAAGTATTATTACC